>CAZKCT010000008.1:0-52150 GCA_964551545.1 uncultured Piscirickettsiaceae bacterium | reverse complement strand
AAGGCAGTAAACTGTGGCAGCTGGCATTGACGGAGTATTGGCTGCAACGCCACCTATCTGTTTGAGGGGATTGCCCTTTTGGAAAAAGGGTGTAATCACACGTTGGGTTTATGGTAATATCCCCCGCCACTAATTTTGGGTTTGGTGTGTGTCTGGCAGACTGATTGATTAAATGGTTAGCCGGGTCCATCGTTGTCTATTTTTGGAGAAACTGTATGAGTACAGAGACTGTAGATCTGGGTAAGCGTCGTTTTCTGACGGCAGCAACCTCTGCAGTGAGCGCGGTTGGGGCGGCCTTCGTGGCGGTTCCCTTCGTCAAGTCGATGAGCCCCAGTGCGAGAGCACAGGCGGCAGGCGCTCCTGTTGAGGCTGATATCAGCAAGATGGAACCGGGGCAGATGCTAACGGTCGAATGGCGCGGTAAGCCAGTCTGGATTGTGCGCCGTACCGAAGAGACGCTGAATAATCTGAAGACACTGGAAGGCACTCTGGCTGATCCAGCGTCCAATGAGTCGGAGCAGCCCGAGTACTGCAAAAATGATTCTCGTGCGATCAAGCCGGAGTATCTGGTGACGGTCGGTATCTGTACGCATCTGGGCTGCTCTCCAACCTTCCGTCCCGAGATGGCGCCAGCTGATCTCGGCCCTGACTGGAAGGGTGGCTTCTTCTGTCCATGCCATGGTTCACGCTTTGATTTGGCGGGCCGTGTCTACAGTGGGGTACCCGCACCGACCAATCTGGTCATTCCTCCACACAGCTATGTCAGTGATACCCGTATCCTGGTGGGCGTTGATCAAGGAGCAGCATAATGGGACTGAGAGAGACTGAAGCAACAGGCGTAGTGGGCTGGTTTGATCAGCGTTTCCCACTGCTGAAAGTCTGGAATGAGCATCTGGCGCAATACTACGCGCCAAAGAACTTTAACTTCTGGTACTTCTTCGGTTCACTGGCGATGTTGGTGCTGGTGATTCAGATCGTCACCGGTATTTTCCTCACCATGAACTACAAGCCGGATGCTGAACTCGCTTTCGCCTCAGTGGAGTACATCATGCGTGATGTGGAGTGGGGGTGGTTGATCCGCTATATGCACTCGACCGGCGCCTCGGCTTTCTTTGTGGTGATCTACCTCCACATGTTCCGTGGGTTGATGTATGGCTCTTACCGTAAGCCGCGTGAGTTGATCTGGGTCTTCGGTATGGTGCTCTACCTCGCGTTGATGGCAGAGGCCTTCATGGGCTACCTGCTGCCTTGGGGGCAGATGTCCTACTGGGGTGCCCAGGTGATTATCTCCCTGTTTGGCGCCGTGCCTTATGTGGGTGAGGATATCGCACTGTGGATTCGTGGTGACTTCGTTATCGCGGATGCGACCTTGAACCGCTTCTTCGCCTTCCACGTCATTGCGGTACCTCTAGTGTTGGTGATGCTGGTTTTCCTTCATATCGTTGCACTGCATGCTGTGGGTTCAAATAACCCAGAAGGTGTTGAGATCAAGGACGGTCCTAAGGGAAATCGCTGGAGTGAGACGGCGCCTGCGGATGGTATTCCATTCCACCCTTACTATTCAGTGAAGGATATTGTTGGTGTGATCGTCTTCCTGATGATCTTCTCTGCAGTGATGTTCTTCGTGCCGGAGATGGGTGGTTGGTTCCTGGAGAAGGATAATTTTGTCCCTGCAGATCCGCTGAAGACCCCAGAGCACATTGTGCCACTGTGGTACTTCACGGCCTTCTACGCAATCCTGCGCGCAGTACCCGATAAATTCCTCGGTGTAGTGGCGATGTTTGGTGCCATTATCATGCTCTTTATCCTGCCATGGCTGGATCGGAGTCCGGTGAAGTCCATCAAGTACAAGGGGATGATTTCCAAGGCAGCGCTGGCGATCTTCGTTGTCGCATTCATTGCGCTCTCCTGGTTGGGCACACAGCCTGCAACACCAGTAGCGACCATGTTTGCGCGGATCTTTTCGGTGATCTACTTTGCTTTCTTCTTGTTGATGCCGTTCTACTCGAAGATGGATAAGACCAAACCGGTTCCTGAGCGTCTGCCAGAGCATTAAGGACAAGGAGAATAATCGATGAAAAAGATGATGAAAAAACTCAGCATACTGCTGTTGCTTCTCCCGTCCTTGGTGATGGCTGGTGGCGGCGGTGGTGTTGCACTGGACAAAGCTCCAATTGACCTCTCTGACAAGGAGTCGTTGAAGAATGGTGCCAAGTTGTTCATGGAGTACTGCTTGAGTTGTCACTCGGCCAAATTCATGCGCTATAAGAGAATGGCGGATGACCTCGGCATGAGCGACCAGGAAGTGCTGGATAATCTGGTCTTCACCGGTGCCAAGATTCATGACACCATGGAGATTGCGATGCCTGAAGAGCAGGCCGCACAGTGGTTTGGTACGACACCGCCTGATCTGAGTGTCATTTCTCGTTCACGCGGGGATGACTGGCTCTACACTTACCTGCGCAGCTTCTATGTTGACTCAAGCCGTCCAATGGGCGTCAATAATGTGGTCTTCAAGGATGTGGGCATGCCACATGTACTGGAGGGGCTGCAGGGTAAGCAGTACCTGAAGGATGAAAAGGTCAATATGGCTTATGGTGGTGAGAAGACCAATGAAAAGCTGGTGGTTGATGGCTCTGGATCCATGACACCTGCTGAATATGACAAGGCCGTTGGTGATCTGGTTAACTTCCTCGCCTACGTCGGTGAGCCAGCCAAGGCTTACCGTATGACATTGGGCTGGTATGTGCTTGGGTTCTTGCTGATTCTGCTGATCCCCGCCTACCGCCTGAAGAAGGAGTACTGGAAGGACGTTCACTAAAACGTCTGCCGGATCTCGATTAAACCCTGGGCCTGATGACGGGCTCAGGGTTTCTTACATTTTGTATCGACAAGGATTTGTAAACGATGACTATTGCCAATAGACGCTCCGTCATGGTGCTCTTCACCGGTTCTCTGGACCATCTCAGTCACCGCGTCAGGATTGTGATGGCGGAGAAAGGGGTTACTCATGAGGTGGAGAATGTGGACCTCTCGGACCCCTCTGAGGATTTCATTGAGCTGAGTCCTTACCAGATGTTGCCAACCATTGCGGACCGCGACCTGACCCTGTTTGGTTCTCAGGTCATCATGGAGTATCTCGATGAGCGCTTTCCTCATCCGCCACTGATGCCAGTGGATCCTGTGGCGCGTGCTCAGGTGCGGCTGATGATTGAGCGGATCGACCGGGATTGGTCGTTACGCATGGAGGATATTGAGCATGGCAGCGAGAAGGCTGCCACACGGGCGCGTAAAGAGCTGACAGAGAGCATTACGATGTTGGCGCCACTCTTTGCTCAGCACCCCTACTTCATGAGTGATGAGTTCTCTTTGGTCGACTGTAGCCTTGCGCCGATTCTCTGGCGCCTCGACTCGTTGGGCGTTACGCTGCCGGCCTCAGCCAAGGCTGTGAAGGAGTACGCAGAGCGCATGTTTGATCGAGACTCGTTCCTTGAGAGCCTTACCGAGGAGGAGCGAGAGTTTCATGATTGATACCCCATCCAGCGATGGGATGAGTTCTAGTCGCCCTTACCTGATCCGGGCGATTCATCAATGGATTCAGGATAATGGCCTCACCGCCTATCTGGTGGTGGATGCCACAGATCCACAGGCGACGGTTCCTCAGGCGCATGTCAATGAGGGAGAAATTGTGCTCAACTGCAGTGGGTCCGCAGTTTCTGGCCTGACAATTGAGAATGACTGGGTCTATTTCAGTGCCCGTTTCAGTGGTGCATCGGAAGAGATCTCTTTCCCTCCATCTGCTGTGCGGGCGATCTACGCGCGGGAGAATGGTCAGGGGATGATCTTCCCTCAGGAGGAGCGTCAGCCCTCCGCAGAGGTAGAAGTGAAAACCGACGAGCCTGTAGAGGCAGAAAAGAGGATGGAGCGGCCTAAAGGCGGCCCCTCCCTCAAGATTGTCAAATAGCTCTCAGGATATCTGAGGCCCTTTCCCTGGGTTAAGAATCCCATTCGGATCGAACAGGGTGCGAATGTCGCGCATGATCCTGCGCTCCTCTTCGCCAAGTTCCCGTTCGACATAGGGTTGTTTGACCAGCCCGATGCCGTGTTCCCCAGAGATGGATCCGCGCAGCTCCAGCACGCGCTGGAAGAGCTGATCGAGGCATTGCTCCGCTCGTGCCATCTCTTGTGGGTCATCTGGATTGACCAGCAGATTGGTGTGGAGGTTCCCATTCCCGGCATGGCCAAAATTGGCGATGGTGATCTGGTGTTCTCTGGAGAGTCGTTCGATGGAATGAATCAGTGCGGGAATGTTGGAGACAGGGACCACAATGTCTTCGTTGATCTTTTTTGGTGCGATCTCGCGCAGCCGGGGAGAGAGGATCTTGCGTGCCTGCCAGAGCTGTTCCGCCTCCTGAGCGTTTGATGCCTGGTGGAAATCGACCAGCCCCGGCTGATCTGCTGCTGCCTCAATGGCGCTGGCAGATTCTCGAATGGTCTCGCCAGATCCATCGGTCTCGATCATCAGCATTGCCCCGGCATTGGTTGGAAAATCCTCCCCTAGTCGATTGCGGATCAGCTTGAGGCTCTCCCCATCCATGAACTCCAGTGCGGATGGGGTGGCCGGTTGCGCCATAATGGCAGCGACTGCATCTGCCGCCTGTTGCATATTGCGATAGAGGGCACGCATCATGATCTTCTGCGGCTGCCTGGGAAGTAGTTTCAGGGTTGCCTCGGTGATGATGGCAAGGGTCCCTTCGGATCCGCTCAGTAGTCGAGTGAGGTCGTAGCCAACGGCCCATTTTGTGGTTTCAGTGCCGGTGCGAATCTCGCAGCCACTTCCGGTGATTGCTCGCAGCCCAAGGATGTTCTCCCGCGTCGTTCCATACTTAACGGCACGAGGCCCCGCAGTGCCGCAGGCGATATTGCCTCCAACCGAGCAGAAGGGGGCGCTGCTGGGGTCCGGCGCCCAGAAAAAGCCATGTTCTGCAGCAGCCTGCTGCACCTCTTGATTGGTGACGCCGGGTTGTACCACCATAAGTCGGTTGCCCGGCTCAATGCGGAGAATATTGCGCATTCGTTCGGTGGAGAGCACGACTCCCTCATTGAGGGGGACGGCAGCTCCTGAGGTGCCGCTGCCACGCCCCCGGGTAGTGATGGGGATTTGCTGGTGATTGCAGAACTGGACAATCTCCAGAATCTGTTGATGGCTCTCTGGGAGTAGCACGGCCAGTGGAGTGACCGAAAGGCGGCTGTTGTCATAGCTGTAGGCGAGACGATCGCTCTCGCTATGAAGTACTCCGTCCGTTCCAATAATCGAACGGAATGACTGCAACAGGAGGTTGCTCAACGCCATCAGCAAGTTGACTGGCTGGTATTGGTAGGTGCTGTTTTAGTCGAGGTACTCAAACAGTTTGACGATTTTCTGTACGCCACTGATCCCTTGGGTCAGTGCAACCGCAGTATCGCCCTGGTTGCGAGTGACTAGCCCCATCAGATAGGTGATGCCATTTTCAGTGACCACTTTGATTTTGTGGCCCTCGATCTCTTCAGAGCCAAGCATCGCAGCCTTGATGCGGCCGGTCAGGGTGGTGTCGCTGGTTCGGGTCAGCATGGAGCTGGGGGCGGCGATGGTCACCATGTTGTGAACCCGGCGCACCTTGGGCTGGGACTGCACGATCTTTCCGATACGTTGTTTCAGTGCCTCGGTGGGGGCCTCTCCGGTCACCAGTACAATAAAGTTATAGCTGGTGATGTTGATATGAGACTGTTCGTAGAGTGCTTGATCTTTATAGAGAGCATCTGAGACGCGTAGTTCGGTCATCTGGTCATCAATCAGGGTGCCGATGGTGCGCTGATCTGATGCGACAACGGTTGCGCCTCCTGCTGAGGCCGTGGTTGCAGTGGTCGTGCATCCCTGTAGTTGCAGGAGCAGAATGGGGAGCAGGGCAATCAGTCTAAGGTGCTGAGGCATGGTGTTCTCCTGGTGGTCAGCAAACATTGGATGGGGAAAGTATAACTGGGGAATCCATGGATGGGTATACGTGGATGTCGCGGATTAAGATTCTCCCGGCCAGAAGGCCTCCTTGATCCATTCAAAATGGTATTGCCCCTGTTTCATGGTTGCCGAGAGGACATCAAAGCGCATCTCATACTGCTGGTACTGGGGGTGGCACTGGAGATAATGGAGGGCGGTTTGGGCGATACGATGTTGTTTACTGGAGGTGACACTCTCTGCACCGCTGCCGTAATGGGGGTTGCTGCGTAGCCGGACCTCTACAAAGATCAAGTGTTGGTCACGCTCTTTCATGATGAGGTCAATTTCACCGCCACGATGGCGATAGTTGGAGTCGCAGTGGATCAGCTGGTGCTGCTCCAGAAAAATGCGAGCAGCCAGCTCTGCATGGCGGCCAGTGGTAGTGCTGGTGGGGGGATTCTGTTTCAATAGCAAGATCGTTTTTGGTTCGACGGAGTGGTTATGGCCGGTACTCTCTATATTGTAGCAACCCCCATTGGGAACCTCGGGGATCTTTCGCCTCGTGCCAGAGAGACTCTGGAGAAGGTTGATCTGATCGTGGCCGAGGATACCCGCCATAGTCGTCATCTGCTGGACCACTTCGGGATCCGCAAGCCGATGCTCTCGATGCACGAGCATAATGAGAGTGATCGTGCTGATGGTTTGGTGGGGCGGTTGTTGCAAGGAGAGCAGATTGCCCAAGTTAGTGATGCGGGGACGCCGCTGATCAATGATCCGGGTTTCCAATTGGTGATGGCTGCGCAGCAGGCTGAGGTGGAAGTTGTTGCCATTCCTGGCCCTTCGGCACCCGTTGCGGCGCTCTCAATTTGTGGTCTACCGGTCAGTCGTTTCTGCTTCGAGGGTTTCTTGCCCGCGAAACAGGGCGCGCGCGAGCAGTTGCTGGAGCGGTTGGTAAGTGAGCCGAGAACAATGGTTTTTTTGGAGTCTCCACGTCGGGTGGTTGAGGCGTTGAGATCGATGGCTCGAATCTTTGGCGAAGCGCGAGAGGTGGCTGTTGCGCGAGAGCTGACCAAGTTGCATGAGTCTGTTCACCGTGCACCACTGCAGACGTTGGTCCCGTGGATGGAAGAAGATGAGAACCGTCAAAGAGGAGAGTTTGTGTTGGTGGTTTCTGGTGCAGAAGAGGAGGTGGCGGCAGACCTTGACGAGGCGAAGCGGGTAGTGGAGCTGTTGGCGACTGAACTTCCTCCGCGTAAAGCGGCGGCACTGGCATCCAGGATTACCGGTGCGCGCAAGAATCACCTCTACCAGATGCTGCTTGAATAGCTTATCCTTCTCGCTTGGAAGTCGGCCAGGCAATCGCTGTATCTTGATGCAGAGGAAAGTCCGGGCTCCATAGAGCAGAGCGCCAGGTAACGCCTGGGAGGCGTGAGTCTACGGAAAGTGCCGCAGAAAATAGACCGCCTACGTACGATGATTCGTGCCGGTAAGGGTGAAATGGTGCGGTAAGAGCGCACCGCGCAACAGGTAACTGTTTGTGGCAAGGTAAACCCCGCTTGGAGCAAGACCAAATAGGAGAGCATCATGAGCGGCTCGCTCTGCTCTCGGGTAGGTTGCTTGAGGCTTGTGGCGACACAGGTCCCAGATGAATGGTTGTCCACGACAGAACCCGGCTTATCGGCCGACTTCCATCCCACTCTATATTTTCTCATCAATGACCGCCATCGGCGGTGGTTTGTTGGCGGGTTATTGTTGTTGTCTCAACATAAAAATAGAAAATATCAATAATTAGTTGAATTAAAAGAGCATGAAGATATCGAGGCCTTGATCTAAATATTTTTATAAGTTTCTGTTACCGCTCGAAGTTTTTTCCTGTTTTGGTTGATCTTGGAAAAAAGTGGCGTATAGTGGGGCGTTGTGGCGATAAGTGGCTCAATGCCGGAATCGCTATTCGAATAGAAGAACAAGTGGTGTGACGACGGAAGGGGATCAGAATGTTTGAAGAGATAGTCGATGCATATGCAGATAACGCAATTATTCGAGTCATTGGAGTGGGTGGTGCAGGTGGGAATGCACTCGAACACATGGTTGAGTCAGAAATTGAGGGCGTCGAGTTCATCTGTGCCAATACGGATGCGCAGGCACTGAGTCGATCTTCCGCCGAGAGTGTGATTCAGATCGGATCACAGACAACACGTGGTCGCGGAGCTGGCGCGCGTGCATCAGTGGGTCGGGACTCCGCACTGGAAGATCGGGAGCGGATTCGAGAGATGGTTGAGGGGGCAGAAATGCTCTTTATCACTGCCGGTATGGGTGGTGGCACGGGTACGGGTGCAGCGCCGGTAGTGGCTGAGATTGCCAAAGAACTGGGTGTGCTGACTGTGGCAGTTGTGACCAAGCCTTTTGCGATGGAAGGTCCCAAGCGCATGAAGGTGGCACAAGAGGGTATTGAGGAGTTGGGCAAGCATGTTGACTCCATCATCACTATTCCTAACGAGAAGCTGATGAGCGTGTTCGGCGCGGATATGACTCTGATGGATGCCTTCCGTGAGGCGGATAGTGTGCTGCGCGGTGCGGTGCAGGGCATTGCGGAGCTGATTACCCGTGATGGCATGATCAATGTCGACTTTGCGGATGTGAAGACAGTGATGTCTGAGATGGGCATGGCGATGATGGGTACGGGTGTCGCCACAGGAGAAGAGCGCGCCTCTAAGGCTGCGGATTCGGCACTTCATAGCCCATTGCTGGAAGATGTCGATCTGCGCGGTGCGCGTGGTGTCTTGGTTAATGTCACCTCTGGTTATGACCTCACCATGGGGCAGTTCAACGAAGTGGGTAGCGCGGTGCGCCAGTATGCCTCGGATGATGCAACCATTGTGATTGGGGCTGGATTTGATCCTGCGATGAGCGATGAGATTCGGGTCACTGTTGTTGCGACAGGTCTTGGTTCCAATGCTAAAGGGGAGCAGGCTCCAGTGCAGCGCCCTAAACCAACGTTGGTTGAGCCCGCTCAACAGCAGCGTACAGGCACTGATGGGTTTGTGGTTAAGAATCAGAATCTTGATGTGCCCACCTACCGTCGCCAAGAGAATACGGGCTATGCAGAGGCGGGTGGCAATGTGCAGGGTGCTACTGCCTCGGTTTCTGATGAGGACTATCTCGATATCCCCGCTTTCCTGAGAATGCAGGCCAACTAATTTAATTGTTGGATTGAATTGTGTTTCGGGGGAACAAGGCAGTCAGTCTGGATGGAAAGGGGCGAGTTGCGATCCCTGCCTACTATCGGACTCGATTGCTGGAAGCATCGGGCGGTAGTCTGATCGTGGCGCCCAGCTTCCACTCCCATTGTCTTGACCTCTTCCCGCTTCATGAGTGGGAAGAGCGAGTAGAGAACTATATTGATACCCTGGATGGGCAAAGCCAGATCCTGCTGCGTCGTGCAGTGATCGGCCGGGCACAGGAGTGCGAGATGGATGGGAGCGGCCGAATTTTGCTCTCCCAGAAATTGCGAGACCATGCGGGGCTGGAGAAGTCAGCAGTACTGGCCGGCGTTGGCTTCAAACTGGAGCTCTGGAACGAACAAGAGTGGAGCAGCGCCTCACTGGAAGAGGATGGATTGAGTGAGGAGGAGATGAATCTACTCAAGGATGTCTACTTCTGAGTTAGATCCCGCGTAACTGTTCAGCTCACCCCTGAAATCCGTCATATCTACGTTCGAAAATGGTCATGTATACGTATACACTCACATTTTCTGCCTTGATCTGACAAATTTTATGGGCAACCTGAATCAGTTACGGACACCGGTGAATAGTTACGATTCCACACACTATTCGGTCATGCTGGAAGAGTCAGTTACAGCTCTTCAGGTTCAACCGGATGGTTTCTATGTTGATGCGACTTTTGGTCGAGGGGGGCACTCCTCAAAAATTCTGAATCACCTCTCTTCTTCCGGGCATCTGTTGATGCTGGACCGTGATCCTGTGGCGATTGAGGCGGCCCAGAATCGGTTTGGAGAAGATTCGAGGGTGACCATTGTTCAGTCACCATTTTCTCAACTGCAAGAGGTGCTCGAGCAGTTGGGTGTTGAAACCGTGGATGGGATCTTGCTCGATCTTGGAGTCTCATCCCCTCAACTGGATCAAGCGGCACGTGGATTCAGTTTTCAGCAGGATGGACCATTAGATATGCGGATGAATCCGCAGCAGGAGGTGAGTGCCGCGACCTGGATTGCATCGGCCTCGCAAGAGGAGATTGCCCGTGTGCTTTGGGAGTATGGAGATGAGCGTCACTCACGACGAATTGCCCGTTTGATTCTGAAAACTCGAGAAGAGCAGCCTATCGAGACTACACTGCAACTAGCAGAATTGATCAAGCGAGCTGTGCCTGGATACAGTAAACGCCACCCCGCTACCCGAAGTTTTCAGGCGATCCGTATACACATCAATCAGGAGTTACAAGAGCTCCGCGACCTATTGGATCAGGCGGTTGAGCGGCTTGCTTCTGGGGGACGTATTGCGGTGATCAGCTTCCATTCGCTGGAAGATCGAATGGTGAAGCGCTTCTTCAAGAAATGTGGGAAAGGTGGGGGGCAGCAGCTGCCGCATGATATTCCCATTCGCATGACCGAAGAGAGCAGTGGTGTGATGAAGACGACTGGAAAGGCGCAGTTTCCCTCGGCAGAGGAGATATCAGAGAATCCACGCTCTCGTAGTGCTGTACTCAGAGTGGCCGAACGCCTGCCGTTGGAAGGTGGTGTCGTCTAATGTTTTTTGCCTGGTACGATGACCAAGAGACCGCACTGGTTCGAGGAGGTCTACTGCCGTTGCTGGTGCTCTTGGTCTTCGTTAGTGCGATTGGCGTGGTTTACCTCAAGCATCGAGAAGTGCAGCTCTATATCACCCTGCAAGGGATACAAAAGCGTTATGCACAATCGCTGGAGGAGCAGGGGCGACTGCGTCTGGAAGAGGCGGCTTGGGGAAATCTGGCCCGAACGGAGGATCATGCCCGAGAGCAGTTGAAGATGGGCTACCCCCAATCGGATCAACGGGTGCTGGTTCGCTAATGAAAGAGTTGGTCAAGGAGCAGCTCTGGAGCATACGTCCGTTATTGATGGCTGGGGTGCTCACGGCGGTAGTGGTGTTGTTGGTCTGGCGTGCAGTACAGCTTCATATGTTTCCAGAAGAGGTCAGTACGAGGTTGCCAGATCGCGCAAAAAATCAGCATATTGGAGAGATGCGGATTCCGCCGCGCCGTGGCGAGATTGTAGATCGTAATGGATCAGTGCTTGCGCTGAGTACGCCCGTGGTGACAGTGGGTGTCAGTCCTCGTCAGTTGTTGGCACTGCGTCAGCGTTGGACTGAAGAGCGCAAAAATGGGGATCAATCGCAGCGGCAGCGGGCAGAAGGGGCGCTATTGCTGCAGCAGAGCCGTTGGAAGAAGTTGGACAAGTTATTGGGAAAGTCTTCTGGTTGGTTCCGGCAGAAACTGGAGCATTACGCATCGCGCCACTACATTCCATTGAAACGACAGGTGGCTCCGCATATTCAGAAGCAGATTGCTGCACTTGAGATCAAGGGGGTAGAGTTTCGGCGTGGTGCTCGCCGCTACTACCCAGAAGGGGAGGCGATGGCCTCCTTTCTTGGTTTTACCAACCAGAAAGACCGGGGGCAAGAGGGAATTGAGCTGGTTTATGATCAGTGGCTGAGCGGTTCTCCTGAGAGAGTCAGTGTTGTGCGTGATGCATCAAGGAATGCGGTCGAAACCCTTGGGTTGATTGAGCGGGGAGAGGATGGAAAGCGAATCCAGTTAAGTCTCGATCGGCGTTTACAGTTTCTTGCCTACCGTTCACTCAATCGTGCGTTAATAAAGCATGATGCCAATTCTGGATCAGTGGTAGTGCTTGATTCTAACCGGGGAGAGGTGTTGGCAATGGTCAATCTTCCTTCGTTCAATCCCAATGATCGCACCCAGCGCAAAGGTGGGGCGCTACGGAATCGTGCGGTGACCGATGTGCTGGAGCCGGGATCGACGATGAAGCCATTTACCGTTGCGGCAGCATTGGAGAATGGCGTGGTGACCACAGCGACGGTGTTGGATACAGCACCTGGGCGATACCGGATTGGACGCAAGGTGATTACTGAATATCGCAACAAGAACTATGGTGAAGTGACCATGGAGCGTTTGTTGCAGAAGTCGAGTAATGTCGGTTCTGCAATGGTTGCAATGGAGATGAAGCCAGAGCAGATGTGGAAAGTGCTGGATCGTGCTGGAGTGGGAGAGCCAACGGGATCAGGATTTCCTGGTGAGGTGGCCGGAGTTTTGCGTGATCATGCGCGTTGGAGAAAGGTGGAGCAGGCAACCATCTCCTATGGATATGGGATCAGTTTGACCGCACTGCAGTTAGCGCGTGCCTATCAAGCGTTGGCGGAAGAGGGTGTGGTGCGCCCCATCAGCCTGATTCATCAACCGGATCCATCCGCAGCAGAAGAGACACGTCGAGTCTTCTCTCAAGAGACAGCGCGCCAGGTGCGTTTAATGATGGAGACAGTGACCCAGCCAGGGGGGACGGCAACTCGAGCTGCCGTTGAGGGATACCGTGTGGCAGGAAAAACCGGCACCGTCAATCGGCTGGTGGGAGGGCGCTACCTTGATGAAGCGGGTGAACCGTTTGGGAATATTGCGCTGTTTGCTGGGTTGGCCCCGGTCGAGTCTCCAGAAATTGTCATTGTGGTGGTGGTGGATGATCCGAAAGAGAATGGAACCACTGGCGGTGCTGTGGCTGCCCCGGTATTTGCTGATGTGATGGGGGGTGCGTTACGCGTGATGGGAGTGCCCCCGTCTCCATCAATGGATCAGGAAGCGCAGCATGGCTGATGCCCAATGCCAGAAACTGGGGGCGTTGTTAGAAGGCATTGCTGTTGTGCCGCCCATGTTGATGGGGTGTGAGATTTGTGGTCTTGCGGTGGATAGTCGAAAGGTTATGCCGGGAGATTTATTCTTGGCGCTTCAGGGGCAGTCGGTTGATGGGATAGATTATCTTCAGGATGCGCTTGATCGGGGTGCTGTAGCGTTACTTTGGGATTCGGAACAAGACCTCTTGTTTGACCAAGGAGTGTCGGTTGACCGGCTTGTAGAGCAGGTGGGCGTAATTGCTAGTCGTTTCTATGGGGCTCCTACAGAGCAGCTTCGAGTTGCTGCAGTGACGGGTACGGATGGCAAGAGCTCGGTCACCCATTTGATTGCTTCGGCAATGGAACAGATTGAGACAGGGGCCGCAGTCATTGGTACGTTGGGCGGACGCTTGATCCGAGAGAAACAATGGGTTGCAGAGGGGGGACATACCACCCCGCCGCCCGTTGATCTCCAGCGCATGTTGGCCCAACTACAGGAGCAAGGGGCAACTACGGTTGCGTTAGAGGCCTCTTCCCATGGGATTGATCAGCATCGGCTCGCAGGTTGTGTGATTGATACCGCTGTGTTGACTCAGGCGGGACGTGATCATCTTGATTATCACGGTTCGATTGAGGCGTATCATCAGGCGAAGCAGGCGCTGTTTCATCATCCAGGACTTAAGGCGGTGGTGGTCAATCTGGATGACTCATTGGGGCAGCAGATTGCAGCGCGACCTACAGGTGGTGTACAAGTGATTCGTTACGGTACCGCAAAGGGTTATGGTGCTGACCTGTTGGGTGAAGTATTGGTGCAGGATCGAGAGGGAATGGAGATTCGGCTCTCTGATCGGCAGCAGTCTCGACAGATTCGAACGCCGCTCTATGGTCGATTCAATCTTAGTAATCTGTTGGCCGCACTAGGAACGCTGATCTCATGGAAGATCCCTTTTTCGACGGCAGTGGATGCGCTCAAGGGGGTTGATGCAGTTCCAGGGCGTATGGAACGGTTCTCTGGTGTGCAAGGCCCCACCCTTTTGGTGGATTATGCGCATACTCCAGGTGCGCTGCAGGCCGCACTGCAGGCTGTTCGTCAGCACTTGCAGAGGATAAATAGTGGCTCACTATGGGTTGTGTTTGGTTGTGGCGGGGATCGTGATCGTGGGAAGCGATCGGATATGGGTAGGGTTGCAGAGTGCGAAGCCGATCATCTGGTGTTAACCAATGATAATCCTCGCCATGAGGCGCCATCAGAAATTCTTGCGCAGATTCTTCAAGGGGTAGATGACCCTCGCAGAGTGACGGTGATTGAGGATCGGGCGCGTGCCATTCAGTATGCCTGGGAGCAAGCCGAGGTGGAAGATGTTGTATTGATTGCAGGGAAAGGGCATGAGTTGTCTCAATGGGTTGGAACAGAGTCTCTTCCCTTTAGTGATCGAGCGATTGCAGCAGCATTGGTTGAAAAGGAGAGGGTAAGTGGCTAGTCAGATGATCTGCCGTCTCTCACAAGTGGCTCAGATTGTAGGTGGAGCCCTGGAGGGAGAAGACTGCGCTTTTGATGGGGTCAGTAGTGATAGCCGCACTATTCAGTCGGAGGAGCTATTTGTGGCGTTGACGGGGCCACGATTTGATGGCGCCGACTATCTTCCAATGGCGCTGGAGCGTGGCGCAGTGGGTGCCATTGTTTTGCAGACTTCCAGTCCAGAGACCTCTGTAGAGCAAATGTCACAAATTCGGGTGAAAGATCCCCTGGAGGCGCTGAGCAAATTGGCAGCCGTATGGCGACAGCAGTTTGATATTCCAGTCGTGGCTATTACCGGCAGTAATGGAAAGACGACTGTAAAGGAGATGACCGCATCGATTCTCCAGCAGATCGGTCCCGGGGTGATGACTGCTGGAAATTTGAATAATGAGATTGGTGTCCCATTAACGCTATTGAGAATGAGGCCGGATGATCAGTGGGCAGTGATCGAGATGGGGGCCAGTGCGGTTGGGGAGATTGCTGAATTGATGGCACTTACGAGGCCAACCATTTCCCTTGCCAATAATGCGGGTGCTGCGCATTTGGGTGGGTTTGGTTCACTGCAGCAGGTCGTGGATGCCAAAGGAGAGATCTATCGTGAGCTACCGACAGACGGGATTGCGATGATCAATCGGGCGCTACCGCAATTCCAGCAGTGGAGTCAGATGGCGCAAGGGCACCAGATTGAGACCTTTAGTGATCAAGGGCGTGGTGGCACGTTATTGCATGGTGAACCCAGTCTGAAGAAACCATTCAGTATCAATTTTGAGAACCCTTCTATTCAGTCGATTCAGGTTAATCTGCCGTTTCCTGGCGTTCACAATCGAAGCAATGCGCTGGCGGCAGCTGCATTGTCCCTGTTGGTTGGAGCGAGTCCAGAGCAGATCAAAAAAGGGCTTGAGCGGGTTGCTCCAGTCTCGGGTCGGTTAGCTTCGTGTCGTGGTAGAGCTGGGGCACTGGTGATTGATGATAGTTACAATGCGAGTCCAGAGTCCGTCAAGTGTGCGATTGAGGTGCTGGCAGCGCAGTCGGGCCGAGGCATATTGGTACTTGGGGATATGGGGGAGCTGGGCGATGATGCAATTCAGCTTCATCAAGAGATTGGGAAGATCGCAAAGGCCTCTGGGGTTCAGCAGCTTTTGGCGCTTGGAGAACTTTCGGCCCATGCGGTTGAAGGGTTTGGGGAGGGAGGGCGCCACTTTCATTCGTTGGAATCCCTGTTGGATGAGTTGAGGCCGCAGCTAGACCACAATACCACTGTGCTGGTGAAAGGGTCCCGTTTTATGAAAATGGAGCGGGTCGTTAAACAGATTACAGAAACCATGGAGGCGCATGATCCATCATGATGCTCTATTTGATCGACTATTTGCAGCCGTTCTATAGTCCGCTAGGCGTTTTTCATTACCTGACCTTGAGGGCGATTCTTGGGGCGCTGACCGCACTGGTGCTCTCATTTTTGATTGGACCGATGATGATCCGCAAGTTGACTCAGTATAAGGTTGGGCAGGCAGTGAGAGAGGATGGCCCTCAGAGTCACTTGCAAAAAGCGGGCACGCCCACTATGGGAGGGGCACTGATTCTGGTTGCGATCACGGTATCGAGCCTGTTGTGGGGGGACCTCTCCAACCACTACCTCTGGGCAGTGATACTGGTCACGCTGGGATTCGGTGTGGTGGGGTGGATCGATGACTATCGCAAGGTGGTTTACCAAGACCCCAAAGGACTCTCCGCGCGCGCCAAATTTTTGGGACAGACGCTGGTGGCTGCCGTTGCCGTGGGGTGGATCTACTCGGTGGCATCGGTGCCCGCAGAGACTCAGCTCTTTGTGCCACTGTTCAAGGATTTTGTGATTGATCTAGGGCTGCTTTATCTTCCCTTGGCATGGTTGGTGGTGGTGGGGTCGAGTAATGCCGTCAATCTTACGGATGGACTGGATGGGCTGGCCATCATGCCTGCGGTGTTGGTTGGTGGGGCGCTTGGGGTTTTTGCCTATCTGAGTGGCCATGCCGAGTTTGCCCACTATCTGGCAATTCCCTCACTGCCATACGCCGGAGAACTGGTGGTTTTCTGTGGAGCACTGGTTGGCGCAGGGTTAGGGTTTCTCTGGTTTAATGCCTATCCAGCGATGGTCTTTATGGGGGATGTTGGGGCGCTGGCGTTGGGTGCTGCACTGGGAATGGTGGCCCTATTGGTACGTCAGGAGCTGGTGCTGGTGATTATGGGGGGAGTCTTTGTGCTGGAGACACTGTCTGTGATGATTCAGGTTGCCTCCTTCAAGTTGACCGGGAAACGGGTCTTTCGGATGGCGCCCATCCACCACCACTTTGAATTGAAAGGATGGCCAGAGCCACGGGTGATTGTCCGTTTCTGGATCATCACCTTTATTCTGGTGTTGGTCGGCCTGGCCACACTGAAGATACGCTAGGGCGCAGTTTCTGATGTTACCCCTCGGTGCGCAACAACAAGACCAACAGCAGGGAGAGACCCTGGTGGTGGGGTTGGGCGTGAGTGGTCAGTCAGTGCTTCGCTTTCTTGCCCGTCAGGGTATTGCTTTACGGGTGGCAGATACCCGTCTTGAGCCACCGAGCCTTCGCCAGATGCAGGATGAATATCCGCAGCTGGAGATTGAGTTGGGTGGATTGGAGTCTGCAAAAGATCCCTCAATTGATCGAATTGTTTTGAGTCCAGGTGTGCCCAGAGCGCATCCGGCCATCCAGCAGGCGATTGCAGACGGGATTCCAGTGGTTGGAGACGTTGAACTCTTTGCGCGGATCGCGAAGGCCCCCGTGGTGGCGATTACCGGATCGAATGGAAAGAGTACCGTCACCACGCTGGTGGCAGAGATGGCACAGCAGGCAGGGATGGAGGTTCGGGCTGGTGGCAACCTGGGGCCCCCAGCACTTGATCTGCTGCAGTCGAAAGAGCCAGACCTCTATGTGTTGGAGCTCTCTAGCTTCCAGCTGGAGACGACCGACTCATTGGCTCCGTGTGCTGCAGTCGTGCTCAATCTCAGTCCAGACCATATGGATCGCTACACGGACTTCTCTGCCTATGCGTCAGCCAAGGGCCGCATCTATCGTCATGCAGAACATATTGTTTATGATTCTGATCAGTCGTCAGTCGCTGAACTGATTGAGAGAGAGGCGCTCTCTGGAACAAGAACCCCGTACCAGCTTGGCGATCCTGTGGATCACGATGCGTTTGGTGTGCGCATCGATCAAGGGGAAGAGTGGATTGTTCGTGGGGAGCAGGTGCTGCTTCCTGTGGCTGCGTTGCGGATGGTGGGGCACCATAACCTCTCCAATGCCATTGTAGCGTTGGCGTTGGGAGAGGCCGCAGGGATCCCACTACAGTCGATGATCGATACTTTACGGCACTTTGGTGGATTGCCGCATAGGACGGAGTGGGTAGCTGAGTCGAAAGGGGTACAGTGGATCAATGACTCAAAAGGGACCAATGTTGGGGCAACGGAAGCGGCTATTGAGGGCATTGGGGCATTGCTAGGAACAGGTCAAAAGTTGATCCTGATTGCGGGAGGACAGGGAAAGGGCGGTGATTTCTCTCCGCTTCAGCCATTGGCCGCCAGCTTTCTACGGGCCATTGTTCTGTTGGGAGAGGATGCCGGTCAGATTTCTGCAGCATTGGGTGGTGTGGTGGAGGAGTATTCGGTAGAGGATATGAGTCAGGCGGTTGCTGCGGCAGGCGTTGTTGCGCAGCCTGGAGATGTGGTGCTGCTCTCCCCAGCCTGTGCCAGCTTCGATCAATTTTCTGGGTTCGCGGCACGGGGAGAAGCCTTCTGTCGTGCAGTGGATCACTGGATCGGAGCGTGTGAATGAGCCAGCTTGAGCTGCTGCGTGGATGGTTAGTCTGGGGTGGGAGTAGTCGTCCGAGGCGGCCTCGTTCTGCCGGACATCGCAGTATTGTTCGGTCCGTTGCGGAGTCAGGACTGTTTCCGGTGGCACTGTTGCTACTTCTGTTTGGAATCGTCATGGTTGCCTCCGCCTCAATGCCGATTGCAGAGAAACGCTTTGGAGAACCACTCCACTACCTGGTTCGACAGATGGGATTTGCGGCGATTGGGCTGATGGTGGGGGCTGTTGTGTTGCAGATCCCGCTGCAGTTCTGGGAGAAGGTGGCGCCAACCCTACTGTTGCTGAGTGCCTTGATGTTGATTCTGGTGTTACTCATTGGGGATCGAGTCAACGGTGCGGCACGCTGGATCGCGCTGGGCCCCATTCGTCTGCAGCCCTCTGAATTTACCAAGCTGGCCGCTTTTCTCTATCTGTCCGGTTATCTGGTGCGTCACCGAGAGAAGGTCTCCAGTGAGCTCTCTGCAGTCCTGCGTCCCATCATGCTGTTGGCGATGGTGAGTGTATTGATTCTGATTGAGCCGGATCTTGGTGCCGCATTTGTGATGATGGCCGTTGTACTGGTGATGATGTTTCTGGGAGGGGTGCGCCCCTCACAAATCACCCTGTTCCTGGTTTGTGGTGCCGGGTTCTTGTTGCTGGCGATTCTGATGGAGCCATTCCGTGTGGCTCGAATGGTCTCTTTTTTGGGAGATGACCCATTCCTGGTGGATCCCAAGGGGAGGAATTACCAGATTACTCAGGCGCTGATCGCCTATGGGCGTGGTGGATGGCAAGGGCTAGGATTGGGGGAAGGATTGCAGAAATTATTCTACCTCCCGGAGGCACACACTGACTTCATCTTGGCTGTAATTGCCGAGGAGCTGGGGTTGGCGGGAACCTTGGTGGTGATTGGGCTCTTCTCCTGGATTGTCTGGAAGGCATTCCATCTGGCGGTCCGGGCGCAGCATGCGGAGCAGCCCTTTGCCAGTTATCTTGCGTTTGGACTTGGAAGCTGGATCGGAATCCAGGCGCTGATTAATCTGGCAGTCAATATGAATCTGCTGCCGACCAAGGGGCTTACATTGCCGCTGATCAGTTATGGAGGCAGCAGCCTGTTGGTCATAATGATCGCTATTGCATTGTTGATGCGGATTGAGTACGAGATTGGGCCTCGAACCCCACGCAGAAGGAAACGGAAGGGGAATCGATGAAGACCTTGATGATCATGGCTGGAGGTACCGGTGGCCATATCTACCCCGCATTGGCCGTTGCAGAGCAGTGGCAGTCTGCTGGACATTCAGTGGTCTGGCTGGGAACGCAACATGGGCTTGAGGCCCGTCTGGTTCCAGAGGCCGGCATTGAAGTGGAGTGGATCTCGATCTATGGGCTGCGCGGAAAGGGCATAACAGGCCTATTGCTCGCGCCTTGGCGTCTGCTTAAAGCTGTTGTGCAGTCGCTTCGGGCGATTCGACGACAGCGTCCCGATGTGGTGTTGGGGATGGGAGGGTTCGTTGCCGGGCCTGGAGGCGTTGCTGCTTGGCTACTTCGTATTCCGTTGCTGATTCACGAACAGAATGCGGTGGCTGGATTGACCAATCGCCTGCTGGCACCATTGGCGCAGCAGATTTTAGAGGCTTTCCCTGGTGCTTTTTCGGATCAGTCCAAAGTCTCCACGATTGGAAACCCTTTGCGTACTTCACTAACCACAGTCGATGCGGCTGTCTCTCATGCGCCATTGCGGCTGCTGATATTGGGCGGCAGTCTTGGGGCGCAGCGACTCAATCAACTGGTGCCTGAGCTATTCTCATTATTGCGTCAGCAAGAGATGCAGATCGAGATCTACCATCAGGCAGGTGGGAATAATCTGGAGGAGACCCAGCGGTACTATCATCAATATGGTGTTGATTTGAGTGATGAGAAAGGTGTTCGTCTGGTCCCCTATATTGAGGAGATGGCAGAGGCTTACCGTTGGGCAGATCTGGTGCTCTGTCGGTCGGGGGCAATGACCGTCTCGGAGCTGACAGTCGTCGGGCGTGGTGCGATTCTGGTACCTTTCCCCCATGCAGTGGATGATCATCAAACAGCAAACGGGATGTTTCTGGTCAACAATGGAGCGGCGCTGATGTTGCAGCAGCAGGACCTGGATGGTGAGCGCCTGTTTCATCAGCTGGTCGGCTTGATCAATGATCCTGAAGAGGTGGCCCGAATGGGCGCACAGGCACGTGCATTGGCTCAGCCCGATGCGGCGCAGCAGGTCGTCAAGCGCTGCCAGGTACTCTGTCAATCAACAGGGGATTCATCATGATGCAGCAGCCAGATCATCAGGAGTTGAGCCGTGCCATGCACGGTGTGCGCAAGATCCATATGGTGGGAATTGGTGGGTCCGGGATGAGTGGGATTGCCACACTCTTACTTAACCTTGGATTCCAGGTCTCCGGGTCTGATCGGGCAGAGTCTGCGATGGTGCAGCAGCTGCGTGATCAAGGAGCGGAGATTTTCATCGGCCATCATGCAGACCACCTGAGTGGTGTCGATGTGGTGGTGATTTCCAGTGCGATTGGTGAAGAAAATCCAGAGGTAATGGCTGCCAGAGCAGCAGATCTTCCAGTGATTCCCAGGGCTGAGATGTTGGCGGAGTTGATGCGTTTTCGTTATGGCATTGCGGTAGCCGGTACCCATGGCAAGACGACGACCACCAGCCTGATTGCAGTACTGCTAGAAGAGGCAGGGCTCGACCCCACTTATGTGATTGGTGGAAGAATTAACCGAGGTGTGGAGGCGGCGGGTGCTCATAGCGCACAGCTTGGTAAAGGGCGATACCTGGTTGCAGAGGCGGATGAGAGTGACGCCTCTTTTCTTTACCTACAGCCTATGATTGCAGTGGTCACCAACATTGATGAAGACCATATGTCGACCTATGGCGGAGATCTGGCTCAATTGGATCATGCCTTTGAGGCGTTTCTCCACCATCTTCCATTTTATGGGCGTGCGGTGCTCTGTGCCGATGACCCCGGTGTGCAGCGATTAATGAGTCGATTGGCACGTCCAGTATTGAGATATGGTCTTTCTGAAGGTGCCGATTTCTGGGCCGAGCGGATTCACTGCAGAGGAGGGCGGAGCCACTTTGATCTCTGTCGTCCGGGTGTTCCACCCCTGCCGATCACGCTGAATCTTCCGGGGCGCCATAATGTTTTGAATGCACTGGCGGCTATTGCCGTGGCCTCTTGGCTAGAGGTTGAGGATGAGACGTTGGTTCGGGCGCTGGATCAATTCCGGGGGATCGCCCGTCGCTTTCAGGATTACGGAGCCTGTCAGTTGCTACATGGAGTGGTGCACATTGTTGATGACTATGGGCATCACCCAAGAGAGCTAGCGGCGACGATTGCTGCTGCAAGAGAGAGTTGGCCTGACAAGCGATTGTTGCTGGCTTTTCAGCCGCATCGCTTTAGCAGAACACGTGATCTCTATGACGATTTTGTTGAGGTGCTCTCCACTGTAGATCAACTGCTGCTACTAGAGGTTTATGCGGCAGGAGAGTCTCCAGTTCCAGGGGCAGATGGTCGTAGCCTGGTGCGTTCGATCCGCGCTCGCGGGGTCATTGATCCGCTCTTTGTCCGATCGGTTGATGAATTGATCCACCTGCTTCCAGAGTTGACTCAGGATGGAGACCTATTGCTGCTCTCGGGGGCTGGTGATATCGGCAAGGCTGCTCCGCAGCTGGCACAGCAGTGGAGAGGTGAAGGCTGAGCATGACAGAGCTGCAGCCAATCCTGGACCAGTCGCTTGCGCCCTACACCAGCTGGAATGTAGGCGGTCCTGCAGATCGACTCTATCAACCACAAACCCTTGCAGCACTGATTGGTATTCTGCAATCGCTGCCTGATGATGAGCCACTGTTGTGGATGGGGCGGGGGAGTAATCTTCTGGTGCGAGATGGTGGTGTGCGTGGGAGTGTGATTCTGTTGCGAGAAGGGGTGGACCAAATCGACGTGTTGGAAGGTGGAGCAATTCGAGCTGAGAGCGGTGTCTCGTTGGCGCGATTGGCTCGGCAGGTGCGTCAATTGGGCAGTGGGCATCTCGGTTTTCTTGCGGGGATCCCAGGATCGGTTGGTGGGGCACTGTCGATGAATGCAGGTGCTTTTGGGGATGAAATCTGGAGTTGGGTGGATCGTGTGGAGGTGATTGATCGTAGTGGCGCGCTCCACCATAGAGATGCAACAGCGTATCAACCGGGGTATCGATCGATTAAGCGAAGGGGCGGCCAAGAGCAGGAAGAGTGGTTTGTTGCGGCCACCTTTCTATTGCCGAATCGCCAGAAACAACAGGATGACCTCGCGCTGCGCAAGCAGCTCAAGGCACGTAATAGCAGTCAGCCAATGGGGCTCCCCAGTTGTGGTTCGGTGTTTCGTAACCCAGAAGGGGATTATGCGGGACGACTGATTGAGCTGAGTGGGCTCAAAGGGCACTGTGTTGGTGATGCCTGTGTCGCTGTTGAGCACGCAAACTTTATTGTGAATCAAGGGAAAGCAACGGCAACGGAGATAGAGGCGTTGATCGAAGAGATTGAGCAAGTGGTCCAGCGTGACCATGGGATTCAATTGCAGCGAGAGGTGCGAGTGGTTGGAGAGCGATTGAGGACAGATGATGAGTCTTGAGCAAGAGCGGGTCGCGGTGCTGATGGGAGGAGACTCCTCAGAGCGAGAGATCTCCCTGAAAAGTGGGGCGGCGGTATTGCAGGGGCTACAGAAGAGAGGGCTGAATGTGGCTGCCTTTGATCCTGTCGAGCATCCTATCGAGGCGCTGCGAGATTATGATCGAGCATTCATTGTGCTGCACGGTCGAGGCGGGGAGGATGGTGTGATCCAGGGTGTATTGGAGTCTCTGCAGATTCCCTATACCGGTTCTGGTGTGTTGGCCTCGGCGCTGGCGATGGATAAGCTGCGGACCAAGCAGCTCTGGAAGGGGGTTGGTCTGCCAACGCCCGACTTTCAGCTGCTTCAGCACTTATCAGATTTGGATCATGCCGCAGCACGGATGGGATTCCCATTGATGGTCAAGCCGGTCTGCGAAGGTTCCAGTATCGGTATGGCGCGGGTGGAGAGCCAAGCCGAGTTGCAGAAAGCCTGGGGTGCTGCGCAGCAGTTTGCCGGTGCGGTGATTGCGGAGCAGTGGATTGAGGGGGCGGAGTATACGGTGGCCATTCTTGGGGATCAGCCGTTGCCTGTGATTTACCTACAGACACCGCACGGATTTTATGATTTTGAGGCAAAGTATCTGGCTGAGGATACGCAGTACCTCTGCCCCTGTGGTTTGGATAAGGCAGCCGAGGAGGCGTTGCAGCAGCTCGCGCTGCGGGCGTTTCAGGCGCTGGATTGCCGAGGGTGGGGGCGGGCCGACATCATGATGGATAATTCAGGGAACCCGTGGTTGTTGGAGATCAATACCGTGCCGGGAATGACGGATCACAGTCTGGTGCCGATGGCGGCCTCTCATGCCGGGATCTCATTTCAGCAGTTGGTGTGGAGGGTGTTGGAGCTCTCATGAGCAGGCAGCGGAGCATGCGCCGTCCGCCCGAGCGAAAAAATCGCTCCAAGGGTGAGGTGCCTGCGCACAAGCGTTCTCCATGGTTTGTCCGTGTGGTCATGCTTTTAATATTAGTGGCCGCTGGTTTGGGGGGGTGGTTCTGGCAACAAGGGAAGGCCGTTGAGGCGTGGGTCGAGCAGCCTGAGTCGATGCCCGTCAAGCGGGTGGTGATTCATGGAGAGATTGACCGTGTAAGACCTGTGGAGATTCGGCAGCGGGTCCAGCAGCTTTCAGGCGATGGAATGATCGCGCTCGACCTGATGGTGTTACGAGATCATCTGGAGCAGTTACCTTGGGTGGACAGAGTACGATTGCGTAAAAGATGGCCAGAGACAGTTGAAGTCTGGATTGAGGAGCAGCAGGCCGTGGCCGTATGGGGCGAGCAGGGGTATCTCAACCGTAGAGGAGAGTTCTTTGATGCTGATGGGGTTTTGCTCGATCATTTGCAGTTGCCAGTAATCGTCGCCCATGAACAGCGCAGTGACCTGCGTTATCGCCAACTCCTCCGTTTTAAAGAGATTCTCCGTCCATCAGGAGGAGAGGTTGCGAAGATGGAGATAGATCGGCGAGGCTCCATGCTATTGGAGTTGCGCAGCGGTTTGCTGCTCAATCTGGGGCGTGCTGGGATGGAGCGGAGATTGGCGCGGTGGAGCAGTCAATCAGCGGTTATAATGTCTCGTTTGAAGCAACCCATTGAGAAGGTTGATTTGCGTTATGAACGGGGCATGGCGGTGAAAATGAGGGATGTGGCAGATGGGTAATTGGGGCGTAAATCCTTTCACAACCGGTTTAAACCAATATGGGAAAGAGTGATGGCTAAGAAAGAGCGTGAACTGATTGTTGGACTCGACATTGGTACCACCAAGATCGCAGCGGTTGTCGGATCCCTTTCGCCAAGTGGTGAACTGGAGGTGTTGGGCATCGGAACACACCCTTCCAAAGGGTTGAAAAAAGGGGTTGTGGTCAATATCGAATCAACCGTCAAATCGATTCAGAGTGCGGTTGAGGAGGCGGAGATCATGGCTGATTGTGAGATCGGTTCCGTTTCGGCCGGGATTGCCGGTAGCCATATCCAGGGAATGAACTCCCACGGCATTGTTGCCATCCGAACCCGAGAGGTGACCGCGGTCGATGTCGATCGGGTTGTGGATGCTGCCAAGGCGATTGCCATTCCAGCCGACCAGAAAATTCTCCATGTCTTGCCGCAAGAGTTCGTGATCGATAACCAGGATGGTATTCATGAACCTCTGGGAATGTCTGGGGTACGGTTGGAGGCGAAGGTCCATATTGTGACCGGGTCTATTAGTGCGGCGCAGAACATTGTGAAATGTATCCGTCTCTGTGGGCTGGAGGCAGAGGATGTGGTGCTTGAGCAGTTGGCCTCAAGTTATGCGGTGCTCAGTGACGATGAGAAGGAGCTGGGTGTCTGCATGATCGATATTGGCGGTGGCACAACCGATATCGCGGTCTTTACCGAAGGGTCGATTCGCCATACCGCAGTGATCCCGGTTGCGGGTGATCAGGTTACCAATGATATTGCCGTTTTTTTGCGGACCCCGACCCATCATGCCGAGGCAATCAAAGTGCGTTACGCCTGTGCAGTTTCCGAAATGGTGGCGCCGGAAGAGGAGATCGCGGTGCCCAGTATCGGAGACCGTCCAGAACGTCGACTTGCGCGTCAGGGACTGGCCGAGGTAGTGGGTCCCCGTTATGAAGAGCTATTTACGCTGGTGCAGGCAGAATTGCGCCGCAGTGGTTTTGAGGATCTGATCAATGCGGGTATCGTGTTGACCGGTGGAAGCTCAAAGATGGAGGGGGCTGTGGAACTTGCTGAGGAGATTTTTCACAAACCGGTGCGGCTCGGAATTCCGCAGAATGCGGAGGGATTGATTGATATTGTCAAGACGCCGCTTCATGCCACCGGAGTCGGGCTGTTGATTCATGCGGCCCGGAATCGTCGCCAGAATGGTGGTTTGCTGGATGGCGGGAGCGCCTCCGTGTGGGATCGAATGAAGAGCTGGTTCTCCAGTAATCTCTGATTTTTACTAGTACTTGAGCCCCATTGTATTGAGGGATGCAGCGGATCGGAGAGCGGTTAGCTGCAAGGCGGACGAATGCAGGACTGGCCGTAGCCAATTCAAGTGAGGACAACGCAGCAGATGGTCGCTTTCCGACCGCCCAAAGGGAATTACACACAGCGCCCAATACTGCGTTGTAGTCATTTGACATAGAGTGACTATGCCTGCATGGCTACGCCTTGTCTTGAACGCTGTGTGTGGTTCTGTATCCCTCAATACAATGGGGTTCGAGTACTAAGGTTTTTTTGATCTTTTCCCAATTGTTGTGAAAAGATCGACAATTTTCTGATTGATCTGAGGTAAGCAGGTGAAAAGTATTGGGAAATTAGCCCAATTAATGCTTGCATTTCCTCTTGGTTCTCACCTAAAATCAAAATCTGTCGAAATAATGCGTTTTTTATGTGTTTGCATTCAAGAGAATGCTTGTATATAATCCACGACCTAGCAAGACACTTGTAGATACCGACTGATGACTCGCCAACGAACATTAAAAAACCAGATCCACTCCACCGGGATCGGGTTGCACTCCGGGAAAAAGGTTCATTTGACCCTTCGCCCCGCACCGGTCAATACCGGTATTGTGTTCCGTCGGGTCGATCTTGGTGGTGCCCCCCATGTGGCAGCCTGCCCCTCCTGTGTTGGAGATACTCGCCTCTCAACCACCTTGATGAAAGATGATGCATCGATCTCTACGGTCGAGCACCTGATGTCTGCGTTTGCAGGACTTGGGGTGGATAATGCCTATGTGGACCTTGATGCCGCAGAGATTCCTATTATGGATGGTAGTGCCAGCACCTTTGTCTTTATGTTGAAAAGTGCGGGATTGGCCGAGCAGTCTGCAGCCAAACGTTATATCCGGATCAAAGAGCGGATTGAGGTTCGAGATGGTGACAAGGTCGCCTTTCTGGATCCCTTTGACGGCTTCAAGCTCTCCTTCGAGATCGATTTTCAGCACCCGGCATTTAGTAATGAACTGCAGCACCATGAGGTTGATTTCTCTTCGCTTCGTTATGAGAAAGAGATCAGTCGTGCTCGTACCTTTGGTTTTATGCGCGATGTTGAGGCGCTGCGAATGCAGGGATTGGCGCTCGGTGCCAGCTTGGAAAATGCTGTAGGGCTGGATGAATTCCGCGTGTTGAATGAGGATGGGCTCCGCTTTAAGGATGAGTTTGTCCGCCATAAGATTCTGGATGCGGTCGGTGACCTCTATCTATTGGGGAATCCAATTCTTGGTGCCTATCATGGTTACAAATCTGGTCACGACCTCAATAACCAACTGACTCGTGCAGTGCTCGCATCCAGGTCCTCTTGGGAATATGTCACTTTTGAAGAGAGTGCTCCTGCGCCAATCTCTTTTGTCCCGCTAACCGCATAGGGGCGTTATAAAAATCGATCTTTCAGAGGGGGTTCTTGTTGGAGTTCACCCCCCGATTCGCTATGATCTTCTTTTTTCTTCGTTAGAAAAATGGCGCCACGTTCTGGCGGCTATTTCGATCGACCCTATTTCGAATGACAGAGTGCCGCAGGAAGCGGTCTGACACCATGATAAAAAAAGTTTTCAAGAAGGTTTTTGGTAGCCGCAACGACCGCATGATTCGCAAGATGCAGAAGGTGGTCGATCAAATCAATGCACTGGAACCAGAGCTTCAGGCGCTCAGCGATGAGGCGTTGAAAGGGAAAACTGCAGCATTCCGTACTCGCTTGGAAGAGGGGACATCGCTTGACGATCTGTTGCCTGAGGCTTTTGCTACTGTGCGTGAGGCCTCTCAGCGGGTGTTCGAGATGCGTCACTATGATGTCCAGTTGATTGGCGGCATGGTGCTGCATCAGGGCAAGATTGCCGAGATGCGTACCGGTGAGGGTAAGACCCTAATGGCAACTCTGGCGGTCTACCTCAATGCGCTCTCTGGCAATGGGGTCCATGTAGTGACGGTCAATGACTATCTGGCCAATCGTGATGCGGAGTGGATGGGGCAGCTCTACAATTTCCTCGGGATGAGTGTGGGGGTCGTGGTTCCAGCGTTGGAGCATGATCAGCGCCAGCAGGCCTATGCTGCGGATATTACCTACGGCACCAATAATGAATTTGGTTTCGACTACCTGCGTGACAATATGTCCTTCTCTGCAGATGAGCGAGTGCAGGGCAAGCGCGCCTTTGCAGTGGTTGATGAGGTCGATTCGATCTTGATTGACGAGGCCCGTACCCCATTGATTATCTCCGGGCCAACGGATGACAACTCCGAGCTCTATCAGACCATGAACAGCCTTCCCGCCCAGCTACAGCGCGGCCAGGAAGAGGGGGAAGAGGTTAATGGGGACTATACGGTGGATGAGAAGTCGAAGCAGGTGCTGCTGACGGAAGATGGGCACGAAAAGGTTGAGGAGCTGTTGACTGAGGCGGGTCTACTGGAAGAGGGAGATAGCCTCTATGATCCGCAGAATATTACCTTGATGCACCACCTCTATGCGGCACTACGGGCCCATGTGGTCTATGAGAAGAATGTTCACTACATCGTGCAGAACGATCAGGTGGTGATTGTGGATGAGTTCACTGGACGAACCATGCCGGGGCGGCGCTGGGGAGAGGGGTTGCACCAGGCGGTTGAGGCAAAAGAGGGGGTGGCGATCCAGAATGAGAACCAGACCATGGCCTCGATCACCTTCCAGAATTTCTTCCGCATGTATGACAAGCTTTCGGGCATGACAGGTACCGCCGATACTGAGGCCTATGAGTTCCAGCAGATCTACGGTCTGGAAGTGGTGGTGATCCCCACTCATCGTCCCATGTTGCGGGATGATCGGGCGGACTTGGTCTATCTCACTGCTCAAGAGAAGTTTAATGCCATCGTTGAAGATGTCCGTGAGTGTATGGCGAAACAGCAGCCGGTACTGGTTGGAACGGCCTCGATTGAGAACTCTGAGTTAATTTCAGAGATGCTTAAAAAAGAGAAGATTGAGCATGAGGTACTGAATGCGAAACAGCATGAACGTGAGGCCCATATTGTGGAGCATGCTGGTGCGCCCGGTGCGGTGACTATTGCGACCAATATGGCGGGTCGAGGAACCGATATTGTGCTGGGTGGTAGTCTGGATGCAGAGCTGGTTGCGCTGGGGGAAAATCCGGATGCTGCTAAGGTTGAGGAGGCCAAGGCAGCGTGGCGACAGCGTCATGAGCAGGTATTGGCTTCTGGTGGGCTCCATATTATTGGCACCGAGCGTCATGAATCCCGCCGTATTGATAATCAGCTACGAGGCCGTTCTGGGCGCCAGGGAGATCCAGGCGCCAGTCGTTTCTACCTCTCGCTGGAAGATTCGTTGATGCGGATCTTCGCCTCTGATCGTCTGGCAGGAATGATGCAGAAGCTGGGGATGGAAGAGGGAGAGGCGATTGAGCACCCTTGGGTCAACAAGGCGATTGAGAATGCCCAGCGCAAGGTCGAGGGGCACAACTTCGATACTCGTAAACAGCTGCTGGAGTATGACGATGTCGCCAATGACCAGCGCCAGGTGATCTACGAGCAGCGTAACGACCTGATGGATGTGGAGGATATCTCCGAGACGGTTCAAGCGGTCCGCAACGATGTGGTTAACCAGATGATCAACCACTTTGTTCCTCCACAGAGTATGGAAGAGCAGTGGGATATCTCAGGCCTGGAAGAGGCGCTCAAGAAAGAGTTTGATCTGGAACTCCCGGTCTCAACATGGCTGGAAGCCGATGACGACCTGCACGAAGAGACCCTGCGAGATAAAGTGGTCTCCGAAATGGAGAAAGTCTATGCAGACAAGGAGGCACAGGCTGGATCAGATACGGTACGTCACTTTGAGAAGGCGGTGATGTTGCAGGTGCTTGATCACCAGTGGAAGGAGCATCTGCAGGCGATGGACCACCTGCGTCAGGGCATTCATCTGCGTGGCTATGCACAGAAGAATCCGAAGCAGGAGTACAAACGCGAGTCGTTTGAGATGTTCACCGCGATGCTGGATCGCATCAAACATGATGCGCTGGGAATCATGACCCGGGTTCAGGTGCGGACGGAAGAGGATGTACAGGCGGTAGAGGAGCAGCGCCGCCAAGCCGCAGAAACCGCTGCCGGAATGGAGTTTCAGCATGCCCCGGCAGGCGTTATGGGGGGGGGTGAACAGCAGCAGACCGAGGCGCCGACAGAAGAGGAGCAGGCCCCGTTTGTGCGCGAAGGGCGCAAGGTGGGACGTAATGAACCTTGCCCCTGTGGCTCCGGGAAAAAATACAAACAGTGTTGTGGCAAGCTCACCTGAGCCGTTTACCAATCGGATTTTGAGATGGCAGTCGGGGCGGTAGATTTTCCAACCATGCATCCAGTTGCCGGGTTTGCATTGGGCACGACGGCGGCAGGGGTACGCTATCCCGACCGTCGAGATCTAGTGGTGATGGAGTGTGCGGAGGGTGCCACGATGGGTGCCGTCTTTACCCAGAACGCCTTCTGTGCAGCACCGGTTACCCTCTGCAAACATCATTTGGCACAAGGTGCACCGCGCTATCTGGTCACCAATACCGGTAATGCCAATGCTGGAACCGGGGCGCAGGGGATGGGGGATGCCGAGGCGGTTTGTGATGCGCTGGCGACCATGGCCCATGTGCGAAGGGAGCAGATTCTTCCCTTCTCCACAGGGGTGATTGGAGAGCCACTGCCTGTAGCGCCGATTACTCAAGGGTTGCCCGATGCACTCGCCTCACTCACGGAGATGGGTTGGGAAGATGCGGCGCATGGCATCATGACCACCGATACCGTGATCAAGGGGGCAAGTCACCAACTGGAGCTGGGCGGGCACACGGTGACCATCACTGGAATTGCCAAGGGCTCCGGGATGATTCATCCCAATATGGCGACCATGCTCGCCTACATTGCAACTGATGCCGTGATTGGCCAGGAGCTGCTGCAGGAGATGGTGCGTTACGTGGCTGATCGCTCGTTCAACCGGGTGACGGTGGATGGCGATACCTCGACCAATGACTCCTTCGTAGTAGTGGCAACTGGAAAAAATGGAATGAGGCCACTGACCGATGGGGATAGCGAGGCCGCAGCTCAATTTGTTGATGCGCTGGAGCAGGTGGCGCTGGAGCTGGCTCAGAAAATGGTGCGCGATGGTGAGGGGGCAACCAAGTTTGTCACGGTAACGGTTGAGGGGGGACGAGAGGCGCAGGAGGCGTTGGATGTCGCTTTTACCATTGCCCACTCCCCATTGGTCAAGACCGCGCTGTTTGCCTCTGATCCCAACTGGGGGAGGATTTTGGCAGCAGTGGGCCGTGCAGGGGTCGAGAGTCTTGATATTGATGCCATTCAGATTTGGCTCGATGATGTGCAGATTGTTGAGGATGGCGGGCGTGCAGCTGGTTATAGCGAGGCAGCGGGACAGGCGGTGATGGACCGGGAAGAGATCACCATTCGAGTCGACCTGGCTCGAGGCAGTGTTGCAGAGACGGTCTGGACCAGCGATCTCTCACACGATTACGTCAAGATCAATGCAGAGTACAGGACTTAACGTGATGATCCATGTGGTTGCCGGTGTTGTTCGAAATGCCAATGGCGAGATTCTGACCACGCTACGCCATGATCATCTCCATCAAGGGGGGCTATGGGAGTTTCCCGGTGGAAAACTGGAAGAGGGAGAGACAGCGATTTCCGGACTGCAGCGGGAGCTGCGGGAGGAGCTTTCGATTGAGGTAGAGGCTGCAGTGCCATTGATTCAGATTCCTCATCACTATGAAGATCGATCGATCCTGCTAGATATTTTTGAGGTGACCGAATACTCGGGAGCCCTGCAGGGTGCGGAGGGGCAACAGATTCGTTGGACTACTAAGGATGCACTGAGCGCTGAAGAATTTCCTGCGGCAGATCGTCCCGTGTTGACGGCACTGCAGTTGCCAGACCGGTATCTGATCACCGGAAAGGCTGATGGAAAGGAGTCATTCATCAATAAGCTTGAGCGGGCGCTGGAGGATGGGGTTCGGTTGATTCAGTTTCGTGCGCCAGAGTTGGATCCAGCGCCCTATCTGGCGCTGGCGGCAGTGGTCGTGGAGCGGGCCCATCGCTATGGTGCGAAAGTGATGCTCAATGGGGATCCCTCTTGGGTGGAGCAGGTTGGTGCAGATGGGATTCATCTCAATGGCCACCGGCTGAAAGAGTTGAGTGGACGCCCAGTACCGGAGGGTTTGTTGATCTCCGCGTCACTACATCATGCAGAAGAGATTACTCGTGCCGCAGAAGTGGGTGTCGATTTTGCGGTGCTCTCTGCGGTATTGCCAACCAAGACCCATCCGGATCGTATCCCGTTAGGGTGGGAGAGGTTCTCAGAGCTGGTACAGGCTGCGACCTATCCGATCTATGCGCTAGGCGGTGTGGATCAGCGTCATATTGGTGAGTCGCGCAACCACGGTGGTCATGGGGTTGCGGCTATTCGCGCTTTCTGGGATCTGGAAATCCAGAACAAGTGATCGAGTCACTGCACAACTAGCGCTTGTTGTCTCTGAAATCTACTATCTCCGCGTTGTGAAAAAGCGTAACTCAGTCAGAGAATGCAGGTAGTCAGCTCGAAGGTCACATCTTCCGATGCCTGAACGGGGCGTTCCGTCAGGTTGGGAATCATCATTCGTGCCGAGAAACGGTGGCGTCCACCGCTGATCTCCACATAGTAGGGAGAGTCCATGGGTAGGGTTACCCGGATCAACTGGTAGGGGGTGTCTTTGTCGAGGCTGTGCTGATAAAAGCCTTGTGTGGCGACCATCGTGGCCGGGGTGGCGCTACGACGAATCATGTCGAGTACCAGTGAGACAGCCTCCCGAATGGTGTCGAAGCAGGAGACCCACTCGGTGAGTGAGGTAATCCGCTCCTCGGCAGGTAGATTGAGCCAGAAGTGATAGTGGGGAAAGTCGATATCTGAGAGACCACCAGGCACGCCAGAACGTTGGCGAAAGCTCTTGAGGAATTCAGAATTTCGGATCTCCTGTCCCGGTTTGCCCCGTTCAGCGTCGAGGTCCTGAATCAGCTGTTTCAGTTTATTGAGGAAGTCATCAAGCTGCTGATGGTTGACCCCTGATCGCTCGGTCAAGGCAGTTAGGGTCAGGCGGTTTCGCTCCAGCTCCTTCATCAGGTCTTTCTTCAGCTCAGAGCGGTCGGTCAGCGTCAGAATCTCCTCCAGACGCTCCAATGTCGCATGGCTGCTGGCTGGTGCAGGCTCATAAAGGGTGTCTCCGATGTTGCGGAACAAGGACTCCAGGCGCAATAGAGTGCGGATGCGCTCATTTAGCGGCTGTTCGTAGATGATGGTTTCTGACACAGTAAATCTTCCGTGATGTGTGACCCGCTATTCTCGGTGAGTGGGATCTATTCTGCAAGCGCCAGGTAGGTGTGGTGAAGTTGCTCAACCTGATGGGCAAGTGTCTCCTGGTCGATGTTGGTGATGACATCATCAGCGGCCTGTAACCGTTCCTCCCGGTTCACTTGTGCATCAAGAATCGCCTGAGCTTCCTCTTTGGTGAGGTTGTCTCTTTTCATGACGCGCTCAATCTGCTGTGATGGGGGGAGATCAACGACCAGAATACGGGTGGTTGGGTAGCTGGATTGGCTCTCCAGGAGCAGTGGAATCATCAAGATCAGGTAGGGCGTATCGATCTTTGCGATCTGTCGCTCAATCTCCGCATGAATTTTTGGGTGGAGGATTGCTTCGACGGCGGCACGCTCTCCAGGATCGGAGAAGATGCGTTGACGGAGTGTCGTGCGGTCGAGTTTTCCATCAGGTTGCAGAACTGATTGGCCAAAGTGTTCAGTGAGGGCAGACAGTCCTTCGCTATGAGGTTCAACGACCTGGCGTGCAACCCGGTCCGCATCAATCACGGGTACGCCGTGCTGCTCAAAAATCTGGGCGACAGTGCTTTTCCCGCTGCCGATGCCGCCAGTGAGTCCGATGCAGAGTGGGGAAGATCGACTCATGATGGAACCCCCAGTCCAATCAGTCGGTTAATCTCCTCTCCCCACAGCAAAGCGACCCATCCGGCAGTAGCGAGGAAGGGGCCAAAAGGAATGGGGGTGGTACGCACCTGCTGAGTCAGGCGGTTGTGGCCATTTTTTAGCAATAGCATGGGGAGGCCCACCAGCAGCCCGCCGATGGAGGCGATCAATACTATTTGTGGCAGCATGATCCAGCCACACCAGGCACCCAGTGCAGCCAGTAGCTTGAAATCTCCATGACCCATTCCCTCTCTTCCAGTCAGTTTCTGATAGAGATGGAAGATTGACCAGAATAGCAGGTAGCCAGCAATAGCCCCCCAGACCGAGGCCTCTGGAGAGGTAAAGAGGGAGAACTGGTTGAGAATCAGTCCACCCCAGAGAAGTGGTTGTGTCAGGGGATCGGGGAGAATCTGATGTTGAAGATCGATGAACAGCAGAGCCAGTAGTGTCCACCCCAACCCCATGGCAGCAATTGCCTGTGACCCTGGCCCCCAGTGGGTGGCGGCGATTGCCGCCACAGAGATCGCCAGCAGCTCCAACAGCAGGTAACGAAACGGAATGGGTTGATCGCAGTGGTCACAGCGGCCACCAGTGCTGAGATAGCCGAGCAGAGGAAGGTTGCGATACCAGTGGATCGGTTGGTGGCAATTCGGGCAGTAGGAGCGGGGGAACGCGAGGTTCTCGTGATTGGTTGTGGTTGCAGGATTGAGCCCGAGCAAGCTCTGGCATTCGGTATGCCATGTCCGCTCCAGTATTCTTGGAAGGCGGTGAACCAGCATGGTAAGGAAACTCCCCACTACTGCGCCCAATAGCAGACTTACCATGAGAAAGGGAGTGGGCTGCTGAAGTAGCAGGGTGATCGATTGAAGGGTCTCCATCAGAAGTGGTGCCCGATCTGAAATATGGGTTGGTAGAGTGCGACAGCGAGAATGCCTACCATGCCACCAATCAACAGAATGAGTAGAGGCTCCAGAAGTGTAGTGAGTTGGGTGAGGCGCTGTTCAACGCGCTCTTGATAGTAATCAGCCAGCCGCCCCAACATCTCTGCTAGCTGCCCACTCTCCTCCCCGGCATGGATCATCTGGGCGGCAATAGGTGGAAACAGAGTGTTCTGTTGTAGTGCTTGGGAGAGTGGAATGCCTCGTGATACCTCACGATGGAGCGCTTGAATGGCGTGTTGAAAAGGAATCAGTGGAGTCATTTTTGGGGTGCTCTGCAGGCTGCTATGGAGAGGAATGGCGGCGGCCTGCAGGGTGGCGAGGGTGCGACTGAAGCGGGCAATCATCACCTCTTGCAGTGTGCGCCCCAGCAGTGGCAACGATAGTATCAAGCGATCGCTGAGCAGACGAGTTGGAGCGTGAAAGCGGTAGAGTGTTCCCAATGTGAGCAGAGTGGCGGCAGTGGCGGATAGGATTCCAGTCAGATGGCTCTGTAGAAAATGGGTGGTCGAAAGGAGGTTTTGGGTCAATGGGGGGAGTGCGCCCCCAAGGTTAAGAAACAGTGCCTCGAATTGAGGAACTACCTGCAACAACAGGAAGAGCGCAATCAACAGGGTGAAGAGAAAGACACCCAAGGGGTAAGAGAGGGCTCTCCAGGTCTGTCGTTTCAGTTTCTGGCTCTGCTCCCGGTAGCTTGCAGCGCGAGCCAGCAGAGCAGAGAGCTGTCCCGACTGCTCTCCCGCGCGGATCAAGTGGATCAGAAAAGGGTCAAACAGGCGGGGGCGAGCAGCGAGAATTTGGGAGAATGGGACCCCTTGTCGCAACTCCTGAATCATGGCGTCGATGAGCTGGAGAAGAGGACGGTGGTGGATGCTATTGCGTACCCCCTCCAGTGCGCGCGCCAGGGTCAACCCAGCGGAGAGCAGAGTGGAGAGCTGGCGAAGCAGCAAGGTAATCTGGTCGGCAGAGATCGATTGTGGCCACTCTGGCATCGCAATCAGCCGAGTGTGATGGATTCCTGCGGCACTCAGTTGAGTCGTTGCATCGGCGCGATTGCTGGCATGGAGTTGCCCCCGAACCGCTCCGCCTGATTCCCTGTGCCCACGCCAGTAGTAACTGCCCATCTGCCCCTCACTGCTCTGATCTGCCAGAGAGTATACTACGCAGCCATGAATAGAGATCGAAAAGCAGCGGTGGTCGAGGTGGAATGTCGATTGACCCTGGCTTACCGTCTGGCCCTGTCAGACGGGACGGAGGTAGACCGAGCCACAGTGGATGAGCCTTTTGTCTATATCGTTGGAGATGGGGCTTTGCTGCCCAATCTTGAGTCGCTGTTGATAGGGCTTGTGGTGGGTGATCGGGAGCAGTTCCTGATTGCCGCAGAAGAGGGGTTTGGGGTGCCCGATCCAGATCAGGTGCATGCCGTGGACCGTAGTGAGTTTGAGGACCCAGAGGCGCTGGAGCCAGGAATGGTGCTCTCTTTTGAGGCTCCCTCGGGTGATGAGGTGGCGGCCACCATTATTGAAGTCGGGGAGACGCAGGTAGAGGTGGACTTCAACCATCCGCTGGCGGGCAGGGATCTACAGTTTGAGGTAGAGATTCTTGCGATCGAGGGGGCTGATTGTGGAGATTGAGCTTGCCCGACCGCGTGGTTTCTGCGCCGGGGTAGAGCGTGCGATTGCGATTGTGGAGCGGGCGTTGGAGCGTTTCGGGGCGCCGATCTATGTGCGTCATGAGGTGGTGCATAATCGGACCGTCGTGCAACAGCTGCGTGAACAAGGGGCTATCTTTGTGCAGGAGCTGGATGAGGTGCCACAAGGGGCGCGAGTCATCTTCAGTGCCCATGGGGTTTCTGCTGCAGTTGAGGAGGAGGCGGCGCGGCGCGGGCTAGAGGTTTTTGATGCGACCTGTCCACTGGTGACCAAGGTGCATTTGCAGGTGGCGCGTCATGCCCGTGAAGGGCGCGATGTGGCTCTGATCGGCCATGCCGGTCATCCAGAGGTGGAAGGGACGCTGGGGCGTTTTCTCGGCGACGGTGGAGGAAATATTCACCTGGTGGAGAGTGCTGAGGTCGCTGCTGCCCTGCAGGTTAGTCAGCCAGAACGCCTCTCCTATGCAACCCAGACGACCCTGTCGATGGATGATGCAGGTGAGGTGGTTGATGCGCTGAAAGAGAGCTTTCCTTCTCTGCAAGGACCAAAAAAGGATGATATCTGTTACGCCACCCAGAATCGTCAAAATGCAATCAAGGCGCTGGCAGCGAGCTGTCAGCTGGTGCTGGTGGTCGGTTCGGCCAACAGCTCCAACTCCAACCGTCTGCGAGAGATTGCGGCCTCTTGTGGGGCAGCGGCCTACCTGATTGATGAGGCAGCAGAGATCGATTCACAATGGCTAGAGGGCGTGGAGCGGGTCGGGGTCTCTGCCGGGGCCTCAGCACCAGAGATGTTGGTGCAGGGCGTGGTAGAGCGGTTGCAGCAGCTGGGCGGGATCTGGTGTGGAGAGCCATCCAGCTCTAGTGAAGAGGTCTATTTCCCACTGCCAGAGGCGTTGCGCTAATCGCCTAGTATCCCCAGCAGTCCGCTACAGATTGAGTGCCATTGACGCTACGCTCTCCCTGTTCATTGAGTGAGAATGTCCCACACTCCCCATCGGTGGCCTGTATCTCGATCGGAGTTGCCTGCAGCTGATAACTGGAGTCTGTAGTGGTGATGGAGAGTTGATAGTGGCCCTGGATGGATCGCTCTTTGTAGATCGCTGTGGTCGCCCCCTGATAAGTGCCATTCTCCAGAAAATAGCGCTCCATTCGCTGGGAAAAAGTGACCAGGGCGGTCACGCCATCACTACGGCGTCCTTGAGTCATTTGGCTCTCGTAGGAAGGAAGAGCCACTGCAGCCAGTGCTGCAATGATTGCGAGGACGATCACCAGCTCCATTAGAGTGAAGCCAAGGGGCTGTTGATGAAGGGGGGATCTATTCAAGTCCACAGCTGCTGATGTTGTTTCCACTGCTATCCTCCGGGATGGTATCTCCATTGCTGTCTTCGGCGATACGGATTCGTCCGGTACTGTTGATATAGATCACTTGGGCATGATTGACAGAGCCTTGGTCGCAGAGCACCAGTCGACTGAAGCTGGTGGAGTCTCCTGTAGGCTTGTAGGTCACCCGGTTCCTGAAATTTCCCATGCCCCGCAAGGTTACCCCACTGGGGAGTGCCCTCTGGTGGGTAAGAATGGAATCCGTGCTGTCGATCCGACCATCGCCGTCCAGATTCTCAAACAGAATCCAGCCATCTTCCCACTCTGATTTCGTATTGCACTGGGTGGTGCTGCCGCTCTTGCAGAGACTCACCTTTCGATTGCGCTTGATCGCCTCATTGCGTGCTAATTGCAGCTGTTGTGCCAGCTTAGTGGCGATGGCATGCAGGCGGTTCTGTTGTATCAAGGCCGAGAAGTTGGGCATGCTCCATGTCAGTATGGTCACCATCAGTGCCATCACGATCAGTAGTTCCGGGAGTGTGAATCCGCCGGAAGGGGTGCTCATCCAAGCAGTCCCCGCTCCGCCATGGAGGTGGTGGATGTGCCATCTCCGATGATGATGTGGTCCAGCACCCGTACATCGATCAGCGCCAACGCCTGCTGTAGTTGCTGGGTGATGCTCTGGTCCGCGCGACTGGGCTCCGCAACGCCAGATGGATGATTGTGGGCAAAGATGATGGCCGCTGCATTGTGTCTCAGGGCGGCGCGCACCACCTCTCGCGGATGAACGGAGGCCCCGTCAATGGTGCCGGTAAAGAGGATTTCAAAATGGATGATGCGATGCTGACTGTCGAGATAGAGCGCTCCGAATGCCTCATGGGGGTAGCTGCGCAGCCGACTGCTGAGGTAAGTTCGGGTTAATTGTGGGCTGGTCAAGGCGCTTTCCCGTTGCAATTGCGCTTGAAGATGGCGGGAAGAGATCTCCAGGATCGCCTGCAGTTGGGTAAATTTTGCAACGCCTAGCCCTTTGGCTGCGCAGAATTGGTCGCGATCGGCCTCCAGTAGTGGGCGTAGTCCACCGAAGTGATTGAGCAGATCGCGTGCCAGATCTACCGCCGATTTTCCACGTACACCGGTGCGGAGGAAAATCGCCAGCAGCTCCGCATCCGAGAGGCTTGCTGCACCCCGCTCCAGCAGCTTCTCGCGGGGGCGCTCTCCCTCAGGCCAGTCGGTAATTGCCATCCGCTCTCCTTGATCGCTATATTGACAGGTAAGATCATATCGAAGTTGGAAAAAAGATTTTGGTTACAAAGTGTTATATATGGAAATACGGTATACTTTCGCGCCATGAAAACGGGCCGAATGCTGCAAAATCGCAAGATCCTGCTGGGGATCACGGGGGGCATTGCCGCCTACAAGAGTGCCGAGCTGGTTCGTTTGCTGAGCAAGGCGGGGGCAACCGTGCGGGTGGTGATGACGGAGGCTGCACAACAGTTTGTTGGTGCGCTCACCTTTCAGGCGCTCTCTGGAAATCCAGTCTATACCACACTGTTGGACCCTGAGGCCGAGGCGGGGATGGGTCATATTGAACTGGCGCGCTGGGCCGATCTGGTGGTTGTGGCTCCGGCCACTGCCGACTTTCTTGCACGTCAGGCGGCAGGAAGAGCGGATGATCTGCTGAATGCGATCTGCCGGGCGAGCTCTGCACCGCTCTGGGTGGCCCCAGCGATGAATCAGCAGATGTGGCAAGACGGCGCAACCCAGCAGAATGTCGTTGAGTTGCAACGCCAGGGGGTGCAGATGATTGGGCCTGATGCTGGAAGCCAGGCGTGTGGTGAGGTGGGGCCGGGTCGTATGGTGGAGCCCGCCGAGATTGTCGAGCTGTTGCAGCAGCAGTACCACTCAGGGGTGTTACAGGGGCAGCATGTGGTGGTGACTGCGGGGCCGACTCGTGAGCCCCTCGACCCGGTACGATTCCTGACCAACCGCAGCTCCGGGAAGATGGGATTTGCTGTGGCTCGAGTCGCCGCAGAGGCGGGGGCAAAAGTCACACTGATTGCTGGCCCGGTCACCCTGTCCACGCCAGAGGATGTCGAGCGGGTTGATGTGGAGTGTGCGGAGGAGATGGCTGAGGCTGTTGCAGCCGCTGTGGTGGATGCCGATCTGTTTGTGGCAACAGCGGCGGTTGCGGATTATCGTCCTGTGAATGTGGCACCCGAAAAGATCAAGAAGGGCAAGGAGGCGCAGATGCAGCTGACCTTGACCAAAAATCGGGATATTTTGGCCGAGGTGGCAGCATTGGAACAGCCGCCTTTTACTGTTGGTTTTGCGGCAGAGACCGGTCAGCTGCGGGAGTATGCCCAGCAGAAGCGGCAGCGCAAACAGGTCGATATGATTGCCGCCAACCGGGTCGGTCAAGGGGTTGGCTTTGATGTGGATGAGAATGCATTGACGCTATTCTGGGAAGGTGGAGAGCAGGTGCTGCCGCAGACCACCAAGCAGCAGTTGGCACGACAATTAATAGAGATCATCGCGGAGAGGATGAATGAAAAAGGTTGAACTGAAAATTCTGGATCAGCGCATCGGCAGTGAGTTTCCACTGCCGCATTACGCCACCGAAGGCTCTGCAGGGATGGATTTGCGGGCCTGTCTCGATGCGCCGCTAGAGCTGAAGCCTGGGCAGACGGAGCTGATCCCCAGCGGCATTGCGATTCATATGCAGGATGCCAAGATGGCGGCTACGCTGCTGCCACGCTCGGGCTTGGGTCATAAGCATGGTGTGGTGCTGGGGAATCTGGTCGGGCTGATCGATTCCGACTATCAGGGGCAGGTCTTTGTCTCCTGCTGGAACCGTGGCGACACCACTTTCACCATCGAGCCGGGTGAGCGTATTGCGCAGATGGTTTTTGTGCCGGTGATTCAGGCGGCATTTGAGGTGGTGGAGGCATTTGATGCCTCCGAGCGTGGTGCGGGTGGCTTTGGCCATACCGGGACTCAATAGGGTGGGATGCAACAAGAGCGGGATACAGTAGAACATGGATCACTCAATTTTTAGGGCCTACGATATTCGTGGCATTGTCGATGAGGGATTGACCGAAGAGACGGTTGAACAGGTCGGCCGTGCAGTGGGCAGCGAGAGCCAAAAGCGTGGAGCGGATAGCATTGTCGTGGGGCGCGATGGGCGCCTCTCTGGGCCACGACTGCAACAGGCGCTGATGAATGGACTGCAGGCATCTGGAATGAAGGTGATTGATATTGGTCAGGCTCCCACACCGGTGATCTACTTTGCCGCCTACCATCTCAACGCCGGATCTTGTGTGGCAGTGACCGGCAGCCACAATCCACCCAACTACAACGGACTCAAAATCGTTGCAGCGGGAGAGACGCTTGCGGCGGATGCGATTCAGGATCTGCGTCATCGCATCGAAGCGGGTGATCTGATGGAGGGAGAGGGATCAGTTCGTTCGGTCGATGTGTTGGCTGATTATCAGCAACGCATCACCGAAGATGTGCAACTGAACAGATCGCTGAAGCTGGTGGTTGATTGTGGAAATGGTGTGGCGGGCAGAACGGCCCCTGATCTGTTGCGTGCGCTTGGTTGCGAGGTAACCGAGCTCTACTGTGAGGTGGACGGCAATTTCCCTAACCACCACCCCGACCCCAGCAAGCTGGAGAACGTGGCCGAGTTGCGTGAGCGCGTGGTCGCAGAGGGGGCGGACCTAGGGCTCGCCTTTGATGGGGATGGTGACCGCCTGGGTGTAATCGACTCGGAGGGTAATCTGATTTACCCCGACCGCCAGATGATGCTCTATGCGCAGGAGATTCTGGCGCGCAACCCCGGGGGAGAGGTGATCTACGATGTGAAGTGTTCACGCAATCTGCCTGAGATCATCAAGCAGGCGGGCGGCAAGCCAATCATGTGGAAGACCGGCCACTCCTTCATCAAGAAAAAATTGAAAGAGACCCCTGGATCGCTGCTGGCTGGAGAGATGAGCGGTCATATCTTCTTCAAGGAGCGCTGGTACGGCTTTGATGATGCCCTCTATACGGCGGCACGACTGCTGGAGATTGTGGCCAAGGATGGTCGCCCTACGGTTGAACTCTTTGGTGAGTTGCCCGATACCATCAACACACCGGAACTGAATATTGAGTTCGCAGAGGGGGCGCACTACGTCTTTATGGAGCGATTCAGGCAGCAGGCACAGTTTTCAGGTGCAGAGAAGACCACCATCGATGGCGTGCGAGCCGATTATCCGCATGGCTGGGGGTTGGTGCGTCCCTCCAACACCACGCCGGTACTGGTGTTGCGCTTTGAGGCGGAGAGCCAAGAGGCGCTGGAGCAGGTGCAGCAGGCTTTTCGTTCAGAGTTGTTGAACGTACAATCCGATCTGGAACTGCCTTTTTAACTGTTTTTACCATGAAGGGCATGAAGGACATGAAGATGCTAATAACTTTATGTCCTTCATGTTCTTCATGGTGATCTGCTTTTCCAAATGGATGAGAGATAATGCCTTTAGATCAAGAAACTAGCCGAGACTTTGCCCGCGTCCTCTCCGAGGCGCTTCCCTATATCCAGCGTTTCCGTGGTAAGACTGTTGTCATCAAGTATGGTGGTAATGCGATGACCGAAGAGGCGCTGAAGCGTGGTTTTGCCCGCGACATCGTGCTGCTCAAGCTGGTGGGGATCAATCCGGTGGTTGTTCATGGTGGCGGACCACAGATTGGCAAGCTGCTGGAGCAGATCGGCAAACAGAGTGAGTTTATCGAGGGAATGCGGGTCACCGACCGTGAGACCATGGATGTGGTCGAGATGGTGCTCGGCGGTCTGGTCAACAAGGAGATCGTCAACCTGATTCACAGCCATGGCGGTAACGCAGTGGGGCTGACCGGCAAGGATGGCAATCTGATCCGTGCCAAAAAGCTGGCGATGACCCGAAATAATCCAGCGCTGCAGGTGCCAGAGATTATCGATCTCGGCCATGTTGGTGAGGTGGCGACCATCAATACCTCCGTGGTAGAGATGCTTGATCAGGGAGAGTTTATCCCGGTGATCGCACCCATCGGTGTTGGGGAAGATGGTGCCTCCTACAATATCAATGCTGATCTGGTGGCGGGTAAGGTGGCCGAGGCATTGGGGGCTGAAAAATTGATTCTGTTAACCAATACCCCGGGACTTCTGGATCAGCAGGGGGATTTAATGACGGGGCTGGATCGCCAGAAAGTGGATGCGCTGATTGCCGATGGCACCATCCATGGCGGGATGTTGCCGAAGATCCAGACAGCGCTGGAGGCGGTTCAGGGTGGCGTCACCAGCTCCCATATCATTGATGGCCGCGTCAAACACGCCGTGATGCTGGAGATCTTCTCCGATCAGGGGATCGGTACACTGATTCAATAGTCTGCACCTTTCCTCTCCTCCCCCCTTGTAGGGAAGGGGCAGAGACTGCCGGTTTGCGTGAATGGATCAACTTCTTCTCTTCCTGATTTCCTTTGTAGCGAATCTTTTCTCCGCTTTTGCCGGAGGAGGGGCTGGGCTCATCCAGCTTCCCGCGCTGATCTTTCTTGGGCTCCCATTCTCCATCGCATTGGCGACCCACAAGGTGGCCAGTGTCGCGCTGGGGGTAGGGGCAACCCTGCGCCACCTGCGTGAGGATGCGCTGGAGCGGCGTTTTGCGCTGTTCATCTTGGCGACGGGGCTGCCCGGTGTGGTGTTGGGGGCAAGCCTGATTCTGCAGGTGCCGGACCGGGTGGCGGAGATTGCGCTGGGGCTGCTGACCATCACCCTTGGGCTCTACTCGATTCTCAAAAAAGATCTAGGGCTGGCAATCAACCCTCGGAATCGACAGGGCGTTGCGCTGCTGCTGGGTGGTGTAGGGCTGTTTCTGATCGGCATCCTCAACGGTTCGCTCACCTCGGGGACGGGCCTCTTCGTCACCCTCTGGCTGGTGCGCTGGTTTGGTCTCGACTACAAGCGGGCGGTTGCCTATACGCTGATTCTGGTGGGGATGTTCTGGAATGGTTCCGGTGCAGTAACTTTGGGTGTGTTGGGAACAATCGAGTGGGATTGGCTGCCGGTGCTGCTGGCCGGGTCACTGTTGGGCGGCTATGCGGGGGCTCATCTTGCGATTCTCAAGGGGAACCGCTGGATCAAGCGAGTCTATGAGGCAGTTACGATTTTGGTGGGTGCAAAATTGGTTGTCTAATTTAAAGCGGGGCATCCATGTTTTTGCAGAATGCCCCGAATGGTGAAAGCTGGTGATCATTTCTTCACTGGTTTTGGGTGGGCCTGTTTAGGTCCATACTTTGTGGCCAGCGCCTGAAATCCTCCCTTGAGGATGTAGACGTTGTCAAAACCGATGTGGCGCAGAGCGGTGCCGACAGCTGTAGCCCTAGCGCCAGATTTGCAGATGATCACAACTTTCCTGTCTGCAGGGATACGATCCAGATTCTCTTTCTGGAAGAGCTGGTGAACCGGAATCCGCAGAGTATGTGAAGTGGTCAATGAAAACAGTCCTGTTTCAGCAGATGTGCGTACATCAACCGGCACGACTGTTTTTTTTGAGTGCAATGCCTTGATAAAACCTTCCGGTTTCATGAAGTGCAGCGCCTTGCCAGCCTTAGCGCCATTCACCTGGGAAAAGAGGCTCGCATAGCTTTGGGCCATCTCTACGTCATAGGACCAAGCCGGGAAGCTCAGGCTCATCAGGGCACCTAGCAATACAACCATTAAGGTCCGTTTCATTTGAATACCCTCTCTTTGCCTCCGCAAGTGCTATCCGGCAGCCAAATGCAGGGAAGCTTTGTGCCTGGCTGCCGCTACCGTAGTCGATCGGCCAGTCCTGAGGGGTGATGTGTTTGCGATCCAGATCAGGCGCTCAGAAGAGGCAAAATGATCGGCTAACCTGATTATATGACAAGCTGGCGTGACCACAATAAATCCCGATGAAAATAATCGGAAATTGTGATTTTGTGCAAAATGTCTATTCTAAATTGGTGAAAATTAAAAAAGGGCATGGAGATTCCATGCCCTTTTTGCTGGGATTTGTTGAGAAATGTCTTATCCGCGCTTGGCCATCAGCTCGTGGATAATCGGTGCAAGGATGATCTCCATTGCAAAGCCCATCTTGCCGCCAGGGACCACGATGGTGTTGCGACGGGACATGAAGGAGCCACTCAGCATATCCAGCAGGTACTGGAAGTTGATGTTGTACTTTGATGGATTTTTAAAGCGAATGACGATAAAGCTCTCATCAGGCGTCGGGATATCACGCGCGATGAATGGATTCGAGGTGTCTACGGTAGAGACGCGCTGGAAGTTGATGTCCGTTTGCGAGAATTGTGGGGTGATGTAGTTGATGTAATCCGGCATGCGGCGCAGGATAGTGTCAACGATGACCTCTTCGCTGTAACCACGCTCGGCATTATCGCGATGGATCTTCTGGATCCACTCCAGGTTGACGATGGGTACCACGCCGACACCAAGGTCGACCTGACCGGCAACATCGGCATCGTCAGTTTTTACCAGCCCATGCAGCCCCTCATAGAAGAGCAGGTCGGTCCCTTCGCCAACCTTCTCCCAAGGGGTAAACTCGCCGGGATTGAGATCGGTGCCGAGACGGCCATTGTGCTCTACGGCCTCTTCATCGCTATGCAGATAGTAGCGGCGGTCGCACTGGCCGGTCTCGCCATACTCGGCAAAGTTCTTCTCCAGCAGGCCAAAGTGGTTGGCCTCAGGGCCAAAGTGGCTGAATGAGGTATTGCCAGCGTCCTCTTCCTCTGCAACGCGCTCCTTCATCGCGGCACGGTCATAGCGGTGGTAGCTGTCTCCCTCAACAACCAGGGCGCTCAGTTTCTCACGCAGAAAGATGTGCTCAAAGGCGCGTTTAACAGTAGTGGTGCCTGCACCGGAAGAGCCGGTGATCGCAACAACGGGATGTTTTGCTGACATAGTGTCTACTCCTGGGTCAAAGCAGTCCGGCAGGTCAAGCAGGCCGACTGCGTACAAAATAGTGGTCTGATTCTACCCAATTGGGCGCTAGAGGTGCGCTAAGGGTGCTCTATGGGGTTATCAGTTGGCGTGAAAGCAGGGAGACCGGATGGAGGATCTCGATAGGATGATTTTTCAGAATAGCGCCCTCGGCGAGGTGGAGGGCGCAGCCATAATTGGTGGTGAGCAGCACCTCAGCGCCGTTCTCCATCAACGCATCGATCTTGGGTTGACGGAGCTGGTCTGCGCTTCCGGGGTGGCGCAGTCGGTGACTTCCGGCGGCACCACAACACTGTGCGTTGGGGCCGAGTGGGATAGCCTGCAGCTGTGGGATTTTCTCCAGTAGCTGTTCAACGGCACTGTCTCCCTGCAGTGTGTTGCGCAGTGAGCAGGGGTGATGGAGGGCAACAGTTTGATTTGTCCCCTGAAATTTGAGCGTGCTCCAGTTTGGGGTGTGAAGCAGAAAGTGGCAGATTTCCACCGCAGGCGCGGGAAGTTTTGCTTTCTCAATCAGCTCTGTCCCGCATCCGCTGGAGGTGAAGAGAATGGCGTCGAGTGCATGATCGCCAAAAGCACTACGATTCTGCTCCGTCAACCGCTCGGCCTCTGCAGAATTGCCGTGATGTTGGGAGAGTGCCCCACAGCACTGCTGCTTTTTGGGGATGATCACCTCATAACCCAGTCGGGTCAGAAGTTGAATGGCATCATGGTGAGTCTGTTGGTCAAAGGCTTTGGCGATGCAGCCTAAAAAAAGACCAATCCGTCCGACCGGCTTGCCGGTGGCGGGATAGCGCTCTGCTGTAGGAAGAAAGCCGCCACTCAGCGGCGCTGCTGCCGCTTTACCCAGGGCAGGTAACGGTAGCTGAAAGCGACCCCAGATGCTGGTCAGTTGTGCCAAGGCACGAATGGCAGCAGGATGGAGTGCCAGCTGCTCCAGCAGTCGGGCAGACAGCTTAGGGGGGGGGAGCTGCTCTCGTGCCTGATCCAGAATCTCCCCATAAGGCACCTCTGAAGGGCAGGCCCGTTCGCAGGCCCGGCAGAGTAGGCAGTGGTCAAGATGATCCTCTAGCGCAGCATCTGGAGACAGCTCTCCCTTGAGTAGCCGCACCGACATCATCACCCGACCGCGTGGTGACTCCCCCTCTTCCCGGTGGAGCTGGTAGGTGGGGCAGTGGCTGCTACAGAGGCCACAAAGTACGCAGCGGTCAGCAGCCTCAATCAGCTCATGAAGATTCATCGCGCTATTGTATACTGCGGCCCATGAAACAGATGGATGGATATTATCGACGACACCTCTTTTTCTGCACCCATCAGGCGGAGGAGGGGAAGGCCAGTTGTGCCCGGCATGGTGCCAGAAATCTTCACCGATATGCCAGGCAGCGGGTGAAGGCGTTGGGGCTGCATCAGCCGGGCGACTTCCGCATCAATAAATCGGGCTGTATGGGGCGCTGTGGTGAAGGGCCGACGGTTGTGGTCTACCCGGACAATGTCTGGTATCGCTATGTTGATCAGGAGGATATTGATGAGATTATCGATCGCCACCTATTAAAGGGTGAGGTTGTCGAACGGTTGCGGCTCAGGGATCCAGTTCAGGGGCTCAATATCAATGTCATGTGAGGCGATTCGCGGCACCATCCCCGGCCCTGCCGGGGCGCTGGAGATCTGGCTGGAGTGTCCGCAGCAGCCCCCAGTGGGGATCTTGTTGATTGCTCATCCTCATCCGCTCCATGGCGGCACCATGGAGAACAAGGTGGTCCATACGCTGGCCCGTGCAGCCTTGCGTGCAGGGATGGCGGCACTTCGCTTTAACTTTCGTGGGGTCGGGGCGAGTGAAGGGGTGCATGATGAGGGTGCCGGTGAGCAGGGTGATCTGCTGGCGGCGGCGGAGTGGGTACACTCAGAGCTGCCCGGTTTGACAATCTCACTGGCCGGTTTCTCTTTTGGCTCCCGTATTGCTTTATTGACCGCAGAGCAGGCAGGTGCAGAGCGACTGATGCTGGTTGCGCCCCCGGTCCGAGTGATGTCCGATATCGACCCAATTGAACGCGTCGAGTTGCCATGGATGGTGCTGATGGGGAATGCGGATGAGGTGGTCCCCTTTGAAAATGTTCGGCAGTGGGTGGATCGACAACAGCTACCACCAGAGTTCCAGGTCTTTGAGGGGGCGAGCCACTTCTTTCATGGGCGGTTGGTGGCGTTGCGACAGGCTGCAGAGATGTGGCTAACTCAGTAGATCTCGAAGAAGAGGGATTAGATTAACCGCGATCACCAAGCCAACCATCCACTTCAGGACTTTAATGTCGGCCTTGATCTCAGCCATCTCATGGTGCACTTTGCTGATCTCTGACTGAAAATCAGCGACGGCCTCGGCAGCGGCGGTTGCCTTGCCCTCTTCGGTACCAGCATCAATCAGCGCAATATAGACTTCTTTGATCATTGTGCTCATGGGCTTCATTCTAAGGAAATGCCACAAGAAAGCAAATAAACGCCCCTTGCCTCTTGCAGCGACAAAAACCATTCTGTAGAATCTGCGCTCTTTTCCGAGGGGTCTCTGTTGGATCCTCGTGTAGTTAGTATTGAATAGAATTCTGGAGCAGTATTGATGAAAACCTTCAGCGCCAAGTCCCATGAGGTCAAACGTGACTGGTATGTGGTTGATGCCGATGGCAAAACACTGGGTCGTCTCGCCTCTGAGATTGCTCACCGCCTGCGTGGCAAGCATAAAGCCGAGTACACCCCGCACGTTGATACTGGCGACTACATTGTAGTCATCAATGCAGAGAAGGTTGCGGTGACTGGCAACAAGCGTCAGGACAAGATGTATCACCGTTACACCGGGTATGTCGGTAACCTCAAATCCACCAACTTCGAGAAGCTGAATGAGAAAGCGCCAGAGCGCATTATTCAGTTGGCAGTCAAGGGCATGTTGCCGCGCAACCCGCTGGGTCGTGCCATGATCGGTAAGCTGAAAGTCTATGCTGGTACCGACCATCCACACACCGCACAGCAGCCACAGCCCCTAGAAATTGCATAATTGCACAAGAGATAACGAATCATGGCAATGACAGAACAGTATTACGGAACCGGACGTCGCAAGACCTCAACAGCGCGTGTCTACCTGCGCCCCGGTACAGGCAGCGTCACCATCAACGGCAAGAGCCTGGATGACTTCTTTGGTCGCCCAACTTCGCGCATGGTTGTCAATCAGGCGCTGGCAGCCGTTGATATGGCCGACAAGTTTGATATCAATGTCAATGTTGCGGGTGGCGGCATCACCGGTCAGTCCGGTGCAATTCGTCACGGCATCACCCGTGCGCTGATGCAGTACGACGAGAGCCTGCGCCCAACACTGCGTGAGGCCGGATTTGTTACCCGTGACTCTCGTAAGGTCGAGCGTAAGAAGGTCGGTCTGCATAAAGCACGTAAGGCGACGCAGTACTCCAAGCGTTAATTCTTTCGAGGTTATTGCCTCGAACTACCGTTTATTCGGGCGTCGTCTAACGGCAGGACAGATGACTCTGACTCATCTAATCGTGGTTCGAATCCATGCGCCCGAGCCAAATTGGAGCCTCACAGAACTTTTGATGTGAGGCTTTTTTGTTTTCTAAAACAATAGGTCGGAATGGCGGAGCGTAGCGAGGCCAACAATCCATGTGCCTGGGTCATTGAGAAAACCCTATCAGATAGCGGCTGGTAGGGTTTTTCTTTGTTTCTGAAAAAACGACCAAGTTGACCAGGTTGACCTATTTAGGTATTGTTGACCTATTCTTGTTGCTAAGGTGAACAGTCATGCAGGTCAATATATCAGAAGCAAAAACCAATCTGTCACAGCTGGTTGATCGGGCGTTTCATGGCGAGACAATCGTGATCTCCAAAAATAATCTACCGCTGGTTGATCTGGTTCCGCATCAGCTTGAGTCCAAAAGAAAACTGGGGCTTTTGTCAGGAAAATACTCTGTTCCTGATGAGTTGTTTGAGCATGAAGATGAAGGGATCAATGAGATGTTCTATGGAGATCTGGGGTGAAAATTCTGCTCGATACCCATATGTTTCTATGGGCTGTTGCGGAGCCAGAAAAGCTCAGTAAGCGATTTCGAGAACAGCTGGAGGTGCCAACCAATATCATCAACGTCAGCTCGGTAACCGTGGCAGAGCTGATGATCAAGGCATCCATTGGTAAGCTGACTGTTGACTTCAACCCTGCAGAGATTGCGATTGAGAGTGGTTTTGAGTTGCTTGATTTCAGAGCAGAGGATGCGTTGCTGTTGAAAGAGCTGCCGTTTCATCACCGTGATCTGTTTGACCGGATGTTGATCGTGCAGAGCCAGCGGCACAAGTTAAGATTGATGAGCGTGGACGCCAAGATTGCGCTTTATGATTGTATGATGGTTTAGGCGTAGCAGTTGTTATGTTGGGGTGTTGACCTTCTGTATGCCAGCCAACAACACGGCTCAAGGCTCAATAATGAGAAGCCTCCAGGCGTTCGACCAGCCACATCTTGATAATGGACTGGCGGGTTACCCCGACTCTGGCCGCCTCTTTATCCAGAGAGTCGATCACCCACTGGGGGAAATCGACATTGACGCGCTTCGGTTCATGGTTGAGGCGACGAGCTGACCTCAGCTCAGCGAGTTCCATTACATCAATTTCACCTTCATCTACCAGATGATCAATCGTTTCAGCTTTCATAGTATTGAATCTCTTTGTTTCGTGCTCTTCGTACCGAAATGATACGAATTACATCGCCTCTGTATGTATAGACGGTTGTCCAGTGTTTTTTTCCTGTTTTGCCAATTGCAAAGAGTCGCGGTTCTGTCTCAGAGTTCGCCTCTAGCCCAATCAGTTCCGGGTCGCTCCAGAGTTGTTGGGCGTCAATGAAGTCGATTCCATGTTTTGCTAAGTTGGATTGGCTTTTGATGGGATCAAATTCAAACTTCATGGGTTAAAAAATATACCGTTATTATCCATGTGTCAAGGTGGCGAGTTGTAATGTTGGAACTGACCCCTGTTGATCCATTCTTTCTTTGACAAAAGCACGATAAAGAGTACGATTGATCATATTGTACGAAGTTCTGGAGAACGGCCATGGAAACAATTGTGGCAAATGACCTTAAGACAAAAGGGGTTTCCTCTATCCAAAACGCGCTAGAAAAAGACTCAGAGGCGATGATCTCGGTGCGCGGTACGGAATCATATGTTGTGATGGGGTTAGAAGAGTATAACCGGTTAAGGGTTTGTGAGCTCGAAGCGGCGTTGTATGAGGTGCGTCAGCAAGTTATAGCGGGTGACTACATCGAAGAGTCTCCCGAGGCGCACGTGGATCGTCTTAGAGAGATGGTGTAGTGCAGTATCGGCTGCTCTATACCAAGCTCTACCTCAAGCGGGCAGCCAAGTTTATCAAAAGGCATCCAGAGCTGATTGCTCAGTATAAGAAAGTGCTTAATCTGTTGGAGCTTGATCCGTACCATCCATCATTGCGTCTGCACCCGCTTAAAGGCTCATTGAGTGGGCTGCACTCGGTTTCGATTAATATCAGCTACCGGATCACATTAGAATTGTTGATTGAGGATGGGCAGCTTATTCCGGTGAATGTGGGGAGTCATGATGAAGTTTATCGGTGACGTGTTGCGGGAGCAAGGAGTTGACCCCTGAAGCGGTGGGATAAGGTCACAGTTTGCCGATAATAGTGTTCAGCAGGCTGACAACATAGCCCAAAGTAGCACCACCAGCAATATATAAACCCACTACCAAGAGCTCAATACGGCTTAATCTTTTTTCTTGGCTAGAAACCGCCTCGGCAGCTTTCTGCGCTTTCTCAGAGCTTGCGCCAGCCTCTATAAGGGCTTCGTATACTTCTGTAACCATGGTTGTCATGGTTGATACTTTATCTTGGGCGGGATTGTGCTGTCAAGCCATGTGTTATTATGTTAGAACTGACCCCCTTTCTCGGAGCTGCCCCCTTAAAGCGGGATGTGGTGGGGTAATCTAGCTGAGGAAGTCCTTGAGAATAGGTAAAACAACAGCTGCCATTACAACAGCAAGCATCCATCGATTTAACTTAATTTCCCCTTCAATGCGTTCCAGTCGTAGTTCAAGGCGGGTGATGTCCGCTCTCGTAGCTAGCTGAGACTCCAGTAAGTCTGCAAGGGAGTCTTTCTGAGCTTCGGCTAAAGCATCAGCAAGTTCAGGAGTAGCGCCAGCTTCTATAAGGCGTTTGCTGAATTTGAGTGTGTCGAAGGTTATGGCAGTCATGATCTGACGACTTTAGTTTGGGCGTGTTGGGTTGTCAAGTTTATTGTTGTTATGTTAGAACTGACCCTCCCTGATCGCTTTCTCCTCTTCTTGGAGTCGCTCAGCGTGCCACATGGCGC
>CAZKCT010000007.1:0-54471 GCA_964551545.1 uncultured Piscirickettsiaceae bacterium | reverse complement strand
TATGGATGGATGGGATGATGAGGTCGCCAAGTGGGAAGAGAAAAAGAGCGCGTAAAAACGCTTCAACAAAGATGTAACCGAGTGCGTAAGGCCGACTAAGAATCCTCCTCTCTTAGGACGCCGGGTGCCCCCTGTTTTCAGGGGGCATTTTTTATGTCAGAGTAACGCCCCTTTCCATTGCGCGAAACGGGCGCTTACCACAACCAACGGAGCAAACACCATGCTGGAAGCTGGCAACACCATTCCCTCATTCTCCAAACCTGATCAGGATGGAGCACTCAAAACCTTCGACAACCTGAAAGGAAAAAAGGGGCTCATTCTCTACTTCTACCCCAAGGACAACACCCCAGGCTGTACCACCGAGGCCAAAGAGTTCCGTGATGAGATTGATGCCTTCCAAAAACTGGGCGTAGAGGTTGTTGGCGTCTCCAAGGACACCGCTCGCATCCACACCAACTTCATTAGCAAACATGAGCTTCCTTTCACGCTACTGGCCGACAACGATCCAGAGGCAGAACTCTGTGAGGCATTTGGTGTCTGGCAGGAGAAGAAGAACTACGGCAAGGTCTATATGGGAATTGTCCGCACGACTTTCATCATCGACAGCAAAGGAAAGGTTATCAAGGCCTACCCGAAGGTTCGGGTCAAGGGCCATGTTGAACAGGTGCTCAGCGATACCCAGGAGCTACTGGGCTAGCGACCGGATAACCCCTACCCGTCTCCAGTGACCTGGTCACCGTTGCCTCGATCATCGGAGGTCACATTGCGATCCGATGAAGAGGAGAAGCGCCTGGAGCTATAACGCAGCACCAGCACTGCAATACTGAGCAGCAGAATTGATCCGGAGATCACCAGCACATGCTCCATCGGCATGGTCTTGATATCAATCGCCAGATAACGGGTCATTGCCGTAATGGTAATAAAGAGCAGGAAGATGACGGGGATACGGTGTGTACGAAAAAAGACCCCGACCATCGCTCCCAACTCCAGATAGATAAAGAGCAGCAAGATATCCCCCAAAGAGGCATGTCCCTTGCCGATAATACTGATGTATTCAGCAACTGCAGACCAGACGATGGTGGCCCCCACCACAAACAGCCCAAGCAGGTGAAAAATCTCCACCACTTGATCTCCTGCTGCAACCACACTGGGAAATTTCTGCTGACTCATTACCGCTCTCTCACTCCTCTCTGTTTGGAAAACAATTATCGCATACAATATCTGCATCATCTGCAACGATAACTCGATAGAACTATATCGATGGTTTCATATCAACCAACTTTATAGTAACATTGTGATCTGCGTTTTATCATTTTTTCGTAATTTTTATCAATTAATCATCAGGAGGGTCCATGAATCTTAAAAAACTCGCTATAGCAGCTGCCTCTATGCTGCTCCCTTTTACACTGCACGCTGCAGATCTGGAAAATGGCAAGAAGCTCAGTCGTAGTTGTGCGCTCTGCCACGGGCAGTACATGCAAGGCGTTGCTGGCGATCTCTACCCACGTTTGGCAGGGCTGCCGAGTGGATACATCGAAAATGAGATGATGCGTCTCAAGGATGGTCGGCGTCAGGCTCACTTGCCAATGCTGATTACCAGCATGGTCGATATGATGTCAGAGAATGATATAACCGACGTTTCTGCCTATCTTGAGCATATGCCAGTTCCGTCTGCTCACAGGCGCCAGATCATGAACACTCCAGGTGATGTTGCTGCTGGCAAGAAGATCTATGAAGAGGAGGAGTGCTACCGCTGCCACCAGAAGGATGGCTCTGGAAAGCCCAAGAAGGATATTCCACCACTGAAGGGACAGCACTCAAACTATCTGCTGAAGCAGCTGCATGAGTTCAAAGAGATTCTTCGTATCCATGATGGAGAGGATGAGAAAGAGGACAGCAGTTTCGCAGAGATGGACGAGACCATGCTGAAGAACATCGTTGCCTATCTCTCAACCCTGGACGATTAAGGAGGATCCAAATCATGAATTTTAAATCTATCTTTGCTGCACTATTCGTAACTCTACTCATCTCTTCTGCAGCAACTGCAAAAGAGCCTGGTGTTGGCGTATTCAATGTTGAGCAATCGGTGATCAAGATCGCACTACGTGACGGGATCTCTCCTCAGGACGCTATCGATGCAATGATGTCCAAGGCAACTGACCTCAACATGAAAAATGTGGGCCGCCAAAATGTCTCTGCAGAGCTCAGTGCGCGTGGAGAGGATGCCCGCCATCTGGAGATCTTCCAATTCTGTCGCCCTTCAGATGCCCGCACCATGGTCGACTTCAATGTTGTCTATGCCGCCTATATGCCTTGCCGTATTGCAATGGTTGAGGATACCAATGGCCGTTTCTGGCTGGTCACCCTCAACCTGGATATGCTGATCGAGAACACGGTTCTTCCCGATGATATCTACTCTCTGGCGATCAAGACCAACAGCAACATGCTGACCATCATGTCCTCTGCTGCAACAGGCGAGTTCTAGGCCAACAGACTTTAACCATAAAAAAAGCGGAAGGAGAGGCCACTCTTCTTCCGCTTTTTTTATGCACCTTACCCGCTACAGATTGATCTTCACCTGACCTGGTTTGGAGAAGTAGCTTCCCAGATTTTTCAGCGCCTTCTTGCTCAGCTGAGCCACAACCCCTGCCATCGTCTCATCCTTGCGCTTCCCTTTCCATCTGTGCCATGACAAGGGACACAGATTGCCGCCTTCTCGTGCACCGCTTTCATCTTCTTGCTAGAGAGCTGTTCAGTGAACATTCTGTTCACGACTCACCATTGGCTGCACGTCCCAATGCCGCTGTTGAAAGCACAAAGGTGACCAGAACCAGTACGATTGATGGCATCACTGCGACACGGGTAAGCGCCACAAAGGCGATGGAGCCAGGCTCCACGAAGAGGCGAACCAGCCCCAACAAAATCGCCACAATCAGGTATCCCAAATAGAGCCACCGAAATCGTTTCAGTGCCTGACGCCAATGCTCCTCGACCCACCCTTGACTGGCATCCGCTAACTGAGAGACCCGGTTTCGATAGTAGAGAATCAATAAACTACTAGAGATCAGCGGAACCACCATCCCCCAATAGCCAAAGTCGAGCGCCAACCCTGCCGGAACAGCGAGCAGGTGAAAGAAGATGAGGTTGAGAACAAATAGCTCATGTGCCCGCTTTGCCTCACGAGTCTCCTCTGCCCCTCTCTCGGCACTGATCACCGACCCTCTCCCTGTTCTTCGCCCTCTTTCTGCCCAGGCTCTGGGGCATCAGGCATCATGTCATCATCCATCAGGATTCGTGCGCCATCCCCTTCCAGGTCATCATACTGCCCCTTGCGGATAGCAATCACCAGTATAGCCACCAGAATGACGCCCATCAGGATCATTCCAGGAATCAAGATATAGATCACTTCCATTATTACTGCTCCTCACGGATTCCTATCGAGCCCGCTTCACTTCAGAGCGGATACGGGCTGCGTTGCCAATCACCAACAGAGAGCTGATTGGCATCGAGATCGCTGCAACCAGCGGAGTAATCAGCGCCATCATCGCCAGCGGTACCATAATCACATTATAGAGAATGGAGATCCCAATATTCTGGCGAATGGTCCGCAGCGTACGCTGCGAAAGCCGATTAGCCAGATTGACCTGCTCCAGCTCACTACTCAACAGCACAATATCAGCACTCTCCACCGAGACATCGGTCCCTGACCCAAGTGCAATACCCACGTCTGCAGCGGTCAGCGCCGGGGCATCGTTAACCCCATCTCCCACCATCGCGACCGAGTCACCACGACGTTGAATTTCCTGAATCACCGCTGCCTTCTCTCCTGGAAGCACCTCTGCAATCACCTCGATCTTGCCCCCCAGGCTCTTTGCAACCGCCTCCGCCACCTGCTGCCGATCTCCAGTCAACAACGACAGCTGCATCTGTTGCTGTTGTAGCTGCCGAACCAATGTTTGTGCGCCATTTCTCAGCTGGTCAGCCAGAGTCACTGCCCCCACACAGACACCATCCACCGCAAGAAAAACGGCGCTCTCTGCCATCGACTCCCGCTTCACGATCCACGCCCCCATTGGCCCCGAGAGACTGACCTGATGCTGCTGTAGCCAAGCTGCAGTCCCCATCAGCGCGGTTTGGCCTGCAATCACCCCGGAGACGCCCGCACCCGGCAGATAGTGGAAATCCTCTGCCCCTTCCAGGCGTGCTATTTTCGTACTCTCTTCTGCCTGCTGGACAATCGCACGCGCGACGGGGTGCTCTGAATAGCGCTCTAGCGCATCTGCAAACTGGTAGAAACGGGCCGACTCCCAGTCCGGTTCAAGGTAGAGCTGCTGCACCTTCAGCCTTCCTTCAGTCAGGGTTCCGGTTTTGTCAAAAACCAGATGACGAATCGAGGAGAGGCTCTCTAGCACCCCTCCATTCTTGATCAGCACACCATGGCGGGCCCCCACTCCAGAGGCAACCGCAATCGCCATCGGCGTCGCCAATCCAAAGGCGCAGGGGCAGGTAATAATCAGCACAGAGGTGGCTGCCATCAACGCAATCTCGAAGTCTCGAGGCAGCCAGAAGAGGAAAGTCAGCGAGCCCAATAGAAGCGTTGCGGTGACAAACCAGGGGACAATGCGATCCGCTGTACACTGAATCGGGGCTTTCGAGGCCTGTGCCTCCTCAACCAGGTCGATAATTTTCCCCAGCGCACTACTCTTCAATACAGCAGTCACTTCCAACTCCATCATCCCGTGGCCATTGACCGTACCGGCGTAGAGCAGATCCCCCAGCTGCTTGGCAACGGGGAGAGACTCTCCACTCAACATCGCCTCGTCAACCTCACTCTGACCACGCATCAGGGTGCCATCGACCGGAACTCGCTGCCCCGGCTTGACCCGCACCCAGTCTCCCGGCTGTAGTGAGCGCACGGGAACCACCGCCTCTTCGCCATCCCGAAGAATCGTTGCAACACGCGGCTGGAGATCCATCAAGCGCTGGGTCGAGGAGACAGCCTGACGTTTTGCCGCAGACTCCAGATAGCGGCCAATCAGAATCACGAAAATGAAGTTCACCACCGTATCAAAGTAGACCTCACCGATCTGGGTATCTGAGAATGTGACCCAAGTCGAGTAGATGAATGTGGTGGTTGCTCCGATAGCAATCGGCAAATCCATGGTCAGGTGGCGTGCAGCCAGCCCGGTCCATGCCCCTTTCAGGAAGGGGTAACCGGAGTAGAGCAGGGTTGGGGTCGCCAACATAAAGCCGAGCCAGTGAAACCAGCCACGAAACTCCCCCTGGTCCGCGCCGCTATAGAGCGCAATGGAGATCCAGAGCAGATTCATCATTGCAAAGCCGGCAAACACCAGACGATAGAGTAGAGAGCGGTCTCGTTTTCTCAGTCGTCCCTCTGCAGTCTCTGGATCAAAAGGGACAGCTGCATAACCAATCTGGGAGAGCCGCTGAATGATGTCAGAGAGTTTGATCTGCTCCGGATCCCAGCGCAGATGGAGGCGCCTTCCCGAGAGGTTGACCTGTGCAGCAAGCACACCGGGAACAGGTGCCAGGGTGCGCTCAATCAACCAGACACAGGCGGCACAGTGAATCCCCTCAACCAGCAGGTTAATCTCTCGAGAGTCCCCGCTGCCGTGTACATATTCGGCTTGGACCTCATCCAGATCAAAGAGTGCAATCTCGTCTGGAAGATCAGGGGGAGGCGCCAACAGGGCGCCATCTGGAGTTCGATCATAGAACCCCTCCATTCCTGCATCATAGATCGCCTGACAGACGCTTTTACAGCCCTGGCAACAGAAGGAGTGTTCTGCGCCATCAACCGCTGCGGTGATCGGCTCCCCGGCGGGAACGGGCAGACCACAGTGAAAACAGCCGTGGGGATCGTGGCCACTCATCCTGGATGAATGTTACTAAATGAGGCGATCAGCCCTCCTGGGCATGAATCCGCTGCTCAACAGTGTACTCGTCCTGTTCGTGCTTGAGAGTGAGCAGGAGATCCCAAACCCCTTTCAACATCACGGTATATCTCGCCTGATAGAGACCGGGCTCTACCTCACTGACTGAGACAACCGCATCCTGATCACCGTCGGATGGCCGGTAGAGCTGAAGAAAACCCTCTAGACCGCTGACGGGTTTTGCTTCTCGATCGGTCACACGAATCTCCAGCAACGCGGGCTGCCCTGTTTTTACGGCACCCGCATCCATTGACACGTTCCATCCCAGACGCTTGCGAGCCTCCATCAACTGCAGCACAGTACGTTCGTAGTCTTTGCCCTGCTCGTAATAGTCATCCTTTACCAATCCCGGATTGGTCGTGAATGCCGTAATGATCATTCCTGCATTCACGGTGACCACTACCAAAAGCAGTGCAATCCATCCAACCACCCAAGGGTTACGCAAAGCTCTCTTACTGGATTGAGATAAAAAACTCATAATCTTTACTTCCTCAACTCAACATTCAATCAGGGGGCGATTAACGAGGCCCCAGGAACATACTCTTATACTGTGCGGTGAGTTCCTGGTTCTTCACCTCTTGCAGAACAAAGTGAACCGGTACGGAGCTGCCCTCCATCTTTCTCCGTGGCAGTTTCAGATAGACCGTATAGGGGGTCACCTTTCCGGGACGCGCCACAAATGGATCGTCCGCACCCACCAGAGTCACACCCTCCAGCCCTTCCGTGGTCACCTTGACCCGAATCTCCTCATGGGTCTTGTTGAGGATCTTCAGCTCATATTTATTCTGAATGGAACCATCACTCAACATCACAAACAGTGGCTGACGCTCATGCAATACTTTGACGTCGAGACCAGAGATATTCAACAGACCATAGATGATGCCCACCAGCGCAACCGTCATGATGACCACATAAATCAGCACACGGGGACGCTTCGCCAGAGGGACAACATGCTTTCCCTCCAGCGCATCAATGGATTCATAACGAATCAATCCATGCGGTTTGCCAATCTTATCCATCACCGAATCACAGGCATCAATACAGAGCGCACAGGTGATGCACCCTTCATCCAGCCCATGACGAATATCCACACCCGTCGGGCAGACTGCCACACACTGGTTACAGTCGATGCAGTCTCCATTTCCTTCAACCTGCTGCCCCTTCTTGAGACGGCCACGTGGCTCACCACGATTGAAGTCATAGGTTGGAATCATCGACTCACGATCCAGCATGACCGCCTGAATTCGTGCATAAGGGCAGAGCCAGAAACAGGTCTGCTCGCGAAGGAGTCCCGCCAGAACATAGGTTCCTGCGGTAAAGAGCCATAAGGTTCCCCACTCCACAACAGAGGCATTCAGAGTCAAGTAGTCAACCCAAAGCTGATAAGCATCAGTAAACCAGGCCACAAAGCTGAGACCGGTGAGCATCGAGATCAGCAGCCAAACAACATGCTTCTTGATCTTGACCCAGATCTTGGCTCCACTCAGCGGTGCCTTGTCTAGCTTTTTACGCTTGGCCGGGGCCCCTTCCAGCTTCTCTTCAATCCAGGTAAAGACATCGACCCAGATGGTCTGAAAACAGAAAAAGCCACAGTAGACGCGCCCAAACAGTGTGGTCACTACTGCCAATAGAATCGCAAAAAAGAGCAACAACAGCGAGAGCATCCAGACATCCTGCGGCAGGATGGTGAGATCAAAGATGTGATACTGGCGCCCAGGAATATCAAACAGGACTGCCTGTCGTCCTTCCCAGCGCAGGTAAGGGCCAAAGAAGAAGGTGAGCCAGGTCGAAGCAGCCAGCCATTTCAGAGTCCGAAAGTATCCCGGCATCCGCTTCGCGTGGATGGTCTCCTCACCAGTGTTGATCTTCCAATCTCCACGCTCGGCGTAGAGCTCATCAACGCCCTGCTTCTGCTGATCTGATGCTGCTTCTGACATAACGAAACCTTCTTCCTATGGTTCGAGTTTTACGCAAAAACTCTACGCGATCACTGTTTCCGAACCATTTCAACAAAAATGACTTTTTACCATGCTGGCCCTCTACCTCCCTTCAAGCAGAAGAGAGATCGATGCTCCACCAAGATAGAAACAGGGGGGACAGTTTACACTGCCCCCCCTGGATCAGATAGTCCTCAACTTGAAGATTAATCTTCCGAGTTTGTTGAGTTCATCAACTTACGGATCTTCAACCCGAGATAGACCACAACCACTGTAGAGACCGCGATTGTAATGATTGAGCCTATTAGTACTGGATCAAGATCCTGTCCTGAAAACATTCCCATAATTAAATCCTCTTTACTGTTGCCTCTCCTCCCCACAAAGGGAGAGGAGAGGATCATCAACCATTAATTACTGGCCGCCACCGAGTTGGTGAACATAGACCGCAAGCTTCTTAAGTGAACCATCACTCAGATCCTTGCCCAGTACCCCAAAGGCTGGCATCACAGCATTACGAGAAGCAGGATCGACCAGCTCGCTGTTTACACCATGTGAAATGGTATGACGAGCACTTGCAAGACGGTGATCACCACCACCCTGAACATCAAAACGCCATACTGCGTCTGTCAGGTTGGCAGAACCCAAAGCAGCCATGCCCTTGCCCTCCATGCCGTGACAAGCGAAGCAGCCACCCTTGGTTGCTTCATTGAACAGCGCCTTACCTGCAGCATGCTCTTTGCCTTCACTCATGGCAACCACATGCTTAGCCAAGTCATCGACCTCCGCTCCGCTCAGGCGACCGCCGTAGTTTGGCATCACACCCTTACGACCATTGGTGATGGTCATCTGGATCTGCTCGATGGTACCGCCATAGAGCCAGTCATCATCTGCAAGCACAGGATAACCAGACTGATCTGCAGACAGTGCCGCATTTCCAGCACCACCCGCACCATGACAGGCTGAACAGTAGTCACCGAACAGTACCTTGGCAGAACGAACGGTGTAGTTACGCAGCTCATCATCAGCAATGATCATTGCAGCAGTCGTGTTTGGATCATTAATCTGATCCTCCCACTGCTGGCGAACCCCGTCAATGCGGGCCAGATCTTCCTTGTACTCCCCAACCTGGGTCCAGCCCATGGTTCCCTTGGTGTAGTCACTCAGGGTTGGAATGGATGGATAAAGTACGAAATAGACCACACAGAACAACCAGCTCGCGTGGAAACCGATTCTCCACCACCCTGGTGGATCATTGGTCAACTCCCGCAGGTTATCATCCCAGAAGTGACCGGTATTACTCTCGTTTGGAAACGGATTATTTTCACTCATTTGTTTTCTCCGTGAAGATTCTCTGTCAGAGAGGAGTCCCCATCTACCCCATCCACGAGGTAGCGCTGAGACTCTAGTTTCTCTCTGTTCTTTGGATGGAAGACATAGAGGTAGGCGATCAACAGTACGATGGCTACGCCGACAGTCACGATCAGGCCAACCCAATCGTTGACCGTCAACGCGGCCCAGTTTGTCTCAAAAAAGCCTTGCTCTTCAGTCACGATCTTACTCGCGATAGGTCTTGCTGTAGTCCAGCTTGGCCATGGTTCCAAGAACCTGGAGATAGGCGATCATCGCATCCATCTCGGTCTTGCCACGGATCTTCTCGGCTGCACCTTCAATGTCAGAGTCCAGGTAAGGAACATTTCCAATACCAGGCATCATCTGCATTGCACTCATGCGAGCCTCGATTCCATCCGCATCCACCTCGTTCTCAGCCAACCAAGGATAGTTGGGCATGACAGACTCGGGGACAACAGAACGTGGGGCCATCATATGCTGACGATGCCACTCATCAGAGTACTTGCCACCTACACGAGCCAGATCAGGTCCGGTACGCTTGGATCCCCACTGAAAAGGATGGTCATACATAGACTCGGAAGCGAGTGAGTAGTGACCATAACGCTCCTTCTCATCACGGAAAGGACGGATCATCTGAGAGTGACAGGTATAGCATCCCTCACGGATGTAGATATCACGTCCAGCCAGCTCCAGTGCAGTGTAAGGGCGGATGCCGTCACCAGCTCTCCAACTCTCCAGGGTATCCCCTGCCTTACGCTGCCAGAGAATCTCTGGTGTCTTGTTATGCTCCATGGTGTCCTTAATGGTGAACAGTGGAACAATCTCCACCAGGCCACCAACAGATACCGTAACGAGCAGGAAGAGCAGCATCAAGATCGCGCTACGCTCGACCTTGTCCTGCAACTTGGTTGAATAAATCTTATCAGCCATTGTATTACTCCTTCGCTTAAGCCGTACGGTTGCCCTGACGGACAGTCATCACTACGTTGTACAACATCACAACGCCACCAAGCCAGAAGATCAGGCCACCAATTGTACGCATCTTGTAGTAAGGAACCATTGCCGCCACAGACTCTGCAAAGGTGTAGCTCAGTGTTCCAAACTCATCGTAGTCACGCCACATCAGCCCCTGCATGATGCCGGATACCCACATCGCAGTGATGTAGATTACGGTACCAATCGTGGCCAACCAGAAGTGAAGATTTACCAGCTTCGCAGAGTACATCTTCACATTCCACAGTTTCTCAACCAAGTGGTAGAGCGCACCTGCACCAACCAGAGCAACCCAGCCCAGTGCACCAGAGTGTACGTGGCCAACGGTCCAGTCCGTGTAGTGTGACAAGGCATTGACTGTCTTCGAGGACATTACAGGACCCTCGAAAGTAGACATTGCATAGAAGGCGAGAGAAACGATGAGGAAGCGCAGGATGTAGTCATCACGCAGCTTGTCCCACGCTCCAGAGAGCGTCATCATTCCGTTTACCGCACCACCCCAGGACGGGATGATCATCGCCAGCGATACCGCAGCACCGAGAGAACCGGTCCAGTCAGGTAGCGCAGTGTACTGAAGGTGGTGAGCACCCAGCCATACATAACCGAACATCAGTGCCCAGAAGTGGATCACAGAGAGGCGGTAAGAGTAGACCGGACGATTCGCCTGCTTCGGTACGAAGTAGTACATGATTCCGAGGAATCCAGCCGTCAGGTAGAAACCCACTGCGTTATGACCCCACCACCACTGAATCATCGCATCCTGTACACCCGAGAAGATCGAGTAGGACTTGAACAGGCTAACCGGGATTGCCAGGCTGTTGACCACGTGCAGATAGGTGATCATCACCAGCATTCCGAGGAAGAACCAGTTGGATACGTAGATGTGGGAGGTTTTCTTGTTGACCAAGGTCATTACAAAGTTGAGGAAGAAGCTCAACCAGACCACGGCAATGGCCAGATCGATCGGCCACTCAAGCTCTGCATACTCCTTACCTGAAGTGATGCCCAGAGGCAGAGTCACAACAGCGGAGACAATGATCAGGTTCCAACCCCAGAAGGTGAACCAGGCCATGCCAGGGCTCCAGATGCGGGTACCACAGGTGCGCTGCACACTATAGAAAGCCGTTGCCATCAACACGGAACCACCAAATGCAAAAATTACTGCATTCGTGTGAAGGGGACGGAGACGACCAAAAGTGGTGTAAGGCAAGTCCAGATTCAATGCTGGCCAAGCTAACTCCGCCGCGATATAGGTACCAATTAGTGTACCTACAACCAGGTAGACGACCGCAGTGATGGAGAACCATCGAACGGCGCCAAAGTCATACTTTTCTGCTGCTTCCACGAAAAACCTCCCTAAGGGATCATGAAAAATTAGGCTAAAACAGCGCGTCTACTGCTTATTTACTGCAGCTCTCCACGCCACCAATTACAAAAATTGCTCATTCACAATATAGCTGCAAGATCTCGCAAATATATTAGCGGAACGCAATTCGAGCAGAATTCTACATCCTGAAATGAGCAATTACAAGAAGTTCCCCTACTTCTTGTGGGTTATTTCCGACTAATTTACATGGTTATTTATCCTTACACTTACTCGGTTTTTTGTTTCTGTTACCCTCTCCGGAATGTCCAATACGACCCTCTACTGGCACGACTACGAGACCTTTGGCGCAGATCCTCGCGGGGATCGCCCCGTCCAGTTTGCCGGAATTCGAACTGACCTGGAGCTCAACCCCATTGGCGAACCGCTCATGGTCTATGCACGCCCAACCCCTGACTACCTTCCACAGCCTGTTGCCTGCATGATCACCGGCATCACCCCGCAGAAAGCGGTAAGCGAAGGCGTTGCTGAGGTCACTTTCATCCAGAATATTATGGAGGAGCTGAGCCAGCCCGGCACCTGTGGCGTCGGCTACAATACCTTACGTTTTGATGATGAAGTAACGCGCAACACGCTCTACCGCAATCTCTATGACCCCTATGAACGTGAGTGGAAGAATGGCAACTCTCGCTGGGATATCATCGACCTGATGCGCTTGACTCGCGCGTTACGCCCAGAGGGCATTGAGTGGCCCCACTATGAGGATGGCAAACCGAGCATGAAGCTTGAACACCTCACAGCTGCCAACGACATTGAGCACGGCATGGCGCATGACGCACTAGCGGATGTCCATGCCACCATCGCCATGGCACGACTGGTCAAAGAGCGGCAACCCCGACTCTACCAATATACCTATGAGCACAAAGACAAGAAGAGCGCTGCCGCCCTACTCAACCTGATGAATCCAGCGCCACTGCTCCATGTCTCATCGATGATTCCTTCGGAACGGGGCAATCTCGCAATCATCCTGCCACTTGTTCGCCACCCGACCAATAGCAATGGGATCATTGTCTACGATCTCCACGTCGATCCAACCCCATTCCTCTCTCTCAGCCCGGAAGAGATTGCCGCGCGCCTCTTCACCCGCACAGAGGAGTTACCCGCAGGAGTAGAACGCATTCCACTTAAGACCGTTCACATAAATAAGTGTCCCGTCATGGCCCCACTCAACACCTTGGACCCCGCATCACAGGAGCGACTGGGGATCGATCTTGCACAGCAACAGCAGCATGCAGAAGCGATTCTCCACGCCTCGGGGTTTTCCGATCAAGTCACCCAGGCCCATCAGTTACATCGTTTTCCTGAAGAAGATGACCCGGACCGGATGATCTACAGCGGATTCTTTGATCAGCATGACAAGATGCAGATGCAGCGGGTTCACTCCTTGACCCCCGATGAGCTGGGTAGCACCACTTTCTCTTTTCAGGATCCCCGGCTGGAGGCGATGTTATTTCGCTATCGTGCCCGAAACTGGCCGGAGTCACTGAGTGATGATGAACAGCAGCGATGGCAACGATTCTGCCAACACCGGATTCTGGATGAGGATAGCGGAAGCACCATCCACTACGCTCAATTCATCTCCGAGATTGAGACGCTAGCGCAGGAACATCAGCAGAACCCGGAAAAACTCCAAATACTGCAGGATCTGGCAGCGTATGGAGAGGCCCTCCTCCATTAGGCACAACTTCAGCACTGCCCGTCACTGATTTAGATGACCCTCAGGTACAGTGAATACGATCATAATAACGCGCGCGGTAGAGTAGACGATTCTGTGCCGGATCTTCTCCATCCTCAAAAGCGGTACGGTCATGTAGCACATTATTGGCAATCAGCCCCCATCCCGGCTGCAAAGTGCCATGGTAGATATACTCTGAATCACTCTTCAACAAGTTTTCCAGCCAAGCCACCGCCTCTTGCACCAATGGATCTTCACTCCAGACGATATTGCGTTTACGCATGGTGTAGCGCATATGCAATTTTCCACTCGCTGTCACCATAAAGACCGGACCCGCACGCTGCGGGCGTAACTCTTTTCCATCGACAACGTGGTTGGGGATCACCATCGCCTCCTCCTGCATCAAGGCCTGCACATACTCCGGGTGCTCTTCCCGCATTAACAGGTAGGCCATCTCATGGTCCATCAGCCCATTCTCTCCACCCGATTGGGCCGGACGCACACAATGCAAAAGCAGCGAGTAGTTTTGCAGATCAAGGCGGTTGTAGTAACCATCGGTATGCCAGTGAATCTCTCGGTTGGAGTAGGGAATATAGGGGGAGTGAAGCTGATCATCCTGCACCGTCAGCGCAGTCACTGCGTCTTCCTCTGCGCCACGATTATGGTTGATGTTATTCAACCCAAAACGCATTCCCACAGCACGGGGGATATGGGTCCCCTCTTCCAGCAACTGACTGCTATAGATTGCCATATTGCAGCGGCGGCAACGCTCCAGCACTGCCTCATGCTCACTATTGCTGATGGTACGAGGGTCACGAATTTCTACGACCAGCTCTTCCAGTGAGGTCGGCGCTTCACGCAATTTTCGATCCCGCCACTGTTTCCATGCATCATCACCAACCAGATCAAATGGGTTATTGTCAGTCACTATTTTTACTACTTCCGTCTATAAAAAGAGGTTCATTATCAGAGGTAATCCAGCAAACCAGTATAAAGCACTGCAAATATTCATTCACTCCACCTCAGCTCTTCCCCTGCAAGAGTGAAAGAGTCTTTCCTGCCGGTAGCTGTGGAACTGGCACATACGTCCTTACAGTGATCAGGCTTACATTCGGAAAACCAAAACCATCTCACCCAACCCTCCAGCCACCACGGCAAACCCACGCCCATGCTGGCTGCACTCTCCTCGATACTGACCGCCTGCTCACTGGTTCGACTGGAGAGAGCATTGTTCTGAAAATTCTGAAAAGTACTCCAGAACAGTGACACCATCGGCAGCTGCAACATGGTACTCAGCTTCATTCCAATCGGAAGGTCGTAAATCTTTTTCGGCATGGAACTCCTCTCCTCTACTCCTGTTTGCAAGCCACTGCAATCGACAGAACTCTTCTGTTCCTGACAAGATCGTTACGCACACCAGAGCGCCAGCTCTATCAACCAATCCATAAATCGATCAACCTGCCACCCCTGGATACCTTATTGATTACTAAATAATATTTTCAACAAACCGAATAGCCTATAACTCACTACCCAGTCACCATCTTGCTCCAAGCAGACCATGGGATATCACTCAGAATCAGAACGCCTGCCACAAAAACAGTCGCCACAACCACAGCCAAAAGGAATACCACACAGGCCGTATAGATAGAGATCTCACACCATTTTTTCATTACACACTCGCTTTACAATATCCAGTTTCTTATCCTGTACACTCGCAAACAGATCACCCTCCCACTGCGGACTACACAGTAAAAATGAGAGCACTCGCTCCATCTGCCTGTTAATTACCCGGTAGTACTCCTCGTCAACCGAGAGAATCTCCAGCGCTGACTGCACCCAGGGAGAGTCATTATTGAACTCATCCATACTGTTCTCTACCAGTTGACGTGCAGACTCCGGGGTGGTCTCCAGATGAAATTGCAATCCGATGACACGGTTCTCCAGCACAAACCCCTGATTGGTGCAGGCTCTGCTGTGCGCCAAAGGGACGGCTCCATAGGGAAGTTCAAAGGTATCTCCATGCCAGTGGAGCACTTTCATCGACGGAGGGAAGAGACCCTCTGCATTCTCAGATTTCCCCTCTTCTGCTGCAGTGATCTCGAACCAACCAATCTCTCGAAAACGGTTTGGGGTCACCGATGCCCCAAGCAGCCATGCAATCAGCTGCGCCCCCAGACAGATCCCCAATATCCGCTTTCCTGCACCAATGACACGGCTGATCAGCCGTTTCTCCTCCAGCAGCCAGGGATAGCGGATCTCATCATCAACCCCCATCGGCCCACCCAGCACAATCAATAGATCAAAATCCTCAACCGCTGGCAGAGGCTCTCCAAGGTAGAGGTGTGTCGCAGTAACAGCATGTCCTCGCTCAAGCAACCATAGGAGGATAGTGCCAGGCCCCTCAAACTCGATATGCTGCAGATAATGAACCCGCATCACCATCAATGCTCCCCTTTAGTTTTGCGGATACCTGCCACCCGATTCCCCTGTTTCTGTGGCCCTCCCATTGGAAAGAGATCATGCAGGTAACGATTGTTTCCCCGCTCCTTTCCCCACACCTTCGCAAAATGTTTGATTATTTTACGCACCTCGATCTGAATCCCATGCTCCTCATAGTGGTTACGTAATAGCCAGATCACATCCCAATGCTCTTCAGTGAGATCCAGCCCCTCCTTGTCCGCCTGCGCGACTGCAAACCCTTCAGACCACTGATCCAGATCCTGTATGTATCCCTCTTGGTCAGTCGCAACCTCTTTTCCATCAACATTGACATACTCCACCCGGATTGCGGATGGATTGGTATTCATTGCCATTATTGTTCTCCATAAAAAAGGCGGCCCACGAGTCTATGGGCTCTCTGAGCCGCCCCAACCACAGCGAGATTTCTAATTGACACTCACATACTTCACACGAACGATCTGGTAGGCACGTCCCAGATAGGTCAATGGAACACTCCAGACATGAACCAGTCGTGTAAACGGGAAGATCAGAAAGATCGTCATACCGAAAAACATGTGGATTTTGTAGACCAACGATACGTCGACAATGAGCGACGCATCGACACTGAGGGTGGCAATACTCTTCACATACTCTGCCAGTACCAACATGGTGGAAACATCTCCATGGCCTGCATGGCTCATTGAGGTGGGTATGGTGCTCAACCCGAGCAGGGCCGTGACCATCAGCCAGGCGATCACAAAGTTGTCACGACGCCTGCTCACCGCCCTGACCCGTGGTTGGCTGAGACGACGATTCAATAATAGTGCGGCCCCAATCAGTGCCATCCCGCCAAAGACCATACCGGCATAGATCGCGATATACTGGTGCTGCAGATCTGTTGTCACCATCTGCCACAAGCCATGCGGCAGTAGCATCCCGGCCGCATGACCGAAGAAGATACCGAGGATCCCCACATGAAACAGGTTACTTCCTAACCATATCCCTTTATTGCTCAGCAACTGACTGGAATCCGCTTTCCACGTGTACTGCTCACGATCAAACCGTATCCAGCTACCTAAAATAAAGATCGTCCCAGCCAGGTACGGATAAACACCAAAAACAAAATCATGTAATGTCATTTCCTACTCCTTTAAGCGGCTTTAACCAGTTGACCACGGCTTTCAACCATACGAACCAACTTCGCATAAGGGCTGTCGGCCTTCTCAAGATTATCTGCGAGGATTGCAAGGATCTTCCCTACATCTGCCAGGAAGAATCGACACTCATCGTCTCCCAGCGTAGAGACATACTCCAATAACAAGGGAAGATAGTCAGGAATTTCACCGTCCTTCATCTCAAGACCATTGGCCTTAAAATGCTCGGTGAGATCAATCAACGCCGGACCACGATCCCGACTGTCACCATGAATATGGTGAGTCATATGAAGATCATGTTCAGGCACCATATCAAAGGTCTGCACATAAACCTGCTGGATCCCTGTCAAGCCATGAAGCTGCAGCCAGCTGATAAACTCACGCAGCTCCTTAACCTCACTCCTGTTGACCTCAGAATCACTATCGATCACCTCTGTGATCTCCGATAGATGGTTCATCAGCTCAGGTGTTGGATAATCCAACAAACGAGCTAGTACTGTATAAAGTTTCATCTCTAACGCTCCTTATTAAGATTTTCTGCTTTTAGGTGGAGCAACGATAGCCATCGGAGTGACTGTCTTCTTGCGAGGCACAGGGAAGAGAGAAAGCCCTCGCCCGGAGTCTTCACCTTGCGCACTGGCGTTACCACCAGAGAAGCCGTTCTGTCCCTGGAATCCATAAGGATCATCTTGTCGCAACTCTTCATGAGAGGTTGGAATCACAAATCGATCTTCATAGTTAGCAATACCGAGATACCTGTACATCTCCTCCGCCTGCTCAACGGTGAGCCCAGCGGTCTCTAATGCCTCTGAACCATCACCACCTTCAACCCCCTTCATGCGCTGATGGCTACGCATCGCCAACAAACGACGAATCGCATCAGTAACCGGTTTCTCATCTCCAGCTGTCAACAGGTTGGCAAGGAACTTGGTTGGGAACCGCAGCGCATCAACCGTTGGGATGACACCATCGGCCTCAGTCGGCAAGTTACCCTGATCAATCTGGCCCTGCACTGGAGACATTGGAGGCACATACCACATGCTAGGCAGCGTGCGATATTCAGGATGAAGCGGAAAAGCAATCTTCCAGTTCACTGCCATCTTGTAGACCGGCGAGTTTTGAGCCGCATCAATCCATGACTGAGGCACCCCATCCGCAAGAGCCTGTTCGATCACAGCTGGATCATCAGGGTCAAGAAATGTATCCAGATGCTCCTGATAGAGATCCTTTTCACTGGAGGTACCCGCTGCATCACTAATACGATCCGCATCATAGAGCATGACACCCATATAGCGAATTCGACCTACACAAGACTCTGCACAAGCAGTTGGCATCCCGGACTCAAGACGGGGATAGCAGAGAATGCACTTCTCTGATTTGCCCGACTCCCAGTTGTAGTAGATTTTCTTGTAAGGACAGGCACTCACACACATACGCCAGCCACGACAGCGATCCTGATCCACCAGAACTACACCGTCCTCATCACGCTTATAGAGTGCGCCAGATGGACAGCTTGCCACACAAGCCGGATTCAGGCAGTGGTTACAGAGGCGGGGCAAATACATGTGGAATGTATTCTCAAACTCTGAGTACATCTGTTTCTGAATACCCTCAAAGTTCTTATCCTGTGAGCGCTTCTCGAACTCGCCCGCCAGATCATCTTCCCAGTTCGGCCCCCAGTTAATCTTGTCCATGGTCTCACCGGTAATCTGGGAGAGTGGACGAGCCGTTGGCGCCGCCTCAGAAAGAGGTTTGTTCTGCAGCTTAGGATAGTCATAGTCAAATGGCTCGTAGTAGTCATCCACCTCTGGCATATCAGGGTTAGCAAAGATATTCAGCAATTTGCTGGCACGTCCTCCAGCCTTCAACTCCAACTTACCATCCTTGTTAACCCAGCCACCCCGCCATCTCTCCTGATCTTCCCACATCTTGGGATAACCAATACCGGGCTTGGACTCAACGTTATTGAACCAAGCGTACTCAACCCCCTTGCGATTCGTCCAAATATTTTTACAAGTTACTGAGCAGGTATGACAACCAATACACTTGTCGAGGTTCAGTACCATTGCAATTTGTGCACGTATTTTCATGTCTTATTCTCCTGTATCCTGATTTGATTAGTTATTGATGCCTGGAGGGTTTTTCTTCGCCTCCCGCTCTGGCGTCAACGGACGCTCTAACCAATCAACATCCTGATCCTCGATCTTATGGACAATGACATGTTCATCACGATTCGAACCGACCGTGCCATAGTAGTTGAATGCATAAGATAGCTGTGCATAACCACCAATCATATGGGTTGGCTTGGGTACCGTACGAGTCACGCTATTGAGAATTCCGCCACGTTTTCCTGTGGTATTGGAACCGGGAACATTAACGTTCTTCTCCTGTGCGTGATACATGATCGCCATTCCGTTAGGAACACGCTGTGAAACGACAACACGGGCAACCGTTGCACCATTATCATTAACTGCTTCAACCCAGTCGTTATCCTTGAGTCCAATCGATTTCGCATCCTCCTCAGAGACCCAGAAGTAAGGGCCTCCACGGAACAGTGTCAGCATTCTCAGGTTATCCTGATAGGTGGAGTGAATACCCCACTTGGAGTGTGGCGTAATCCAGTTCAGCACCAGATGAGGCTTGCCTTTCACGGCAGCAGGTACATTCTTGTGCGCCTGTAAATCGACTGCTGGTTTATAAGCACAGAATCCCTCTCCAAAATCGAGCATCCATTCATGATCCTGATAAAACTGTGCACGCCCAGTCAAGGTACGCAGAGGGATATGCTCATGAACATTGGTATAGCAAGCGTTATAGCTCACCTCTTCTGACTCAATACCAGACCAAGTGGGTGCCGTAATGATTTTGCGCGGTTGAGCCACAATATCGTGGTAAGTGATCTTGTCTTCCTGACGCCCTTTGTAGAGGTGGCTATGGTCAACACCCGTCTTCTTGCTCTGGGCGCTCCACGACTTATGAGCCACCTCACCATTGGTCTCTGGTGCCATTCGCATGACCGCATCACAGACATGAACATCCTCGGATAGTGAAGGTAATCCCTTACTCACACCATCCTCGGTAATCACACCATTGAGAGAGGCTAACTCATCAATTTCATGGTCTGTATTCCAGTCCACACCCTTAATGGTATTACCCAGCTTCCTCATCAGGGGGCCCAGCGCAATATACTTGGCATAGGTGTTTGGATAGTCACGCTCAACCACCTTGAAGATTGGCGCCGTCTTACCCGGAATCAGATCACAGTCCCCCTTCTTCCAGTCCTTGACCTCACCAAACGGTTGCGCCAATGCCATCGGGGTATCATGCTGCATCGGCAGCGCAACCACATCCTTCTGTGTGCCGAGGTGAGTCTCTGCCAACTCAGAGAACTTCTTTGCAATAGTCTTGAAGATCTGCCAGTCTGATTTGGACTCCCATGCAGGATCTACAGCCTTACCCAGCGGATGGATAAATGGGTGCATATCAGTCGTATTCAGATCCGCCTTCTCATACCAAGTCGCTGTTGGTAGCACCATATCGGAGTAGGCTCCGGTAGAGTTGAGACGGAAGTTGATATCCACCATCAGATCCAGTTTTCCGGTTGGAGACTTCTCTCTCCACTTGATCTCCTGACAGGCAGCACCCTCTGTACCTTCGCTCATTACACCATTCTGCGCACCGAGCAGATGCTTTAGGAAGTACTCATGTCCTTTGGAAGAGCAACCAATCAGGTTGGAACGCCAGACAAACAGGTTACGTGGATGATTCTCTTCCGCATCAATATCCTCGTAGGCGAAGTTGATATCCCCTGTCTTCAGCTTGTCAGCCAGATAGCTGGCTACACCCGCCTCATCTGTTGCACCAGCTGCCTCAGCCTCTTTGACAATCTCAATCGGATTCTTGTCGAAGTGCGGCATGGATGGTGTCCACCCCAGACGCTGCGCAACCACATTATAGTCACCTAACTGGTAGCCTTTGTATCGACCCTTAGCGGTAGAGGCGAGGAGACCATCGGCCTCGACACGCTCATAACGCCACTGATCGGTATGGAAATACCAGTAGGTAGTCGATGCAGTATGGCGAGGTGGACGATGCCAGTCCAAACCAAATGCAATTGGAGCCCAACCCGCTTGAGGACGGAGCTTCTCCTGACCGACATAGTGCGCCCAACCACCACCGGACTGGCCCACACAACCACAGATATGGAGCAGGTTCATAATGCCGCGATAGTTCATGTCGTTGTGATACCAGTGGTTAATTGCCGCCCCCAGAATAACCATCGATTTACCACGGGTCTTGGAGGCATTATCAGCAAACTCGCGACCGGTACGCTCGAGATCTGCAGCAGGTACACCAGTAACCTTGGACGCCCATGCAGGGGTATAAGGTACAGACTCATCAGAATAGTCTGATGCCAGGTTATCACCCAGGCCACGATCAATACCGTACTGAGCAACCTGCAGATCAAACACAGAAGTGACATAAGCTTCTTCACCCGAGGCCAGCTTGAGTTTACGGACTGGAATATTACGAACCAGGCTATCGCCATCCTCTGGCGTAAAGTGAGGGAAGGTAACCTCAACCACCTCATCCTTACTATCGATACAACTCAATTCAGCCTCAGTCTCTTTACCGTGGGCCTGCTCAAGGATGTTCCATTTACCCTCCTCTCCCCAACGGAACCCTACAGAACCATTGGGTGCTACAAAGGCATTACTCTTCTTGTCAAAAACAATGGTCTTCCACTCAGGATTGTTGGACTCACCCATGTCGTTGTCAAAATCAGAGGCACGCAGGAAACGCCCGGTAATCAACTTATCACCCTGCTTCTCCAGAATGACCTGCATCGGGAAGTCGGTAAAGCTACGCGCATACTCAGTAAAGTATGGATCCTGCTGGTTGATATGGAACTCTTTCAGCGCCACATGCCCCATCGCTAGGAATGCCGCAGAGTCTGTGCCCTGCTTGACCGGCATCCAGAGGTCGGCAAACTTCACATACTCTGCATAGTCTGGAGCCATAGAGACAATCTTGGTACCGTTATAGCGGGACTCCACCGCAAAGTGGGCATCCGGAGTACGCGTCATCGGCAGGTTGGCACCACAAACAATAATGTATTTAGAGTTATACCAGTCGGCAGACTCTGGCACATCCGTCTGCTCACCCCAGACCTGCGGTGAGGCAGGTGGCAGATCACAGTACCAGTCATAAAAAGAGCCGACTCCAGCACCTATTAGGGAAAGGTATCTGGAGCCAGCTGCATAAGAGATCATCGACATCGCAGGGATTGGAGAAAATCCGTAGATCCGATCCGGTCCCCACTTCTTGATGGTATGAATATTGGCGGCTGCAATCATCTCAACCATCTCATCCCATTCGGCACGAACAAAACCACCCAGCCCACGAACACCAACATAACTTTCACGCTTTGCAGGATCGTTTTGAATCGCCTCCCAAGAGGCTACCGGATCCTTTCCGCTTGCACGCTCTGCTCGATAGAGATCAACAAGTCGTCCCCTCACCAAGGGATACTTGATCCGGTGCGGGCTATAGAGATACCAAGAGAACGAGGCGCCACGCTGGCACCCTCTAGGCTCATGGTTGGGTAGATCATCCCGTGTACGGGGATAATTAGTTTGCTGCATCTCATAGGCAACCAGGCCATTTTTGACAAAAATCTGCCAGGAACAACCACCCGTACAGTTCACACCATGGGTAGATCGAACCACTTTGTCATGGCGCCATCGATTACGGTAGGTATCCTCCCACTGACGATCATCAGTTGTAGTAATACCATGCCCTTTTGAGAAGGTATCCTTGACTTTGCCAAAATACCTCAGACGATCAAGAAAATGACTCATACAAAACTCTCCTTTAAGAATTAGTTGGAGCTAGATTGGTTTAGATCAGGGCAACCCATCTGCAGAGCTGTGATGGGTTTGGTCAGTCTGCGCAGGAGTATGCGTGGATTGCCCTGAATTCTTTCCCTTATGGGTTATCAAACTCTCTCTTCGGCCCGAGGTAATACCACCAGTTCAGTACTAGACAAACCGTGTAGAAGACAGCAAACCCGTACAGTGCATTTTCTGGTGTTGCCGCCTTAATCTGCTCACCAAACACCTTAGGAATGATGAATGCACCATAAGCCGCAACTGCGGAGGTCCATCCCAGCGCAGGGCCTGCCTGCTCCTTGTCAAAAACCATCGCAATGGTACGGAAGGTTGATCCATTACCAATTCCTGTTGCCGCAAACAGAATCAGGAACAGAATAAAGAATGGGAGGAAAAACTCTTCAGGTGTCGCAGACTGATAGGCTGCAGCCATGAAGTAGGCCACGCCCAAAGCACTTCCAATCATTGTGATGGATACATATTGGGTTACCTTTGCACCACCTATTTTGTCAGCCATCCAGCCACCAATCGGGCGAATCAATGCACCAATAAATGGTCCCATCCATGCATACATCAGTGCAGAGGGGCCATTGGGATTGACTGCATCATGAACCATTACACCATCCGCACCCATGACGTGGGTAAACCCGAAGATCACCTTGATCGCCAGTGCGAAACCCGCAGAGTATCCAATAAAGCTACCGAAGGTCATGGTATAGATCACGCTCATGACCCAAGTGTGCTTATTACCAAAGATCTTGTACTGACGCTTAAGATTATTGCTGATATTCCCAGGCAACATCTTCAAGAGGAAGACGGTAAAGAAGAGGATTCCAGCAATCACCGGCCACTTGGCCCAACCCGGCGCACCCAGACCGACAGGATTCGGGAGAATAAAATAGAGTCCTGCTGCTGCAGTAATAAAGCCGATGATCAACATCATGGAGATCATGGTAAAAGCACCCACCGGGGATGGCAGATCAGGCGTTACATGATCGACTTTGAGGTTATTCATGCCGAACCAGCCAGCGAGTACCAACGGAATCAGCAACACCAACCAGACAAATCCTGCATTGTGAATCCAGGTCTCGGAGCCAGCCGGAATCTTTCCAATCAGGGTTCCAGAAGTATTCTCCAGAATCATCGGTTCTCCACCAAAGATTCCAAAGGTCATCACCAATGGAACCAGAATCTGCATGGTGGTTACACCTGCATTACCGAGCCCCGCATTCAGCCCCAATGCCAGCCCCTGTTGCTTTTTGGGAAAGAAAAAGCTGATATTGGACATTGATGAGGCGAAGTTTCCACCACCAAAACCGGAGAGGAAGGCCAGCAGCTGAAAGGCCCAGAGCGGCGTATCCTTGTCCTGTAGTGCAAAACCGGTTCCGATTGCCGGAATCATCAGCAGTGCAGTAGTAAAGAATATGGTATTCCGGCCACCCGCTATACGGATAAAGAAACTGCTCGGGATTCTCAGGGTTGCTCCAGTCAGGCCTGCAATCGCCATCAGAGTAAAGAGCTCGGCCTTGGCAAAGGGGAACCCCAGGTTGAGCATCTGCACGGTGATGATGCCCCAATAGAGCCAAATCGCGAACCCGTTTAACAGGCTGGGGATTGAGATCCAGAGATTGCGGTTTGCAATCCTCTTACCTTCCGATGCCCAGAACTTATCATCTTCCGGATCCCATCTGGTGATATCTGACATTACTGTCTCCTTATCGTTGAACAAAAAATATTGAAAACTTCATCCCTCTCAAAAAAAGGGGGAGGTGTGACACAACTATTCCATTGATTCGCTTGGGAGCCCCCCCTGCATCCGCGCTCTACGTAGCTGTTCTGCCTCCACATTTGCCCGTTCGCGAGACGACTGATACTGGTTGTAAAACTCCTCAATCAGTTCCGACTGCTCCACTGCGGCTCTTGCGATGGCATAGGCTTTCAGATCCTCATGTTCCTGCTCGTATTCACGCATTACATGATCTTTCGCAGCCACAACGGTCTGGCGCTGCTTGTCTCTTGCAAAGGTGTAGTGCATCCAGACCAGGGAGACCGAAGTGGCGCCATAAAGGAGCATAAAGACGACACTGTTGATCCCTGTAAAATCGATCAGGACACCAAACATGATGGGCAGCAGAAATCCCCCCATGCCACCCGCAAGCCCTACAATGCCTGAGGCGACACCAATGTTGTCGGGATACTCATCAGAGATGAATTTGAAGACAGAGGCCTTCCCAAATCCCCAGGCAATCCCCACAGTAAAGAGCAGACTGGTGAAGACCCATACATTCAGGCCAATACCAACCGCCACCTCACCATTGATGGTTTTGATGACCATCTCGGTCTGCGGATAGGACATCAGGAAGAGACAGACCCAGGAGATCCACATCACCCACCAGGTCACCTTGTAGGCACCATACTTATCTGAGAACCAGCCACCCAGTGCACGGATCACACCCGACGGCAACACAAAAATAGAGGCCAGTAGCGCAGCTGTTGTAATATCAAACCCATACTCTGCAATGTAGTATTTGGTCATCCAGAGGGAGAGTCCTACAAAACCGCCAAACACCAGCGAGTAGTACTGCATGTACTTCCAGATGTTTGGGTCCTTCAACATCTTCAATTGATCCCTTACCGTGACATGAGTCCCAACCTTGTGATCAGGATCCTCATAGGTAAATATCCAGTAAAGAACCACGGTCACAAACATGGCCACCGCATAGACCTTGGGCACCATCTGCCAGCCATAGGCTACCACCAGAGCGGGGGCCACAAATTTGGTCAGTGCTGCACCTGCATTACCTGCACCGAAGATACCCATGGCAAAGCCCTGCTTCTCTTTGGTGAACCAGCGCGCGGTGTAGGCAATACCTACGGAGAATGAGGCCCCGGCAATTCCAACAAAGAGACCTAGCACAATAAATTGCCAATATTCAGTTGCCTCACCAATCAACCAGAGCGGAACGATGGTCACTAACATCAACAGAAGGTAGACAATCCGACCACCAAATTTGTCCGTCAGCATGCCAACGGGAAGGCGCATTACCGAACCAGTCAAGATAGGGGTTGCAATCAGTACTCCAAACTGGGTCTCATTGAGAGCCAACAGCTCCTTGATAGGGATTCCAATAATGGAGAACATCACCCAGACCGCAAAACAGGCGGTAAAGGCAAAGGTATTCATGGTCAATACAGAGAGCTGTTTGGTTCTGTAGCTGGGCATCGAAGGACTCCTCATCACTTTGTGCGATGCAATCAGACTCCGATGCCTCTCCAACAACAACCCACCCGATGGTGGTAGCGACACCATACCCCCTCCCCCTCTCTACCACCTTGGTGGTATCGGGTAGTAACACGCTATCCCGTTGTCTGTATTGCACTCCGCTGACAACCGTCTACCCTTGCATAGTGGTATCCCCTGAATCAGTCACCCTGCCGGGGTACCCCCTATTTTTCACCAGAACTGGAGTGTTTTCTGCCAAATGTCGATTTCACCGGGCAAGCAACCTCTTATCCTTCGCCTCGGATCTGCACTGGGGGGGATCATTTTGCTCACCTTTATCAGCATGATCAGCTCTATTTTTATCACTGAATCACTCAGCGGAATGGGAAGTGCCATCAATCAGACAGGCTCACTACGCATGCAGTCCTACCAGATTGCTGCCGACATCATCTACCAGACTCACTACGACAAACCTGCAACAGAGCCCCCGCTACTCACCCGCTATGTCGACAGTTTTGATGACAGGTTGAACAATCAGAAAATTATTCAGGCAATTCCAAAGCTGGCGGATGACCCCATCCATCAGGCCTACCAGGAAGTTCGTCGTAGCTGGCAGTACCAAATTAAGCCACTGCTCCATGTCTATGAACAGATCAATAATCCTGATGTATACCTTGCCAAACAGAAAGACCCTCACTGGGTTGACCTGACCAACGACAGCCGCGATGCAATCCAAAAACGCTATCTCAGTCTGGTACATCAGTTTGTAGACAGAATTGATCAGATGGTGAAGGCAATGGAGACTGCGATGGAGCAGCAAATCAAACTGCTCCACCTTATCGAGTCGGTAAGCCTCTTTGTCACCATTGGTATCGTACTGGTGACCATACTCTTTATCCATTCCAGCATCCTCACACCACTCCAGTCACTGATGAATGCCACCCAAAAAATTCGTCAAGGTGACTTTACCTTCAAGGCCCTCGTTCAAGGTGACAATGAACTTTCCCAACTGGCAAACACCTTCAATGCAATGACCAGTGAACTCTCCGAGACCTATATAAGGCAGGAGAAAGAAATCCACCACAAAACCAAGGATCTGAAACAGAGGAACAGCGCAATGGAGCTTCTCTACAACACCTCAACCATTCTCAGTCGGGCACCCACCAGCTCCGAAAGCTATACCCTGATTCTAAACAAGGTCGAACAGTTTCTGAATATCAATTCTGGCCTCATTTGTCTCTCTGATCAAAAGTCCAATCGCGGACATGTTCTCGCGAGCACCTTCCCGGACAAGCACTGCAACAACAGCTGTGCGGGGTGCTATTCAACCCATACAACCGACCAAAAGGGTAGTCACCTTACCTCATTTCCTGTCCGTGACCGGAACCGTACCTTTGGCCTGCTGATCCTGGAAACCGGAAAAAAAGAGCTGGAACAGTGGCAACAATCCACCCTTCAAATGATTTCGGAGCAGGTTGGTGCTGCCATCAATATTGCACGAAGTGCCATTAAGGAGAGGGAGCATATCCTCAACCATGAGCGCAGTAGCATTGCACGTGAACTGCATGACTCACTGGCCCAATCTCTCACCTATCTCAAATTTGAGGTCAGCCGCACCCAGAAAGCGATGCAGGCGCACCATGTCAACGAAGAGATCCAGGATATTGTTGAGGAAATCCGCTCCGAACTAGGCAATACCTATCGGCAGCTTCGTGAACTACTGACAACCTTTAGGCTATCCATTGAGACCGATGAATTGAGTGAGACCATCAAACAGGCTGTCGAAGATTTCAGACAGCGAGAGCAGATCAAGATCTTTCTTGATATCCGCCTTGATGACTGCAATCTGAGCCCACATGAGGCCATCCACCTTGTCTATATCCTGCGAGAAGCACTAAACAATATCCATAAACATGCCCATGCATCAAAAGTATGGATTGAGCTAAGAGGCAGCCCGTCACAAATCATCTCTCTGACGATTCAGGATGATGGTATTGGCATCGATTCAGCGAGACATTCAGGTGGCCATTTCGGTCTTGCCATCATGGAAGAGCGGACAGCCGCCCTGAGAGGCCAACATCAAATCAGGGAGCGCCCCGGAGGCGGGACCATTATTGAGGTCTCATTCACACCAATGGAATATGAAAGTTCCACAACAGAAGGAGATATCACATCATGGATCAATCAGACTTGACCACCATCCTCATTATTGATGACCACCCCCTGTTCCGAAAAGGGGTCAGAAATCTGATCTCGACAAACTCCAATCTTAACCTCATCAGTGAGGCAGCCAGTGGTGAGGATGGGATAATGCTTGCCCTGGAGCATAAGCCTGATCTCATTCTTCTCGATATCGACATGAAGGGAATTAGCGGTATTGACACACTTAAACAGCTGAAACAGCAACAACCGGACACTCTGGTGGTCATGCTAACCGTCTCCAACCATGAGAACAATGTACTGGATGCACTGCGCCATGGTGCTGATGGGTATCTGCTCAAGGATATGGAGCCAGAGGATATCCTGCAGAAAATAGAACATGCCTCCGCTGGCCATACCGTCATCAGTGAACAACTCACCAGTCTGCTGGCAAAATCGATTCGTGAAGAGCGCGCATCTCCCCAGTCAACCGAAGAGGCCGAATTGACTAAACGGGAACTCGAAATTCTACGGCTGGTGATGGAAGGAATGAGCAATAAGGTAGTCGGACGACAGCTTAGAATTTCAGATGGAACTGTCAAGGTTCATATGAAACACATTTTGAAAAAATTGCAACTCACAACACGGGTAGAGGCTGCTGTCTGGGCCATCAAAAACCTGGATGCGCCACAGTAGCCTGCTGATAAAATGGATTCTTGTCACGTAGCATGCCAACTGCCATGGCGATGGACAATAGAATAATTGAATTGATAAATACCGGAATCACCACAAACGCATAACCAAGAATTTCAATCTGCGAACTGCCAATCGCTGCTGTCACTGCGGTTGCACCTCCCGGTGGGTGCATGCAGCGTAATAGATGCATCAACAGCATCGAAACTGTGATCGATATCGAGGATGAAAAGAGCGGGTTATCAATCAACAACAGACAACTGATCCCAACCGTTGCGGAGACGACATGCCCTCCAACCAGATTCCATGGCCGCGATAGTGGGCTATGTGGTAGCGCAAAAACCAACATTGCCGAAGCCCCGGTTGAGGCCAGAATCATAGGTATATGATTCTCTTCCAGAATGGTGTAACTCAAAAAAGAGGCTAGCAATGTAGCAACAAATGCCCCCAGAATCGAGTAAACAGCCTCTCGACCACTCATCCCATACATCACGTCTCCTATACATCTACATCCAGGTGTAACTCAGGGATCACCTCAAAATATAAAAAAATGCAGGTGTGGCTATTCAGATCATCCCCCTGAAATTTATCAACTCTAGGAGTCTGTCGGGTTTATGAATACCTACTACGAAAAGCCTGAGTTTGGCCAGATTTCCCCATCCTTTTCGTTAAATAGCTACGGCTATTCGCCTCAAACGATGGAAAAATTTGTCTCAAATCAGGCTTCTCTCGCTACGGTATCCTAAATCCGACAGGCTCCTAGGCAAAGTAGTGATGCCCCGATTAACGTAAAGGCTGGCAATAGCCATCTTCTTGCAAATACCTCTTGGCCTCCTCAGGATCGAGCTCTTCGACAGGTCTGGCAAGATGGTAGGGCAGGTCATGAGGCAGGTCACTCAATTGAACAGTGCCTGACTCAACCAGACGCCCAACAACCGAGAGAATGGTTCGCTCCAATTCAACGGGCACATTTCCGCCATATTGACCACGCAAATGAAGGATCAAATCATTCACAGTATGCTGCCCATCTGCCAGCAAGAAAACCGTTGCAAGCCATGGCTCCAGCTTGACTGTCTCTTGTGGGTTTCGCTTGTCGACCAATGCTAGATCACCCACTCCACCGGTCATCCGTGTATAAGCATTGGCACGCGAACAATAGTGTTCCCGATTGACTGAATCTGTGACTGAGTCTGAACCTGACATCTCTCTTCCTAAATCCACCCATTCAGCCTTGCCGCATGAGCCATCAGCAACAATACTATGGTGTAGAGTGCAACATTCTGAAGATAGGTCACCGCCAATACCCTTCCAAGTCGCTGCTCTATCCCTTTTGCCATCTCACCACGACCAGCTTCCAGCAGTGAATCAATCTCTGCCATCTTCTCCTTGCGAATTCGGGCCTGATCAACGGCCTGCGTCATACAGACTGCAAGAACAGCAATCCCTATTCGTTCCACTGTTGGAAGAAAATACCATGCCCCCAACCACCCCATCAGCCCATGCATCATCAGATTCCACAGCATTGTCTCGTGTCTCTCTTGATTGAAACAGTGATAGAGAGTGCACCCCGACAAGAATCACGTCAATACCACCTCTGTCATACCACTTTATTTCTATTGTGGTTCTTAAAACATCAGAGATAGTATTGGAAGAATGAAGATATCCAAAAATGCTGTTGTAACCATTGAATACCGCATGGTTGACCAGAGGGGGGAGCTGATTGACAGCTCGGATGGTGGAGAGTCCCTCTCTTTTATTCAGGGGCGCGAAGAGGTTCTACCCGCCATAGAAAAAGCAGTTGAGGGACGACAGGCCGGTGAACGCGTTACATTGACACCTAACCCAGAGGATTGCTTTGGTGTACGAGATGAGTCAAAGCTTGCCATTATACCCAGAGAACAGTTCAGGCATTCAGACCAACTAAAATCTGGCATGCAGTTCTACACCCGGAAGAATGGTTACGATCTTCCAGTTACCGTTACCGCCATTGATAATCATCAGATTACGGTCGACGGAAACCACCCACTTGCTGGCGAACCGATCAACATTGATCTGGTCATCGTGGATGTCCGCAGAGCCATTGATACCGAAATAGAGAGCGGAGAGATCCAGCGAGATGAAGCACTTTTTATGATGTAACAAAGATCACATTGCAGAGCCACTCAATCAACGCCTTGCGTGAGCGGTCGCATCAGCACCTCACCTCTGAATAGCCAACACTGGATCTACTCCCCTCTCTCCCCACCGATCGAGATGAATCAGCTGCTCCAGCGGCATCCGTGGCAGCCAGCCCGCCTTTTCCAGCTCCGGCTTCTCATGAAATTTGGAGACATAGCCCACACAGAGGTAGGCAATCGGTACCACCGACTCTGGCAGTCCCAATGTCTCACTCAATGCATCGGGATCGAGAATACTGACCCAACCCACACCCACCCCTTCACTACGGGCGGCCAACCAGAAATTCTGTACCGCACAGACACTACTATAGAGATCCATCTCCGGCATATGGGTACGACCAATCACCACCGATCCGGTACGAGATCGATCACAGGTGATCACCACATTGAGCGGTGATTCCAGAATTCCCTCTAGCTTGAGATTACGATAAGTCTCCCGCTTCTCCTGTGGAAACAGCTCTGCGGCCTCGGCATGCGCCTTGCAGAACAGGGCATGGATCTTTTGGCGAACGGTTTGCGAGCGAATCAACAGAAAATCCCACGGCTGCATAAAACCGACCGAGGGCGCATGGTGCGCCGCATTGAGAATACGGGCCAGCACCTCATCGGGCACAGGATCCGGCAAAAACTCGCCGCGCACATCTCGGCGATTGAAGATCACTTTGTAGATGGCCGCCCGTTCAGCGGCCGAGAAGGTGTGTAAATCCGAGCTCATGCCCGGATTTTACACCACAAACACAACCAGCAATCTGATGAAAGCCGTAACTAGAACTCCGAGGCCTCAACCTCAAGATAGGCCTGGTTGGCGTGGCGCCCTATCTCACCCTCATAACCGACCCAACCACTCCAAGCCATGGTGCGCTCCAGTGCAATCGGCTTCACCTCATCACTCTCCAGCCCCTCTTCAAAGGCAAATTGGGCCGCCTGATAGACCGCAACCAGATAATCACGATAATCGGAAGCGGCAGTTGATCCACCACTGACACCGTGCCCCGGCACCCAGCTCTTGGCACCGCTCTTCAGCACCTGATTGAGGGCATCGATATTCCCCTGAAAGGTCCCCTCGCCCATGTTACCGAAGCGTCCCACCATTGCATTATCTCCAAGAAAGACTGCACCATCTTCAACCACTTCGATCATCAGATCGGTCAAGGTGTGGGAGTGTCCATAGTGGTGCATGCGGAAAGTGGTCGCACCAACTGTCACCTCATCTCCATGTTTTAGCGCCACATTGGGCCCTTCAACCACCGTGCCATCGGTAAATCCCTCGGTCAGACTAGACATCATGGAAACCCAACGATCCCCAGCCCCCGCCTCAATCTCGACAATCATCTCTGGATGACCATAGATCGGGGCCTGTGGATAGGCGGCACGAATTGCATCATTCCCCAACCAGTGATCGCCATGAACATGGGTATTAAAGGTGGCAACAATCGGTGCATCGGTCACCTGCTTCACCATCCGCAGCACCATCTCCCCCGCCTGTCGGCTGGAACCGGGGTCAACCACCACCACTCCCGCTGCAGTAAGAACAATACCGGGATTATTCATAAAACCCTGATTCTCAACATTGGGGCTACCCAATGGTCCGTGAATGACCCAGACATTCTCTGCAACGGCCTCAAAGGGGTAATCCCGCATCGGCTCATCTGCCACCGCACTCATCGAAATCACACCCAACACCATCGCAATCAGTGCCGTTCTCATCCCTCTACTCCTTTGATTGATATTTTTATGGATAGCAGCCCAAAGGATCGGACAACCATCTTGATTATTGAGTAACTTTGTCGGATATTATTCCCGATTTCCACCAAAAAGTATTAACCCACCATGAACCACCTAACGGAAGAGCACTGCGAAGCCTGCAGAGCGGGTGCCCCACAGGTATCCGATGAAGAGATGGGCACGCTGGTACGCGCCATTCCTGACTGGAACTTCGAGACTCGCGACAATGTTTTGCAACTCGAACGGCGTTACACCCTGCCCAACTTTGTCGATGCACTCGACTTTACTCGGAAAGTTGGTGAGCTAGCAGAGCGTGAGGGGCACCACCCCGCCATTCTTACCGAGTGGGGTAAAGTGACAATCACCTGGTGGAGCCACAAGATTGGCGGCCTCCACCGCAACGACTTCATCATGGCCACCAAGACCGATCAGCTCTATCGCGCCTGAGGCACTCTCTACCATGAGCAAGAAGATCAAGGTCACTTCAGAGAACAAATGCAGTTTCTGCAAAGGGGCCAAGTGTTGTAGCTACTTCACCCAGCAGATCGACACCCCACGCAGTAAAGATGACTTCCAGACCCTCCTCTGGCAGATGGCCCACCAGAATGTCGAGATCTACCAGGACGAGGATGGCTGGTTCCTGCTGATCAACAACCGCTGCCAATTTCTACAACCCAGCGGCGGCTGTGGCATCTACCAGCAGCGCCCCACCATCTGTCGAGAGTATGAGAATGAGTGGTGCGAATATGACGAACCGGCAGAGAAACACTTCAAACGTCACTTCACCAGTTATGAAGCGTTGTTAAAATATTGCAAAAAGCGCTTCAAAAAGTGGAAGTAGTTTAAGAAACCCCGACACAATTCAAGGAAAGTAGCGATGGAAGAAGGAACCTCCAACAGCCCCTATATCATCGACGTCAATCAGGAGAACTTTGAACAGGCCGTGCTTCAGGCCTCATTCAATGCCCCGGTGATGGTCGACTTCTGGGCACCGTGGTGCAACCCCTGCAAGGTGTTGATGCCGGTGCTCACCAAACTGGCTGAGGAGTACGAAGGGAAGTTCATCCTCGCCAAGGTCAATGTCGACGACAACCAGCCACTGGCCACCCAGTTCAACGCCCGTAGCGTTCCAACCGTCAAAATCTTTCGCAACGGCGCCGTCGTTGATGAATTCATGGGCGCCCAACCCGAGAGCAATGTCCGCATGGTGCTCGACAACCATATTGAGCGCGCCTCAGACCAACTCCGATCCGAGGCCGCCACACTGATTCAACAGGGAGAACTCGATCAGGGACTAGAGCTACTACAACAGGCTAACCAGGAAGATCCTGACAACCCACGGGTCCGTCTGGATCTGATCACTGCCCTTTTCATGAAGGGCGACTACGACAATGTCGAACAGGCCATTCGTGCCCTCCCTGTTGAAGAGAAAGAGAGTCCCGAGGTCCGTGACTTACAGAACCGGCTGCTGTTTGCCAAGGCATCTGCCGGTGCCGCTGACCTCGAAACATTACGCAACAATATCGAAAATGATCCCACGGATAGCGAGTCCCGTTACCAGCTTGCGGCACAGCTGATGACCCACGGAGAGACCGAAGCCGCGCTCAGCGAACTACTCGCGCTGATGATGCGAGACCGGGATTACGGAGAGGATGGCGCCCGCAAAGGGATGTTGGCGATTCTCGAATCCATCGATGACCCGGCACTAGCTGGGCAGTGGCGTCGCAAGATGGCCAGTGCAATCCTATAATTTGCAGAACGTGCCTGAGTAGACTCACAAGTTACAACTATTCAGGGGCAACTCCTACACATTGCGACCAGGAATGCATTGAGCTCCATACCGTAAGCATAAGCTCCACCTCTATATATACTTTGCATCATGTCCAATTCTCCGATCACCTTCGGCGCCATCTCTCAAAAAGAGTTTTTGTCAGACTACTGGCAGAAAAAACCGTTATTAATTAAGCAGGCTCTACCTGACTTCATATCCCCAATCTCACCTGATGAATTAGCTGGGCTCTCTCTTGAAGAGGATTTTGAATCGAGACTGATTACAGGATCCACAAAAGATAATCGATGGTCATTAACCGAAGGCCCCTTTTCAGAAGATACTTTTACAAAACTGCCAGAAGCGGACTGGACTTTACTCGTTCAAGGGGTAGATCGGTTTATCCCTGAAGTGGAGTCATTAATTGACCACTTCAACTTTATTCCACGCTGGCGTCTTGATGATGTAATGATCTCCTATGCAGCGACAGGGGGGAGTGTTGGCCCCCACTTTGATCTCTATGATGTCTTCTTGCTGCAAGGCAGTGGTAAACGGCACTGGGCATTAAGTCGTCAGCACTGCCATTTAGATAACTATCTGGAAGGTGTGCCACTGAGGATCATGAAGCAATTCACCGCTGAGCAACATTTTGAGGTTGAAGCGGGTGATATTTTATACATCCCTCCCAAAGTGGCGCATCATGGCGTTAGTTTAAGTGATGATTGCACCAGCTTGTCCTTTGGCTACCGCTCTTATAGTGCTAAAGAGATGTTTGAAGAGCTGATTGATGAGGCTGACAACAGCTATTATCAGGATCCTGTCTGGGACAGGGAGAGTTGTCCTGCACGAATTCCAGATTCAGCACTGAAAATGGCGAACAGAATATCTGAAATTTCTGCCATCGGTTTTGCTGAATTTGTAACTAAACTCGATCCACTAGACCAGCAAATACTGCAGCAATTTGAGTATCAACAACAAGGGGTAGAATTTAATAGTCATGCAGATTATCGACTACACTCCGCTTGCAAAATTGCTTATGTAGAGATTGATAACAAGATCTGTGTCTTTATCAATGGTTCTCTGCTGGATGATAGTGGTATCGATGAAAGTGACTTGATCACTTTTTGCAATCGAAGAGACTTAACAACAGGGCAGAGCCCAACACTATCTCAACGACTGTTTGACCTTCACTTTATACAAGAGGTTGATGCGCCAATTCTGTAACCTCACTAGGCACAACAGCCCCTTGGTGGCCTCTTTACTTTCGAATGAGAAGCGAACAGCAGCACCACAGTGACAGCTACCAATGAGCTATAGATCCCCCTACTGAAGCGCTCTGCGTTTGAACTGGTCAATCATATTTCGCCCCACATCACTGCGAAAACAGAGTGGTGCAGAATACCCAAACGGAGTATTGCTCCATGCACTTTTACCACCACACTGCCTCACTCTACAGCGCTTAGAAAAACAAGACTTCTTTTTTTGCAAGCTATAAGGGCATGGGCAGCTACCAGGAAATGTCCGGATAGATTCAGAAATCAGATAATCCTGAATTTGCGTATCGCTGTACATCACCCCACTACCGTGACCGGTAACATGGAACAAAAGCATGCTGATTAGTAGCAGAACCCTCATGATAACTGTGAGAGTATCAGAACCCGCAAGCTAAGGTCACATCAACATAAAACCACTTTAAGTGATATTTACTCTTACATGAAGTGATGCTTTTATAGCCCATTGACTGTTGTGCCCATGGGGCAGCAGGGAGTTGATGCCAGATATCTGGAGACCATATCAAGTTCGTGCTACGCAATCTTTACAGACAGGCCCACTCTCAGACTTGAGCAATCACTATATGACCGCCACCATCCATTAACAAAGACTAATACCACTTATCCACCTTTCCCCATTGATTCGTCTACGGAAATTGACAGAATAACGACATCTGCATCGAGCAGCTTTTACGCATAGGGGCAGCTGCACCGCTGCCCAACATCACTCATTACTGAGATTAATGGAGAATTTGATGACTACTGTCACCCTTCAAGGTAACCCTTTCCGTGTTGATGGCACGCTTCCTGAGGTTGGATCAGCCGCCCCAGAAATGACACTGACCAATGGCGAGCTTGCTGATGTCACACTGGCTGACTTCGCTGGCAAGCGCAAGGTTCTGAATATCGTACCCAGCCTTGATACCCCAACTTGTGCAACTTCTACGCGCAAGTTCAATGAGTCTGCTTCCAGCCTCGACAATGCCGTGGTACTGGTCGTCTCCGCAGACCTTCCTTTTGCTGCAGGCCGCTTCTGCACCACCGAAGGGCTGGATAATGTGGTCCACCTCTCGACGTTCCGCCATCCAGAGTTCATGGAGGCGTGGGGCGTACGCCTGGCAGAGGGCCCTCTATTGGGTGTGACTGCACGTGCAGTCGTCGTCCTCGACGAGAACAACCAGGTCATCCACAATCAGATGGTTCCAGAGATTGCCGATGAGCCTGACTATGATGCGGCACTGAACGCACTCTAAATCACTGAATCACTCCTTCCAGTGATCAGCGCCCGGTTTCGACCGGGCGTTTCTATTTATGGGCTCATCTCAACCGGCTCTGTGGCCTGGATACCCGCTTCTCCCCGCCAATATCCATCAACACCACCCCATGTCATATAGGGCTCGATCTGCTGCTGCAGGTCAGCGACTGCAATCTGCTGACGCTGTAACTGATCAAACAGATCAATGATCTCCAGCGTATTTTGTGACTGCGGGCTGATACGGATGACATCCACTCCCAGATCGCGCATCTCTTCTACCGCTCCCATCAAGTTACAGTGTTGTGCCGACTGCGTCTGTATCCCATTGATGGTCAAAAATGGCTCCGCCTCCTTGGTCTTCAGGGTCATTCCATCGGGGTCTGCCAGACAACGATACTGACAATCATCCTTGGGCAGATCATAGTGTCGAGCAGTATAGCAGCGTGCCGCGTAGGCCAGCGGAATCCGCCCCCACGCAAACACCTCCGTCCCTATCCCTTCGGGGCGATGAGACTGGAGATCACGCAAGGTATCTCTCGACAGTTCGACCGGCAACACCCAGCGCTGCATGCCTGATCGCGCCAACACTGACATGCTACCCTGGTTATAGAGGTTGATGGAGTGCCCTACCACAAAGGGAACTCCCTCTTCGGCACAGAGATGGACAGCGGCAAGATCATTAGCCTCCACCAAGAACTTTCCATTACTACAGATCCGGCGCAGACTCTTCAGTTCCGATTCCGCCTCCAGCAACGCCAGCGTCGACAACACGACAGTTTTTCCAGTCTGCTGTAGCTCTTCGGCAATCTCCATCCATTGCTCGTGGTTGAGTGAACGCCGCTTGGAGCAGATGGTCTCTCCAAGGTAGACGATATCAACTGCACTCTCTGCCACTTGGCGATAGAACGCTCGTAACTGCTCCTCTGTCCAGTAGTAGAGAACAGGTCCTAGGGATATTTTCATTTTTCAGGTTCCTCGCCATATCCAGCAGAGCAGTAACTGATATATCCATTACGCCCCTCCTGTTTGGCTTGATACATAGCATGATCGGCATTACGCATCAGCAGCTCATGCTCATTTCCATCTTCTGGTGCCACGGTAATCCCAATGCTGCAGGTAATTGTCACCTGCTCCCCATCGATCATCACCGTTGGTACAAATGCATCGAGAATGTTATTGGCTACATGCTCAGCATTCTCACGATTACCAATACGCTCCAATAACACCACAAATTCATCCCCCCCAAGACGGGCTGCCGTATCCTCTTTACGAACTGCAATAGAGAGCCGACTGGCCACCTCGACCAGCAGCTGATCTCCAGCATCATGCCCCATGGTATCGTTGATCTCCTTGAAATGATCCAAATCGATCAGCATCAGTGCGATGCAGTCCCCCTCTCGACGCCCAAGATGCTCCACTGCCTGCCGGAATCGCTCTTCAAAGAACCTGCGATTGGGCAGCTGGGTTAACACATCATAGTTGGCCAGATATTTGATCTTCTGATGAGAGCGTTTGAGTTCCGTCACATCTTCATTGATCGATACGAAACTGGTGATCTTTCCTGTTTCATCCAAAATAGGGGAGATCGTCGCAGCACACCAAAAGCGCTCCCCACTCTTCTTACGATTTAATAATTCACCACGCCAGTAGCGTCCACTCAACACCGTATTCCATAACTCTTGATAGATTTTTGGATCAGTCTCTTCGGAGCTAAAAACTTTTGGGGTGTGACCCAATACATCTCGCTCGTCATACCCGGTCAGAGCGGTGAAGCGAGGGTTAATGTACTCAATCGTCCCCTGCTCATCGGTAATAAAGATTGCACTGCCAGTATTTTCGATGGCTGCAGAGAACTTCTTCAGTGAATCGGTCAAATCCCGGCGCACCTCAATCTCACGATGCAGTGAGTGCATGGTTTTTTTCAGGCGCCCCTCAGTCTTTCCAAGATAGAGGTAGAAGAAAAAGACTAGCATTCCTCCAATCAATACCGTAATCACCCCAATCACACTAGAGAGTTGCTTGGAGTTCTCGATTTCCTTGGTATGATCAATCGCAACACCCACTTTGCCAATGATCTGCCCCCCCTCATCCAACAGAGGAAAATCTCCCAGCACATAGTGACGACTCTCAACCTTCAGCCTACGTAATCCTGTTGAGGTCCAGTCCGAGCTATCTTCCATCGCCAACAATAGCGCCTCTTCATCCTCCAGCAATCCATTGATCACTGGAATTTGTGCCTCATAAAGCCCCCACTCCACCTCCTCATCCTGCTCTTCGGACCAGTGGCTCCATGCATCGGGATCGAGATACTCCTTCTCGGCATAGATGACCATTCCAACTCCAGCAGTCTCTCCCAACTGCTCCAACATCCCATCAACCTCTTTACCAATCTCTAAATAACCGGTCAGCTCTTCATCCACTACCCAAGGAATATAGCTATGAAACAGGAGACGGCCACTCGGTTCTAACGAAAGCCCGGCAGCGGCCATCTGAAGGTTCACAACTCGAGTCATCAAAAAATTATCGACCAACTCATCGCTATTCTCTAGCGTACTCCCCTTCAGCCTCATGTGCTGGTCTGGATCAATCAGATTCAATTCCACAATCTCCAAACGATCGTAGAGATCCTGCTGCAGTCGCTTGCTGCAGATTATTAACTGCCTCCAGTTCTCCTCCAACCAGTGCTCACGAAGGCACTCATTGGCCGACAGTAGAGAGAGAATATTAGAGAGCTTGACCGCCTCCTCATCCAACTCTCTGAGAAATGAAAGCTCAGTCTGCTCCAGCGCTGATCGGCCTTGATCAATCTGGTGGCGCTCCTCCATCCACAAGCTGCCGTAGAAGAAAGAGAAGAGCAGAAGAAGTAGCAGCAGCGACAGTGGAATCAGCACTGTCTGACGAATGGTAATCGACGTAGGTGCTGTCATGTCTGAATCATCTGGTTACTGCCAGGAACGATGGTAAGCACCCAGTGTTGTCTGTGCCCCTTCTGCGACTTTTCCCAACTCCTGATTCCAGGCCTGCTCAACCTTGAACCCCTCTGGATTCCGCTTACAGGCATCGATCGCCTCTCGCCAGATACGGGTCACCTGCGCCACATAAGCGGGGCTACGCTGCCGCCCCTCAATTTTGACAGCGCCAATCCCCATCGCCATCATCTCAGGCAACAATTCCAGGGTATTGAGGCTGGTCGGCTCCTCAATGGCATACCCCTCCCGTCCCTGCACCTCAAACCGTCCTTTGCAGATGGTGGGGTAACCAGCATTCTCTTCCGGCCCAAAACGATCCACCATAATATTTCCAAGACGGGTCTCTGTACCGCCATCGCTACGCTCCACCCACTCGACATGACTGCCGGGGGAGCAGGCACCATAAGTATTGGGAGAACGCCCAGTGGCGTAAGAGGAGAGCAGGCAGCGCCCTTCCACCATGACACAAAGGCTGCCAAATCCAAACAGCTCCAACGGCACCGGACTATGCTCTGCAACGTGTGCCACTTGAGGTGCAGACAACACCCGCGGAATCACCACACGACGAATACCGAAGGTTTTATGCATGAAGCGAATCGCCTCATAGTTGGTCGCAGAACCCTGCACCGAGAGATGGAGATGGAGGTCGGGCCAGCGGTTAGCCGCATAATCGAGCACACCAAGATCAGCAAGAATTACCGCATCAACCCCTGCCTCGGCGGCACGGTCGACTGCTTCGGTCCAACGCTGCCATCCACTGGGCTGCGGAAAGGTATTGATTGCCGCAAAGACACGCGTCCCGCGCTGATGAGCATACTCCAGCGCCTGACCAATATTGCGGTCATTGAAGTTAAGCCCGGCAAAATTACGGGCATTGGTGTCATCCTTGAAGCCGATGTAGACCGCATCAGCCCCCTGGTCAACGGCTGCTTTCAGTGAGGGAAGATTCCCTGCCGGACAGACCAACTCCATTGCCTTTGAAACCCCTTCATTAGAAAAAGTAATGTCTATTCAGACATCTTCAGCAGCAACTCAGGCGACTCAGTTACCGCACGGATTCCCGATTGTAGTAGATCTACCCTCTCAGTTCGAACCAGACCCCTGAGAGAATTGAGTCAGATCAACGAGTCGAGTAACGTGGCAGGTGGTCAAACAGCCCTTTCATCGAGGGCATCTGTGGCAATGAGATCCCACTCATCCCTCCGATCTCAGTCAGTTTATGGATGATGCCCCACTGTACCGGCGGAAAGTGGTTTCCAAAGCGGAGTGCTGCCTTGCGTATCAGTTTTGCTGGGGCAGTGTCGTTGGTAAAGAGTCTCACAATCGAGTTGGTACCATGATAGATCGGACGGCTCGCCAGCTGCTGACGATGATCGTAATGAGTGAGCACCTCATCCCCATAGAAAGGACGCCCCTCCGCAATCGCCTGCTTCATCCGCTCCGCCAGGGTATGTTGACCACGTAATCCAAGATTAAAGCCGTGCGCTGTCACTGGATGCATGCCGATGGCCGCATCTCCCAGTAGGGCATAGCGCTGACCCACCAGTTTTCTTGCGTGAACGGCAACCAGTGGATAAGAGAAGCGTTCGGTTGCCAACGCCATCTTTCCGTATCGCCCGCCAAGTCCCTCTTCAATGGTGGCATTGAACGCTGCCTGATCCATCTGCATGTAGCGATCTGCCTCTCGAGTCGGCACGGTAATCACGACAGAGGAGATCTTTCCATTGAGGGGCAACAATGCCAAGGTGCGTCCATAGCGGAAGCACTCCAGCGCGGTCGCTTCATTGGAGCGTTCATGGGTGGCGCGACAGACAATCGCAGTCCGCCCAAAATCAAACATCTCTGCGGAGAGCCCCATCATTCTGCGAGTCGCAGAGAAACGGGTATCCGCAGAGACAGCCATCTCCGCCTCAATCTCACTGCCATCGGCCAGGGTCACAACCGCACCACCAGAATGACTACGCAGACCACTCACCTCAACCTCAGTGCGCAGCTCGACATTATCAGCCTCCATCATCTGTTGATAGGTTGCCTTACGAATGACATGGTTAGAGATCAGATAACCGAGCTCATTGACCGCACGCCCCTCGGTATCGAACTCCAGTGTGTAGTCTGACTCTCCATCGAGCACTTTTGCCTCTCGCAGCGGGGCGATCTCCTGCTCCGGGATTCGATCCCAGATTTGCAAATCTTGCAGTAATTTCTTCGAGAGGTGGGTGATTGCAAAATCACGCCCATCAAACCCGGGGGCCTCAATTTCCTGCAGTGACTGGCGCTCCAGGATCAATACATCAAGCCCCGAATTGGCCAGCGAACAGCCAAAGCCGAGTCCCGCTGTCCCGCCACCAATCACAACAACATCGTATCTCTTCATACTGCTCTTACCTGTGCTAGTCCGGTCTGTTCCAGTCTGCCCTGTGGCATCGCATAATTGACTTGTCGACGCTCGAGCTCTGCCTCAATAGCGTTGAGTACTTTCCATTTTTTGTTACACCAGCTAGGGGTCAGCAAAACCTTTTCTGATGCGGTGGCCGTGAGGCGATGATAGACCATGGTCTCCGGAGCTTGTTCAATCCAGTTCACCACTGTATCGACATACGCCTCCTGGCTCATCGGTTCAAATTCCCCGCGACGCCACTCATTGGCCAGCATGGTTCCCTTCACCACATGCAGCGGATGAAACTTGAAGCCGTGCGTTCCCAACTCCAGCACCCGATCCATGGTCTCTCGATAGTGACGTGCACCCTCCCCCGGAAGCCCCGCAATCAGATGGGTACAGAGCTGTATTCCTCGCAGCTGGGCCGCCCGTACTGCCTGTCGATACTCGGAGAAGTAGTGGAGACGATTGACCCGATCCAGCGTCTCATCAAATGCGGACTGTAGTCCCAGCTCCAGCCACACCTCATGCCCTTCGTTGCGGTACCCTGCCAACAGATCCAGTACAGGATCAGGCACACAATCTGGACGCGTTCCAACAGCGAGGCCGATCACATCCGGTTCTGCCAGTGCCTCTCGATACATCGCATCAAGCAGCTGAGGGTCCGCATAGGTATTGGTATAGGCCTGAAAATAGGCAATATAGCGTTGCGCTCCCGTCCGTTTTCGGATCACCTGACGACCCGACTCAATCTGATCGGCGACCGGGCGCTGATTTCGGCCATGAGGGCTGAATGAGACGTTATTGCAGAAGGTACAACCCCCCCGCCCTTTCGATCCATCAATATTGGGGCAGGTGAAACCGGCATCAATCGCCACCTTGTGGACACGCGTACCAAAGCGGTCCTGCATTGTGCTGCCAAAAGTGCGAATGTAGTCGGTCAGTGCCATGACCGAAAATCATACCTGATCCCCTACTGAATCAGTAGAGGAGCACCATAATTTCTTGAGAATAACAGTACGTTATCAGGTGGTTTGGTAGTAGCTGATCGCCTTTTTCAGCGCATGCTGCAGTGGCACTGGAATGGAGAGAGCGTCTAGTTCCAGTCCATAGATCAGGTTTTTGGTCTCCAACCCCAGTTCAACATCCCCCTGCAGACGGATACGACGCTGAAAGAAAAGCGTATCCGGATCCTCTTTTCCCAGAGAGAGCTGAATAAAATCATAGAGATTCCCACTAATCTCCAGATCCACTGGACCATCCCCGGAGTGGGCCACCAAGGCCTTGCGCCCTTTGGTAAAACGAAATGCCACACCACCATCGAGCAGACGGATCACCGCATTTTTTGCCTCCAAAAAGTCGAGCTCTCCATCCCTCAGCTGCTGCTTGAAGAGATGATTCAGCAGCGTCATCAACAGTCGGGTATGGACCACATCGGGAATGACGCGCATGGGCGCCGACAGAAATGGAGGGAGTTGAGGTCGATGATCCGCATGACCTGAGTGTTGACTGCTATTCATCCAGCCATTCTAGCGCATCACCCGGCACTTCCCCTGATTCAGATCAAATTCCACAACACCTCAAGTCACCCTCTTGCCTCCATCTACATTCAAAAAGAGGCGCGCCCTTAATCACACACAAGAGCCATTTTCAAAACTACATCACAGTTGTTAAGCCAACAGTCTTACGCATCTTGTAGATGCGATCAATTCTCATATGTGCAACTTAATTATGGTGGGTCCATTGCGCTCACTCCAAATATTATGAATTCCATCGCTTTCACGCCATAGTTGCCCGTCCACCTATGTGGATACAGTGTGAAATGAGCCCTCTTAGAGAGAATCATTCTGCGAACCGCATCAGTTGGTCTACAGTCAGTGCGATAATTCCAAACATCAAGTGGGTCATGACTTTGGACGCACCCCGAACACGAACCATACGCCCGCCAAACTCATCCTTGAGTCGGCCATTGATTCGCTCTACTGTGCTGCGCTCGTTGTATCGGACTGTGTCGGCCTCACGGTATCCTGCCGTGCGGCGCGCCTTCTGTTCCTGCTTGATCTGTGCCTTGCGCTCTTTGCTACGAGGATTTTCATCGATAATGGGCACGTGCCCCAATGATTGGCTATGCTGCTTGATCAGTGGGGCATCATAGGCGGCATCCATCAGATCGTAGCAGTTGGTGATTCGCTGGTTAGTGATCTCAGCCAATGGAATAGCGGCCTGACTATCATGCAGTGAGGCTGAGGTTAACAGGCAGCTGACTGGTATGTCGCCATCGACTCCATCGATATGCATTTTGTAGCCGGTCCAGCTGGTTCCAGATTGTGGATAATGAATGCATTGCCTGGTTCATGAATTCTTCCTATATAGGGTTGTTTTCATTTGGTTTTGTCACCACCCATTTTAACCGATGGGGCCAGACATGTTTTTTTTAAAATTGGCCTGTTTGATCAATAATTCCGGCCGTTTCTAGAGTTTTGCAATTACCTCAATAAATACGTATTTATACGTATTTATACGTATTCACGCAGGCACCTTGGTATAACAAAATATGCACACCAACTACAGTGACAAGGAGTCCAAAAATGGGAAGCAATATAAAAAAAGTGTGCGAATGGATGGTTCATGCATCTTGTGGTTCATTTTTGGTGATCAGCGGAGTAATGATGCTCTTCTTTTGGGGCTTGAGCCTCTCTAGCGGCACGGTACTTTCATCGATTACCGCAATAACGTTAGGGGGATAAAATACGGCAGATACCGTGGAAGCGCTACGCCTATCTCACCCAACAAACCACCCATCTGTCAGCATATTACAACAAACAGCCGTCACCCGAAGCCTCCCGTCACGCTTCACAAAATGCTCAAAAGATAAAGAGCCGCATCCTTTCTCAGAGAGATACGGCTCTCTATTTTTTCACGTCTCAGCTATTTTAAAAATCTGACCACTCGTCATCGATACTCCGTTTCGGAGTGGGTCTGGGTGCCTTTTTCTGTTTCGGCTTTTGTGGTGTCTCAGGCGCGGCTGGGGGCGTTGATTGCTGCATACTGACGCCACTGCTCTCGGCGCTCTCCAGCTTATTCAGCAGCGCAACGACCTGATGAGAGAGCGGTTCGATCTCTTCAAAACGCTGCTCAGCCTGCTCAACCTTTCCATCGTGCTTGAGCGCAACAATCTCCTTGATCAAGGTATGCATCTGCTCATGGACGTGATCCAACTCCTTCATCTGCGGCAGGTGCTTGAACTGTTGGCGACCCTCTTTATCGAGCCACTGCCCCAACACACAGTCGTGGTGGGAGACCGCCTGCTTCGCATCCATCTGGATCACCCCATCGAGGAATCCACGGATCTTTCCTTTCCAGGCAAGATGTGCCGAGCGGGCCTTCATGAAGGTCTCCGCATAAGTACTGTGGCTGGAGGCCAACCGAGCGGCCAACGCCTCCGCCTCACGACTCAACGTGAAGACCGAGACCATATTGGAGAGCTCATCGGCCTGATGGCTCAACTGGGAACTGGCCGCTGCTGTCTCTTCCACCAGTGCCGCATTCTCCTGGGTCGCGGTATCCAACTGGGCAACGGCCGTATTGACCTGATTGATCCCCTGCGTTTGCTCTTTTGTTGCCGCCTCAATCTCACTGGAGATATCGTTCATCTTCTTGACCGACTCCTCAATCGAGGAGAGCGCAACACCACTGCGCTCCACCAGCTCGCTACCCTGCTCAATTCTTGAGGTACTGTCTTCAATCAGCTTCTTGATGTCCTTGGCAGCATCCGCAGAGCGCTGCGCCAGAGTACGCACTTCACCGGCAACCACAGCAAACCCTCTTCCATGTTCACCGGCACGGGCGGCCTCGACGGCCGCATTAAGCGCCAACAGATTAGTCTGGAATGCAATACCATCGATCAAGGTGATGATATCGGCGATCTTGGCACTCGACTCATTGATCCCCTGCATCGCCTCCACGGCCTCTACAGCAACACCACTCCCGTCCTGAGCACGCATCAGCGACTCTGCGGCAAGCTGGCTTGCCTGCGAGGCGCTATCCGAGTTCATCTTCACCGTGCTGGCCATCTCTTCCATACTGGCAGCGGTCTCTTCCAGACTAGCAGCCTGCTCCGAAGTACGAGACGAGAGATCTACACTACCTCTGGATATCTCATCCGATCCGTGGCGCACCTGTCGAGAGGATGCACGCACCTTGCTCACAATCTGTGAGAAGTTGGCCTGACTGGCATTGACGGAATCTTTCAGAACCGCCAGCAATCCATGATAGTCACCTTCGACACTGACCGTCAGATCCCCTTCCCCTGTCCGGTTGGTGACAGTCACCACCTCCTTCATTGCATCACCGAGCGCATCAAGAGAGCGATTCAGATTCTGCTTCAGTCGATCCATGTCTCCTTGAGCGTCTGCCTGAACACGAACATCAAAACGGCCGATGGCCACACCATCCATCACCTTGTTGATGTCGGTCACGATCGAGTCCATTGAGGCCATGGTATTTTCCAATACCCGGCGGAACTCCCCTTCCATCTCAACCCCTTCAAGACGGTACCCAAAGTTACCTCCGGAGATGGCTTGCATCACATCGGAGAGGGTATTCATGGTTCTCTCTACACTGGCGGCAGACTCGTTGACCCCATTTTTCAAGGTCAGCAGCTCTCCTCTCAGGTCTGCCTCCACTCGGCGATCAAACACCCCATGGGCAATATCGGTCACCACCAGATTGGTCTCATGAATCGAGGTCTGCAGGCTCTCCATCAATACATTCAATGCCTGCGCCATCTCTCCAACTGAATCCTGGGTATTGGACTCAACCCGTACCGAGAAATCTCCCTCATCGGCAACCTGCTTAAGGGCATCCCGCACCGCACCGACCGAGACCCCAATCATCCGCCCCACTCGTCTGCTTAACCACAAGGTAAAGATCAACAGTAGGGCAATCTCTGCCAGATAGAGCCTTGAGGTTGTCGTTGCTGAGGCGTGCAGTGCTGTTGCCTGATCTAGAATCCCTGCTGCGAGGTGGTCATCCACCTTTTTCAGCTGATTGATTTTCTGTGTGATGGTCTTGAACCAGTACTCCGCATCAATCCCAAAACCACCAATCACCACATTCTGGAAAGCCGTTTGACGCATCTCCTCGACCTTGGCAATCGACTCATGAGTCATCGCCGCCTGATAGAAGGCCTTATCTTCCTCATTTGCCATCGCATTGAAGACATGGAGGAAATTTTCCTGCGCGGTCACCAACGAAATAAATTTCTTATACATTCCAGGGGCAAACTGATTAGCCCCAAAGGTAGCGCTCAATACTGCACGCTCGATTCCGGCACGCTCTTTACTCTGCAGATAATTCACATAAGCGGTCATCCGAGTGACCAGTGAGGCATCACTCACCACATGAGGCATCTGCTCAATCACCCCGAGCAGCTTCGCATTCATCGCGGTGTACCACCCCACCACCTTGGACAGAGGCAGTGCAAGTGCACTGACCTGAGATCGAACGCCATCCAGCTGTTTCAGATCGCTCAATAGTGCGTTCAGTTGTTCCTCAAATGCAGCACCATATTCACTCGCATCAAACGTCTGGAGATCCTCCGAGAGCTGTTTGCGACGCTCATTAGTCAGCATCCGCTGCTTGGGCAAAATATCAACAAACTTCTTTCCTTTACTTCCGGTAAAGCCCGCACTGGCACCACGCTCTTTCTGAGTTTCGTGAATCAATGCACTCAACGTAGAGGCCAGACCTGAAAGCTCCGTCAGCTGCTCCATCTCTGACTGCTGCGTAAACTTATCAATCAACTGCATGGTAGAGAAGAAGAGCATGGCCAACAGCGGCACAGCCACCATCAGTGAGAGTTTGGTCTTCAGGCGTAGGCGGGAAAGAAAGTTATCTATAATCCTATTTGCTTTGACTAAATATTAGATTTTCTTAATTTAACAAAAAACCCCGACAGCATCCCTGCTATCGGGGTTTTATCAGCTTCAGAAATTGACAGGAATCAAATTACATTACGAGGTGCCCAAGACATGGAGCGGAACTCTTTCTTGTACTTCGATTCACCAATCTTCTTGACCTTGGCAACACCCATCTTGTAGTTATAGTTACCACTGATCTGGTCGACCACGCGGTTCTGCAACGCATTGTTGGGCTGACGCATATCGAGCATATTGCCGTACATCATTCCCTTCTTCAGATGAGGGGCAACGATAGCAACTGCTGTCACTGCAGCCTTGGTGAGTTTGAGATGTCCATTCTTCATCAATGTGGAGAATTGGAAGTCATCCCCATGAACACCGAGGATGGTGTCCTTGTGCTCGACCACACGATCCGAGTAGAGCATCACCTGATCACCGGACTCAATACCGCGAGCCTTGGCATCATCAGGGTGAATCTCAACCCAGTTCTCAGGCCAACGCTGAGTGACATAAGGACGACGCTCGACATCATCGAAGCCCGACTGCCAGATCTCATTGATACGACCGTTGGAGAACCAGAGCTCATCACCCTTGGGCGACAGCCACTCGTGGAAGTCTGCAAACAGTTTCCATGGATGCTTCTGAATATTGACCTTACCCGTCTGGGAGTTGAAGTGTGTCATCTTCTTGTTGGTCATATTCGCGCCCTGGGTCACACCCATGCGCTCCATATCAGCCTCAGTCAATGTGGTGTCATGGAGACGCTTGGTTCCATGGAGCTCACCCGTCTTGTAGTTATAGACGGTTGGTCCCTGGATGCCTGTGGTTCCAAATTCACGCATCTTCTCATGCAGCGTCTTACCTTCACGGTGAGCGGCAACCTTGATCATATGGTAAGCCTTTCGGTTACCACGGCTAGAGCGTGAGGATTCCTCACAAACCTCATTGGCGTTCTTCCAGTCGAAACCTTCGTAACCCATGCGGCTTGCCAGCCCACCGATAATCCACCAGTCTGGTTTGGCCTGTCCTGGCGCATCGTAGAACTTGTTGTAGATACGCAGACGACGCTCACCATTGGATCGAGTGAAGTCCTCTTCACCCCAGGTAGAGGCTGGGAAGATCACATCCGCAAAACGGGCACCGATTGGATCACGCAGGTAGATATCCTGATTGATCACCACCATACCGCCCGAATCTGCACGACGCTTCAGGGTCTCAATGATCTCACTCTTGTCATAAGAGGTGACCTGATTGGGATTGGCCAGCACCAGCTCATGGAACTTGGTGTAGAGGCTCTGAGAACCGGTCATTGCCTGAATCCAGGTGGTACCGATCACATGTGCGAAACGGGTATGACCAGAAACCAGATAACGATCCGTATCCAGTGCGCGACGGCGACGGCCTGGACGCTTCTCTGGAGACTTGTTACGAGGATAGCTACCACCACCTGCACCACCACGTTGGTGACCACCGAAGCGACCCACAACCTGACCTGGACGTCCGCCGGCACCACAGATGGTTGCCAGTGAAGAGACCGCATTGGTGTTACCGGTATTGTTGGACCAGTAGTAGCCCTTCTCAATACCGAAGGAGGCCTTGGTACCTTGACCCTTGTTGGTCAGCCACTCAGCAGCCTTGATGATATCCGCAGCAGGAACGTCACAGATCTTTGCGGCATTCTCTACCTTGTACTCATCCTTGGACTGTACCCACTTGCTGTAGCCTTTATAACCACCCTTGAGCTGGAACATGCCCCAGGTGGTACGCCACTGCCATGGTGTATTACGGGTACCCTGACCGAAGCCAGAAGAGGTCTCCCACTTGCTGTTGACCCAGTTGTTGACCCAATCCTTGTCTTCCCATCCGTTCTCACAGATGACGCGGGCAATTGCACCCATCAGCACCGTGTCGGTTCCGATTGTCAGCTGGAAGTGAATGGTCTGATCAGAACCCTTGCTCTTGGCATAGGCGATACCGGCAGTCTCACGAGGATTCAGCCAGATGGTCTTCATGCCACGCTCAATCGCAGGTTTGATGAACTGCGTATAGATAATGGTCTTGGTCTCGTATGGATCGGTACCATGAATCTGCAGTACATCCGCACCACCCCAGTCATCATAAGATGGACCGAAGTTATCGAAACCGGCATCACGGAAACCTGGCGTTGAGGTTACGTCGGATGGGGTATCGTGGAAGGTGAATGATGCAGTATTCACATTACGACGTGCATACTTCTTGATCGCGTAGGTATTCTCCAGGTACTGATAGGAGAAAGTCTTCACGGAGTAGGCGTTGGCGCCGTGATTCTTGATCACATAGCGACCCACCTCAGCGGCGATATCCAGTGCAAAATTCCAGCTGACCGGCTGCAAGGTACCGTTGATACGGACCATTGGGTTGGTCAGACGATCACGCGTTGGGGTCTTTGGATTGTAGCATTTCGCTGCCAACAGACCACCACGCATGGAGGAGTCACCCGTCTTGTTTACTGCCTGGGTATCCTTGTCCGGGATCACGATTACGTTATGTGGACGTCCACCGTGCATCACCACATTGTGCTGTGCTGGTGCAACCCACTCTTGCAATGCGCTGGTTGGGAAATCCTTGCCAAAAGCATTCTCAGCCGCTTTTGGACCACCATCACCGGAACCAACAGGCCAGCGATAGACCTTGTAACCACAGGCAACGATGCAGTAGTCACAGGCAGTTGTCAGGACTTCCGCATGCTTGGGTGGCAATGGTGCGGAGTCTTCTGGCAGATAGTAATTAGTAGCCATTCTTTATTCTCCTTAAGATTCCATCAGGTTCTGGTTACGGCCGTAGATCAGCCCCATCATGCCCACTGCATAGATATCATCTCCATCCAGCTCCAGCAGGACCTGTGGCAGGCTCTCATAAGCCTGACCGGAAATGATGATTCCATGACGGGTCACGTCGTAAGTCGAAAGATGGAGCGGGCAGGAGCCCATGATCCGATGCTCATCGACCACTCTATAACGACCCAGCATAGGACCGCCCTGATGGGTGCAGAGTGCGCTGAAGGCAACCAGGTCACGCCCTGAACCAACACCACCGCCACACTTGACGCCAGTCTTGACCATGGTTGCAACCGAGTTCTTGCCATCATCAGGATAGTTGATGGTGACAGGCACGTTATCCTTCATCTCGCTCAGCTTACCCACAAGTTTTCGAGGATAACCAACCACCCGCGCCTTGGCCTGTTCTGCCTTGGCTGTTCCAGGGAACAGGGTAATGGAAACGGTGCTTGCAGTGGCTGCAGTTGCACCACTGTACATCAGGAACTGACGGCGGTTGAGCATGCACTTGCCGTGCTCCCCTGCGGTCTGATCCTCTCTCTTTTTCTTCACTGTATCGCTCATTATTTCTTCTCCATCATCAGCTCTGCCTTGGTGAACAGAGGCGCATAATCTGGCATCTCTGGACGATCAATTGCGATCTCATCACCCGAGAAGGCCTCGAGGAACGCCAACAGATCTTCCTTCTCCTCGTCAGTCAGGCCGAGAGGCTTAATCAGATCCGTCTTGGTTGCAGAGAATGCATTGTGGCCGCCACCAGCATTGTAGAAATCAATGACCTCTTCCAAGCTATTGAGGGTACCGTTATGCATGTACGGTGCGCTGTACATGGTGTAACGCAGGGAAGGTGTACGGAATTTACCCTTGTTCCAGGCGTTCTTGTCACGGAAGTAGAAACCGGGATCATCCTTATAGGTATCGTACATCTCCTCAGTAGAGCCCTTGGCATACATCTCATAGCGATAGGTGATCTGTGCCAGACCATCCTCTTTCCAACGCTCCAGGGTAGGAACACCGATGTTGTAGAAATCAAAGTCAGTCGCCATTGGACCGTTATGACACTCAATACAGTTGGCCTTGCCATTGAACAGCGCCATACCACGTAGCTGCTCTTCGCTCAGCGCACTCTTGTCACCATTGAAGTAGTTATCAATCGGTGCATCACGCTGTACCAGCTCGGCACGTTCAAAAGCGGCAATTGCACGGAAGGCATTGCGATAGAGTGGGAACTCATCACCAAACACCTCTTTGAAGCGCTTGCGATACTCTGGCATCAATGCCAGACGCGCCTCAACAATGTCAAACTCTGCATTACCGGCTACTGCACCACCCGCTGCTGACTTCGCCTGCCCCTCCAAAGAGGTGACTGATCCAGCCCAGAACAGACGTGGATAGTAAGCTGAATTCACAACGGTTTGACTGTTACGCCAGTGAACCGTACCAGGGTATCCACGAGAGATATCCTCGGCCCATCCCCAACCCTGATCGGGGTCATGGCAGGCAGAACAAGGTGTGGAAGTGTCACCACCAACGGCTGGCTCAAAGAAGAGCATCTTGCCGAGTTCAATCTTGGCTGCGCTCTGAGGGTTATCTGGAGGTACCGGGACCGGACCCAGTGCCGACAGTGGAGGATTATCCTCGCCACCTGCAGGCGTCAATCCTGGGGCAACAACCGCAGTACCACTACCCATCATCGCAACTGTCATCGGCGCAGAAGCTGCTGGAGCAGTCGAAACCGAAGTGGCTGATGTGCAGCCTGCCATCAACGTGGCGCCCATCGCGACCGCTACAGCGATTGGGTTTGTCTTTCTCTTTTCAAACATTTTCAATCTCCTGATCGCTTATTTTTTGAGTGGCGCACGAGTGCGGTTACCGACCTGTGTCCAGTTCTCGATCACCTCATACTCGGCAGGGAATGGTTCGCTCCAGACAAATTCAGCACTGGTCAGCGCATCACCGGAGAGTGCCTCTAGATAGGCCACCAGATCGCTCTTTTCACCATCGGTCATGCGAAGTGGTTTCAAGAGCGCACTCTTGTTGCTGTCTTCACCACCGCCTTGGTTATAGAAATCAACCACATCGTCCAGCGTTGCCAACATGCCGTTATGCATATATGGGGCACTGTACTTCAGGCCGCGAAGCTGAGGGGTCATGAAGGTGCCTCGATCCGAACCGTCTGCCTCATGACTCTGCACCGCCGCACCGATATCACGCTTGGTATTGAAGATATTCTCGACACCCATGGCAATGCCATAGGCGAGATAAGCCTGATGGTTCATTGGGTTCATGAAAACATCCAGATTCTCAGGAACACCCGTATTGTGGCGCTTGCCGTCAGAATAGAGCGCTCCAGTGTGGCACTGGTTGCAACCGGCCTTGCCATCAAACAGAGCCGCGCCACGTTTGGCGGCACTGCCCATAGAACCACTGTCCACTGGTGCATTGCGAGTCGTCAGCGTCTTCATGAACTCTGGCAGCAGCTTACGAATTGCGCCATTGGAAGGCTCGCTCATACCGGCAGCCTTGAACATCTCGAGATATTTGGAATCCTGCTTGACGCGCTCCTGCATCAACCGCATATCCATATTCATGATGTAGTCCTCAGTGATCATTTCACGGGATACATCATTCAAATTAGTCCCAATTCGACCATCGTGCATCCAGGTCTTCTTGTGTGCAGTATTGATCAGCGAAGGCGCATTACGGAAATGGCCATTTCCCGGATAGCCGGGAGAGAGTGCCTCTTTGCTACCGAATCCATGATCCGGACTGTGGCAATCTGCACACGCGATTCCCGCATCACCAGACAGGCGGCGGTCAAAGAAAAGTCGTTTACCGAGCTCAGCCTTTGCTGCATTCACATCAATCTTGGCGACCGGCCCATGCTCGGCTGCTGAAGATGTGGACACCCCGAGACTAAGACTCAATGCAATTGCGGTAGCAATCGCACCTCGCACTGTCTTCAGTCGTTCTCCCATATCGTTTCTCCGTTGTGTGGTTGGACGAATTAATCAAACTGGTCAACCGGGTACCACAAATGGTCCCAATCTGAGTAACCACCGTTCCTGTTTGCATCATCCATGCCAAGGAAAACAGACCACCATTTACCCTTTACTATCATCAATTTACAATATTCAGTAAGTCCTCATATGAACACCAGACTGAACGTTCTGTTCACTTTCCAGAAGTACCTCTGCTGAGTAATGCAACAAATCGTACAATCTTTAGGGCTATTCCCTAAAACCATAAAAAAACCCACCCCCCGGAGCCGGAAAGTGGGTCACGCACAGCAGACAGAAACAAGTACTTTTAGCGTGTTTCGTTGCGTTGATTGCGGACCAGTAGCAGCCCAAAAATGAA
>CAZKCT010000006.1:0-61499 GCA_964551545.1 uncultured Piscirickettsiaceae bacterium | reverse complement strand
CCCCCGACATTCTGCTCCCAAAGCAGACGCGCTACCAGGCTGCGCTACACCCCGACAACTGATTCAAAATCAGCGAGCGCGAATCATACCATTCCGATCTCTCACGTCAATAACGAGTGCTATAATCCCGCAACTTTTTTATCCATTTTTGAGAAACCAGAGAGATGAGCGCACAAATCCTCGACGGCAAGAAGATCGCAGCAGATATTCGGGAACAGATCCATCAGGAGGTCAACCAGCTCCTGCAAAACGGCCACCGCCAGCCGGGGTTGGCCGTGGTTCAGGTTGGGAGTGACCCCGCCTCCAGTGTCTATGTGCGCAATAAGCATAACGCCTGCGACAAGGCTGGCATTCTCTCTTTCAAGCATGAGCTCCCCGAAGAGACCTCTGAGGCAGCCCTGTTGGAGCTGGTCGATCAGCTCAATGATGACCCATCGGTCGATGGCATTCTGGTACAGCTTCCTCTCCCGTCCCACATCGACCCGGAGACGGTGATTGAGCGCATCCATCCGGACAAGGATGTGGATGGCTTCCATCCTTATAACATGGGGCGACTGGCACTGAAGATGCCGCTACTGCGTTCTTGCACCCCCAAAGGGGTGATGACGCTGCTGGAACGGACTGGAATCCCTCTGGAGGGAAAAGAGGCGGTGATCGTCGGTGCCTCCAATATTGTGGGGCGCCCGATGACACTGGAACTGCTCTCCGCCCGCTGCACCACAACCACCTGCCACAGCAAGACCGCTGATCTGGAGGCTCATGTGCGTCGCGCCGAAGTACTGGTCGTCGGAGTTGGAATCCCCAACTTTATTCCTGGGGAGTGGGTTCAGAAGGGTGCTGTGGTGATTGATGTCGGCATCAATCGTCTAGAAGATGGCACGCTGACTGGAGATGTGGAGTATGAAGGGGCTTGCCAACACGCCTCGTGGATTACTCCTGTACCGGGAGGAGTAGGTCCGATGACCATCGCTACCCTGTTGCAGAACACACTAAAGGCAGCAGAAGTTTTTCATAACGCCTAAACGTTCAAACCGCTAAAGATTTTATCCCCGGCCAAAGGCCAGTAAACCCCCCTCCACCAAGAGGCGGAAGGGGAACGTTCTATCCTCTACGCCAGGTGGTACCGCTGGCGCCATCCTCCAACACAATCCCCTGTTCCGCAAAGAGGTCACGGATCCGATCCGACTCCGCCCAATCCTTATTGGCACGGGCCGCTGCTCTCGCCTCAATCAACTGCTCAATCTCAGTATCACTGAGACCATCGTCCCCACTCTCACCCTTGAGGAACTGCTCGGGGTCACTCTGCAACAGCCCCAAAATCTCCCCCAATATTTTCAACAACTGGGCATGTGCCTCGGTTGCGATATCTCCACTATCATTGAGACGGTTGACCTCCCGCACCAAATCAAAGAGCACAGAGAGCGCCTCTGGGGTATTGAAGTCATCCTCCATCGCCACATCAAAGCGCTGCTCCCAATCACTATCGGCAACCGCCTCCACCGCTTCGCTCTCAATGCCACGTAACGCGGTGTATAAGCGGGTCAGGGCCGCCTGCGCATTCTGCAGGTTCTCTTCGGTATAGTTGAGTGGGCTGCGGTAGTGGCTGGTCAGCAGAAAATAGCGCACCACCTCTGCTGGATATTTTTGCAGCACTTCACGAATGGTGAAGAAGTTCCCGAGGGACTTCGACATCTTCTCATCATCGACCCGCACAAACCCGGCGTGCATCCAGTAGTTGACGAAGTGCTCTCCGGTAGCCCCTTCCGATTGCGCAATCTCATTTTCATGGTGCGGGAAGATCAGATCCATTCCACCACCATGAATATCAAAGTGGTTCCCCAGGCACTGGGTCGACATGGCCGAACACTCGATATGCCAACCCGGGCGCCCCTTACCCCAAGGAGAGTCCCAGCTTGGCTCATTGGGCTTAGTCGATTTCCACAACGCAAAGTCCATCGGTGCCCGTTTCACCTCACCAACCTCAACTCGCGCACCCGCCTGCAGATCCTCCAGATTTTTACCGGAGAGCTTGCCATACTCAGCAATCGCGGAGACATCACAATAGACATCGCCATTATCTGCCACATAGGCCTTGGTGTTGTCGATCAACTGTTGCGTCATCGACAAAATCTCCTCCATTGAGTGAGTTGCACGAGGCTCTTGGTCTGGCGGCGCAATCCCCAACGCCTCGGAATCCTCATGCAGCGCATCAACAAAACGGTCCACCAGCACTGTAAATGCCTCGCCATTCTCATTGGCGCGATTGATGATTTTGTCATCAATATCGGTGATATTACGCACATAGTGGACCTTCCAGCCCCGTGCACGCAGATAGCGCACCATCACATCGAAGAAAACCATCACTCGGGCATGCCCAACGTGACAGTAGTCATAGACCGTCATCCCACAGACGTAGAGGCTGACCTCTCCCTCGTGAATCGGCTTGAACACCTCTTTGGAACGGCTCTGGGTATTGTAGATCTGCAACATGACTTTTCCGGGTTCGGTCATTAAACGTGGTGAATAACAGCGCCAAATTATACCGCAGCCGCCACTCCTCAAGGGGAATCACATGATGGTATGATTCCCCTCCCAATCGATTACCAGACCTAAGCCATGAAGAAAAATCTGACTATTTTTGGATCCGTCATTGCACTGCTTGGCGCCCTGCTATTTGCTGTTGTTCCTACAGAGCCAGCCATTGCTACAGAGAAAAATCCAGCCATTGCAGCAGACGCGCCCATTGTGGAACTGGCCACAAATCAAGGCACCATGACCATCCAGCTCGACCGGGAACGCGCCCCCTTCAGCGTTGCCAACTTCCTCACCTATGTGAAGAACGGTCACTATGACGGCACCATCTTTCACCGCGTGATTGCCGGATTCATGATTCAGGGCGGCGGTTTCACCACCGACTATGAGAAGAAGCCGACACTGGACATGATCCCCAACGAGGCAGACAACGGCCTCAAGAATCTGCACGGCACCATTGCCATGGCTCGCACCAGTGACCCACACTCAGCGACCGCTCAGTTCTTCATCAACGCCGCCAACAACCGCTTCCTCAACCATACCCAGAAAAGCCAACGCGGTTGGGGCTATACCGTCTTCGGGCAGGTGACCCAGGGGCTTGAGGTGGTGCGCAAGATCGAGCAAATTGAAACGGGCGCAGGTGGCCCCTTCCGAAAGGATGCCCCACAGCAGATGGTGATCATCGAGTCGGCCCGCATTATCTCTGAATAACAATTTCCAATATTTAACCGCAAGGAACCATTGAACATGATCGTCAAGATGACTACCTCACACGGAGAGGTCACAATCGAACTCAACGCCGAGAAGGCGCCACAAACTGTAGAGAACTTCCTCGACTACTGCCGTGCTGGCTTCTACGATGGCACCATCTTCCATCGTGTGATTCCCGGATTCATGGTCCAGGGTGGCGGCATGGAACCTGGTATGGCAGAGAAACCGACCAATGAGCCGATCGAAAACGAGGCCAACAATGGACTAGAGAATAACGTCGGCACACTGGCGATGGCACGCACCATGGACCCCCACTCTGCAACCGCGCAGTTCTTCATCAACACCAACAGCAATGGCTTCCTCAACTACCCTGGACAGGATGGCTGGGGCTACTGTGTCTTTGGCGAGATCACAGAAGGGATGGACGTAGTCCGTGAAATCGAGAAAGTCGAGACGGACAGCCGTGGCTTCCATGATGATGTGCCGAAAGATGACGTCGTCATCGAAAAGGTTGAGGTTCAGGAGTAATTGAATCTCATGGTCCGGGGTACGCTCCGGGCCAACACGCCGATGTCCACCTGCTTCATCGCTGACCTCCACCTCTCAGAATCCACTCCGGAGGTCACCGAGCGCTTTTTGCACTTCCTCCGGGAAGAGGCACCTAACCACCAGACACTCTATATTCTTGGTGACCTGTTCGAGACCTGGATTGGTGACGATCTGATTCCTGATGCCTTTAAAGTCATCCTCCAGCAGCTACAGACACTGAGTCAGAAAGGGATCGCTATCCGCATTCAGCATGGCAATCGCGACTTCCTTCTTGGAAAGCATTTTGAGCAACTGAGTGGCACCCAAATTATTCGCGACCCTTACACCATTGAGCTGGACGGTGGCCCACTCCTGTTAACGCACGGGGATCAACTCTGCACGGAGGACATCAGCTATCAGCGATACCGTGCATGGATCCGACACCCCGTCATAACATGGCTGTTACGTCATCTCTCACAGGGGGTACGCAGGAAGATTGGGAAAGGGCTGCGTCAACGCAGCACCATGGACAAGCAGCGGAAGAGCATGGCCATCATGGATGTGACACAGAGCGCTGTAGAGTCACTAATGAAACGCGGAAACAGCACCCTACTGATTCATGGCCACACCCACCGCCCGGCCATTCACTCTTTTGACCTGAATGGGAAGCATGCGCAACGGATGGTACTTGGAGATTGGGACTCCACAGACAATGTCTTGATTTATAGCAATGGGGCGTTCAGCCAGCAGAGCTGGTAATCCCACGATTCTCCTGGTCGAGCTGCTGTAGAAAGCTCATCTCTCGGTCACTAAAGCCCGCCGCTCTCCGGCCCGGTTCATAGAAGGGACCTCGAATGGTATGTGGCAAATAGTCTCTCACCATCTCTTCAAAGGTTTCATCGGCATCTAGGTCGCGCTGCTCACAGAGATAACGGAACCAGCGGGTTCCTGCCTTCACATGCCCTACCTCATCTTGTAGGATCACCTCTAGAATCGGTTGACTCTCCTCATCCCCAATCTCTCGCAGCTTCTCCATAATGCCAGGATTCACATCAAGTCCTCTCGCCTCCAGAATGCGTGGGACCAGTCCCATCCGTAGCAACACATCCTCCGCAGTCTGCTGCGCGGTCTCCCAGAGGCCGTTATGAGCAGGAAAGTCCCCATACTCAAAACCCAATCGATTGAGCCGCCCCTGCACCAGTTGAAAATGGTAGCGCTCTTCATCGGCAATCCGCAGCCAATCATCGTAATACTCCGCAGGCATATCACGAAAACGGTAGACTGCATCCAGCGCAAGATTGATCGCATTGAACTCAATATGGGCGATGGCATGGATCATTGATGCATGTCCGGTTGGGCTCCCCAATCGTCGCCGCTTCAGTTTGCGTGGTGGCACCAGCTCCGGTTTCTCGGGACGCCCCGCCTCTTGTTGGATCGGTGCTGGTGGAGAGAGCACCTCTTGAGAGAGCCGGTCAGATTTCCAGCGCAGATAGAGCTGCTCCGTCTCAATTAATTTCTGCGACAGATCAGAGAGCGCAAGCACTCGGCCTGCCTCTTCGAATAGGTTTTCTCTTGGGTCAGAGCCCACGCCCGAGATCCCGCTTCAGATCCTCAATTTCCTCTAGTCCAACCGCAACTCGAATCAATCCATCACTGATCCCCGCCAGCGTCTTCTCTTCAAGACTAAGGCGCCCATGCGTGGTAGTAGCTGGATGGGTAATGGTGCTCTTGGTATCCCCGAGGTTAGCCGTAATGGAGATCATCTCTGTGGCATTGATCAGCGCCCAGGCCGCCTTTTTTCCCCCTTCCAACTCAAAGGATAGAATGCCGCCCGCCCCTTGCTGCTGCGCCGCTGCAAGATCGTACTGGGGATGGCTCTCCAGCCCTGGATAGTGGACCTGACTCACCTGAGACTGCTGCTGCAGCCAATCAGCGAGCGCAGTGGCATTCCGGGTGTGTGCCTCCATACGCAACTTCAAAGTCTCTAGTCCTTTGAGGAAGATCCATGCATTGAACGGGCTCATGGTCGGTCCCGCAGTGCGCAAGAAACTATAAACATCCCCGCCAATCAGTGCCTCAGAGCCGACCACAGCACCACCCACGGCACGCCCCTGACCATCCAGATATTTGGTCGCCGAGTGAGTCACAATATCCGCCCCCAGCGCCAACGGCTGCTGTAGTGCAGGCGTGCAGAAAACATTATCCACCGCCAATAGTGCACCATGCTGATGGGCCAAATCGGCCAGAGCCCGGATATCTCCGATCTGAGTTAAGGGGTTGGCTGGTGTCTCCAGAAACAGGAGCTTGGTATTGGGTCGAATGGCCTGCTCCCACTGCTTAAGGTCGGTCAGGGAGACAAACGTCACATCTACTCCAAACTTGGAGAGGAATTGGTTGAAGAGCACAACAGTCGTACCAAACACACTGCGAGAGACCACAATATGGTCTCCAGACTTCAGTACGCCCATACAAGTTGCAAGAATTGCAGCCATTCCTGATGAGGTGGCTACTGCACGCTCTCCCCCCTCCAGAGCGGCGAGACGCTGTTCAAAAATCTTGACGGTCGGATTGGTGAAGCGAGCGTAGATATTTCCCTCTTCCTCTCCTGAGAAGCGGGCGGCAGCCTGCTCAGCAGAGTCAAAGACAAAACTGGAGGTGGGAAAGATTGGCTCACCATGCTCCCCTTCTTGGGTGCGCTCATGCCCCGCACGAACGGCAAGGGTGGAGAAACCGTACTTCTTCGGATCAATCATCGTTTACCTCCCCCACTCCAAGATGTTTCTAGTTCGAGTTGTAGACGCCCAGCACCTCACCATCATCCTCTCTATCACGATTGCTCTTCTCTGCATCACAGCGCGTTGCCTCAAGCTCGTCCAGATAGGCGTCATCAATATTTCCGGCGACATAGTTGGCATCAAACACAGAGGTATCAAACTGCCGGATCTGCGGATTGCCCTCCTGTACCGCATCAATCAGGTCCTGTAGATCCTGGAAGATCAGGCGGTCGGCGCCAATCCACTCGGCAACCTCTTCTTCCGTGCGTCCATGAGCAATCAGCTCCGATGCAACCGGCATATCGATCCCATAGACATTGGGATAGCGCACCGGCGGCGCCGCAGAGGCAAAATAGACCTTATTGGCACCCGCATTGCGAGCCATCTCAATAATCTGGGCCGAGGTAGTGCCACGCACAATGGAGTCGTCCACCAGCAGCACATTCTTCCCCTTGAACTCCAGCCCAAGTGGGTTGAGCTTCTGCCGGACCGACTTCTTGCGCAACTTCTGTCCAGGCATAATGAAGGTGCGACCAATATAGCGGTTCTTGATGAACCCCTCACGATAAACCACATCCAGCGAATAGGCGAGCTGCGAGGCTGCTGTTCTGCTGGTATCCGGGATCGGAATCACCACGTCAATATCGTGGTCGGGCCACTCCCGTAAAATCTTGGTCGCCAACCGTTCCCCCATCCGCAATCGTGCCTTGTGGACATGGACGTTATCCAGAATCGAGTCCGGACGGGCAAAATAGACATGCTCAAAAATGCAGGGGGAGAGTGTTGGGTTTTCTGCACACTGTTTACTGTGCATCTCTCCATCTGCACTGATATAGATCGCCTCACCTGGATCGACCTCACGAATCAGCCGGTAACCCAGCGTATCGATCGCCACACTCTCGGAAGCGACGATATGTTCCTTGCGACCGTGCTCATCCTCACGCTCTCCTATGCAGAGCGGACGAATCCCAAAAGGATCACGGAAGGCGACCACACCATAACCAGTGACCAGTGCCACAGCACTGTATCCCCCTTCGCAGCGACGGTGCACTCCGGCGACAGCAGAGAAGACATCTTCCACTTCCAACCGTAGCTTGCCCATATGTTGCAGCTCATGCGCAAAGACATTCAGCAAGATCTCTGAATCAGACTCGGTATTGATATGGCGCAGATCCTCCAAATAGAGGTCACGCCGGATCTGTGCCGCATTGGTTAGGTTCCCGTTATGGGCCAGTGCGATTCCATGGGGTGAGTTGACATAGAAGGGTTGCGCCTCTGCGGAAGAGGCACACCCTGCCGTCGGATAGCGAACATGACCAATCCCCATGTTTCCCTGCAGACGCAGCATGTGACGGGTATGAAAAACATCCTTGGCCAGCCCGTTGGCCTTTCTGAGAAAGACCTTGCTCTGGTCACAAGTCATGATGCCTGCAGCATCCTGACCACGATGCTGCAATACCGTCAGTCCATCATAGAGCGCCTGATTGACGGGGGCACTTGATACGATACCAATGATTCCACACATAGGGGTTCAACCAATCTTCTGCTATAGCGAGGCAGTATAATACGAAAAATAGCCTCTCAGGTGTTCTGGAAAATAGTTCTGTAACCAGAAAGAGGCTTCTTGAAAATAGACGAGGAACATGGATTCCCTCCACCACGGATCCTGAGGCAACGCAGTCAACCCTGCAAGCGTCACCAGCACCATCACAATCAGTCCCCCTTTTACCGCCCCAAACACCATTCCCATCAGGTGATCAAGCCCACCAAGACCGGTAAAGTCGATCAGCCCCTGTATCGCATGGTTGACCAGCGAGCCGATAATCAGTGTGATCAACATCAATACAGCAAATGCGACACCAGTTCGAAGGGATGGGGTCTCAATGAGTGGCTCCAACAGTGCCGCCTGTTCGCTCGCAAAGCGGACGGCCACCCAGAAGGCGATAATCCAACTGGTGAGTGAAATTGCTTCTTTAAAAAACCCTCGCAACAGACTGATTCCAGATGAGAGCACAACGATCCCAAGAATAATCAGATCGACCCAGTTGAGCCCACTCTGTTCAACAATCGGGGGCATTGTTAACCCTAACCCGCTGGTCTCATGTGAGGGAAGAGCAGCACATCACGAATCGATGGTGAGTCAGTGAAGAGCATCACCAGGCGATCAATACCAATCCCCTCTCCTGCAGTTGGGGGCATTCCGTGCTCCAGCGCCGTGACGTAATCTTCGTCATAGTGCATCGCCTCATCATCCCCGGCCTCCTTCTCTGCAACCTGGGCACGGAAACGCTCCGCCTGATCTTCATAGTCATTCAGCTCCGAGAAGCCGTTGGCGATCTCACGCCCCCCCACAAAGAACTCAAAACGATCGGTCACAAATGGGTCTTCATCGCTGCGCCGCGCCAGCGGGGAGACCTCAGTTGGGTAGGCGGTAATGAATGTTGGGTGCATCAAACGATGCTCCACGGTCTTCTCAAAGATCTCAATCTGCACCTTGCCCAGTCCATAAGACGCTTTCAGCGGAATCTCCAGCTTCTCGGCCACTGCACGCGCTTTGTCGAGATCATCCAGGTCCGCTTCAGTCAGATCCGAGTTGAAGTGAAGAATCGACTCTTTCACTGTCATCCGCGCGAAGGGGCGGCCAAAGTCATACGTATCACCCTGATAATGAACCTCTGTTGAGCCCAGTACCTCTTCGGTAATCCCGCGCAGCATCGCCTCGGTGATATCCATCAGGTCACGGTAATCGGCATAGGCCTCATAGAACTCGATCATGGTGAACTCGGGATTGTGGCGCGTGGAGAGCCCCTCATTCCGGAAATTTCTATTAATTTCGTAAACCCGCTCAAAGCCACCGACCACCAATCGCTTGAGGTAGAGCTCCGGTGCAATGCGCAAAAAGAGATCCATATCCAGTGCGTTGTGGTGAGTCGCAAAGGGGCGTGCCGTCGCGCCACCAGGAATCGCCTGCATCATCGGCGTCTCCACCTCCATGAAGCCGCGATCATTGAGGAAATTACGAATGTACTGAATCACCTGCACACGTGTCTTGAACACCTCGCGTGAGGCATCATTCATGATCAGGTCAATATAGCGCTGACGATAGCGCGCCTCGGTATCGGTCAGGCCATGGAACTTCTCCGGCAGTGGTCGAACCGATTTGGTCAGCAGGCGCAGACTATCGACCTTGACCGAGAGCTCCCCGGTCTTGGTGCGAAACATCACCCCCTCGGCACCGATAATGTCGCCGAGATCCCACTTCTTGAAGGCGGCATAGACACCCTCTGGCAATGCATCGCGCTGGATGAAGAGCTGGATCTTGCCACTCATGTCCTTCACATGGGTAAAGGCGGCTTTGCCCATCACCCGCTTCGCCATCATCCGGCCAGCCACAGCAACCCGAATTCCTTCCGACTCCAGCGCCTCGCCATCCATCGACTCATACTCGGCATGAAGCTCACCCGCCATCACATTGCGACGGAAATCGTTAGGGAAGGCGTTACCCTCTTCACGCAGTGCATCCAGTTTCTGGCGACGTTCAGCAATCAGGCGGTTCTCATCAACCGCGACACTCTCTTCTTTTGACATCGGTCTCTCTTCTGCTACAGGCCTGACTTCAGGCTCTCTTCGATAAATGGATCGAGATCCCCGTCCAGCACCGCCTGGGTATTACCCGTCTCATGGCCGGTACGGAGATCCTTGATTCGTGACTGGTCGAGCACGTAGGAGCGGATCTGGCTACCCCATCCGATATCGGACTTGGCATCTTCCGCCGCCTGCTTCTCTTCATTCTGCTTCATCAGCTCCATCTCGTAGAGCTTCGCCTTCAGCATGCTCATTGCGGTCGCCTTGTTCTTGTGCTGTGAGCGCTCATTCTGGCACTGCACCACAATTCCTGAGGGCTCATGGGTAATGCGTACCGCCGAATCGGTGGTGTTGACGTGCTGACCGCCCGCACCCTGTGCACGGTAGGTATCAACCCGTAGATCGGCTGGATTGATGTCGACCTCAATATCCTCATTCACCTCGGGATAGACAAAGACCGAAGAGAAGGAGGTGTGGCGACGATTGCCTGAATCGAATGGAGATTTACGCACTAGGCGATGCACACCCGTCTCGGTTCGCAACCAGCCAAAGGCATACTCCCCCTTGAGCTGAACCGTTGCCGACTTGATCCCTGCAACCTCACCCGCTGAGGCCTCCATCAACTCTACATCAAACCCCTTTCGCTCTCCCCAACGCAGGTACATCCGCAGTAGCATCTCGGCCCAGTCCTGTGCCTCAGTACCACCCGAGCCAGATTGAATATCGATATAGGCATTGGAGCTATCCTGCTGGCCGGAGAACATGCGCTGAAACTCCAGCGTCTCAATGCGCCGGGTCAGGTTCTCAAGGTCGGCGACCACCTCGTTGACGGTCTCTTCATCATCCTCCGCCTCGGCCATCTCCAACAGCTCACGGGCATCATCGGCACCAGAGGCCAGCTCATCCAGCCCATTGACCACCTTCTCCAGCATCGAACGCTCGCGCCCCAGCGCCTGCGCCCGCTCCGGCTCATTCCAGACCTCGGGAGACTCCAGCTCCCGATTGACTTCAATTAACTGTTCAGACTTTTCAGCATAGTCAAAGGTACCCCCTCAGGGACTCGGTACGCCCTTGCAGCTCTTTGATCTGGTTGTAGATGGGATTGATCTCAATCATCACTCAATATCCGTTATCGGGGGTGCCAAAAATAGGGGCTGATTATACACGCTCTGTTGTGCGCTCATCCGCCTGAATCACCGCCTCAACCATCAATTGAAGCGTCTCTCTCCCCTGCCAGCGATTGATATCGAGGCGATAGACCAGATCCAACAGACCGCCTGCCTCCGGCAGTGGAATCTCTGCCTGATTGAAAGCAATCGCATCCAGTACCTCACCACTTCCTGGGGCTCTCACCCAGAGCTTGAGATGGCGCTCACCGACGATTCGCCAACGCTCCAGCAGAAACTGGTTACGGAAGCAGGGCTCCGGGAATCCCTGCCCCCACGGCCCGGCCTGTTGCAACATCGCTGCGCTCTCCAGCGAACACTCATCAGCATCAAGCGCACCGTCGACCAACAGCACCTCTTCCAGCAGATCCTCACTCACAGTCTCCGCCACCAGCTGCTCAAAGGCGAGTCGAAAACGGTCAAAATCGACCGCTTCAATCGACAATCCTGCCGCCATGGCATGTCCTCCAAACTTGAGGATCAGCCCCGGCTGCTGTTTGGCCAGTGCATCCAGCAGATCTCGCAGATGAAGACCCGAAATGGATCGCGCCGACCCCTTGAGCACCCCATCCTCCCCTCTGGCGAAGACCACCGTCGGGCGGTGCATCTGCTCCTTGATTCTTCCCGCAACAATTCCGATCACCCCCTCATGCCAGTGGGGCTGATAGAGGGCAATCCCGGCGGCGTGCTGGCTGCGTTCCATATGCAATGAGGCGATGATCTGCTCCGCCTCTTCGCGGATCTCCCCCTCCACCTCTCGCCGCTGACGATTAATCTGGTCAAGGGCCTGCGCCTGCAGCTGTGCCTGCTGCAGTGTTTCAGCAAGGAGGCACTCAATCCCCGCCCCCATCTCTGTCATTCTTCCAGCGGCATTGATCCTCGGCCCCACACCAAAGCCGAAATCGGTGGCGACAACACGCGCCTGCTCCCGTTTGGATACCTCCAGCAGCGCGGAGATGCCGGGTGAGCAGAGGCCACGCCGAATGCGCTCGATACCCTGTTGCACCAGAATCCGGTTGTTCTGATCCAGTTGCACCACATCAGCCACCGTCCCTACTACCACCAGATCAAGCAGGGTGGCTGGATTAAAATCATGCTGCAACGTCTGCTTTACTGCACAGACAAGATAGAAGGCGACCCCGACCCCCGCCAGATGAGGGCTGGCAAAATTATCGCCTGGCTGATTGGGGTTCACGATCACATCGGCATCCGGCAACATCTCACCCGGCAGATGGTGATCCGTCACCACCACCTTCATCCCGTACGCCTTTGCAGCAGCCACCCCCTCAACACTGGAGATACCGTTATCCACCGTGATCAGCAGTTGTGGTTCATGCTGCAACGCCAACTCAACCAGCTGTGGAGAGAGGCCATAGCCATGTTTTTTCCGGTCGGGCACGATGTAGCGAATATTGGCACCCATCGCCCCCAGCCCCCGCATACAGACACTGCAGGCCGTTGCCCCATCGGCATCATAATCCCCCACCACAACCATCGATTCTCGGTTATGAATCGAGGTTGCTACGACTTCTGCTGCACGCTCGACATTCATCAACGAGGAGATCGGCAACAGCCGCTTCAGGGCGTGATCCAGATGATCAGAGTGAGTCACCCCGCGAGCACGGTAGATCCGATCAAGCAGTGGCGAGAGCCCCTGCAGTGGCTCACCTTCTGGCACACTGCGCTCGACCACCCTCATGAACGCTGACTCCAGCGGTGACGCAGCCGATCCATCAGCGAGGGATCCCGCCAGACCCAGATGCCGTTAACCGCCAACTGATCCGGTTGTTGATTGATCGGCGCACCATGCAGCACCATCTGTGCCTCATTGAGAATCTGTTTCCAGCGCAGTGCACTCTCTCCTCGCGGCATTGCCTGATGGAGGTTATGGCCGGTTGCCCAATCAATGGGGGTGGTCAAGACTGGTTCCCGTTTTGGCAGCTGCAGCTGCCAACGCAGATCACTCTGGTAACTCAACACCATTTGATGCTCTGCAAACAGTGGGGTCAACAGCTCAATCAGCTGCTGCTGGGTCTGTTGCGGGATCTCTCCCGGCTCAAACTGGAACAGGCGCAGCACATCCCAGTCAGGCACCAGATGAACCGGGGCTACATGAAAATTTTCCATCCAAAATCAAGCTACACAGAATAAGGAATGCGAACACCGGGATCATCCTCTGGAAAATCCCGACTGTTACGGCTCACCAACAGTGCCTCTTCCGACTGAGCCGAGGCCCAGATAATCGCATCAGGTAATCGAATTCTGGTACGCCTGCGTATCTCTACTGCCAACTCGGCAACCTGATGATCGACTGGCACCTGAATAAAACGAGAGAGAAATCTACGTACAACCCCCTCTTCATCCCGACTTGCTCCCGCCATCACTTCCATCCAGCTGATTGCACTGATCATAGGTGAGGTATACCGCTCAATCTCTACCTTGGCATCTACAATCCCATTGAGGTAATCAATCAAAATATTACTATCCAGTAGCGCCTTCAAGGCTCCCACTCCTTACGCAACCTCTGCTGCATGGCAACCCCATCCTCCCTGCGATCTTTCCAGAGACCAAAACTGCCATCTTCCTTTGTAACATTCATACACTTGGCAATGTAATCTGCAACTGCACGGCGTACCATCTCGGCACGAGAGAGATGGTCTCGTTCTCCGACCTGTTTAAGGAGAGAAATCTGCTCATCTGGAATATCTACGACTGTCCTCATACACCACCTCATTAACTAGCATTGACATATTCATCATATCATTACCTACTGATCCTGCTTATACACCTCAAGCCACTTCATGAACCACCAAACTCACCTTTCTTGATATCAACAATTCCTGATTAATTGCCACTCGACCGGATGTCATCCAATGGTAATACTCTCTAAGAGATTCAGGCACTTTATTCTCAAGACCACCAAGGTATCCAATCTGATCTTGATATCGATCTCTATACGAAAGATCCTCAATGTCCAGCACTGCTGGAATCACTACCCCATCCGCCTCAAGGGAAAGCCCCAGCTCCAATCCTTTTGGGTCAACATCAAAAAATCCATATATCTTGCACTGGTACTCCTTGGCTAACTCAACAGCGTTCAGGACATGTTTAGCCAGATAGTCATGCCCTCGATAAATCATAACGGTCACTACTGGAAGACCATCAACTTCAGCTTCCTGCCATCGCTGAGCAGCAACTCCGTTCTCAGTTATAACCACTGCATCCACCCGCTCCCAGAGCACATCATCATGATCACACATCAACAACGTTTTGTTCGGTACTCGCACACCTCCCTGCCTCATAGGGATTTCACCATTTGAGGTGACCTGTATATATCGATCAAAAACTGCTTTCGGACTCTCTTTTTCATTTACAGAAACCTTGCTCATCTCATAACGCCCTTGAGAGAGTTCCTCAAATTCTCTATCGAATCTAAGATCATGACCATACTGCTCTTTTATCTTACTGATGAGCCGTGAGATATCCTCCTCTGAAAACAGAACGCTTCCTCCTGCTTCTTTGCCTACACCAAACAGATCTACAATCTGCCTTGATGTCCTGCCAAGGCGCAATCTAGATTCGTTCTGGATAACCAGATTACGCATTGCACTATAGAGCTGCTGATTCAATAGCTACTCCTGTACTGCCTTAAAGAAGATATCTTCAACATAGTGGACGCCATTAAAATAATGATCCTGTTCAGCAATGCGACGCAACGTAAAGCACTTCCTATCACCATCTTGCATAATGTTATAGCGCGCCATTACGCTAAACATCCATACCTCAGCGGAAATAGGCACATCCTCTTCAGGAATCAAATCTCTGCTATCACTAACGCTTGCCTCACCCTTCTTAGCGACCCGCTCAAAGAACAGAGTGACCGCTTGACCGACTGCGCTTTCAACTATTTCTGAAGTTGGCGTTTCGCTCAACTGAACCTTGATACACTCAACTTCTCTCTCATGCTCCTCTCTTCTCTGCGAGGTAAGCTTGGTTACAATACCCTCCAATAGCTGTTGATCGACGACAGCATCAACATCTGGATATGCCCGAACTGCTCTATTCTCAATTCGGTTAATCATTTCTATAGGAAAGAATTTCTCATCTACCTCACTCTCATCACCTTTTTTTCTGAAAAGGTCATGTACAAACTGCAGTGCTCTGGATTGGATCTGAATCTCTTTCATTTCAAACAGCAGATCCTTAAGGCGCTCGATGACCTCAACAATTTCAGACCGGAAGATTGCAATATTATTGGGTAAACGACTCACCAATAGACGGAACAGCTTTGCATCACTACCAGCAAGCCGCTGCATCTCGGTAGTATTGAAGATAGAAAGACCATTACGCAGCTTCTTGATACTCTCAAGCAAATATTGCGCCTCTCGTTCTTTGGACTCTATCGTCTGCACATAACGAAACTGACTGTCTATGTTGTACCAAGTCGACTTAACTGCATGAGCCAGATGCTCAATCAGATTATATACAGTCTCCGATAGTTGATTGAGATAGGTCTCACTATCTGAATAGGCTGCACTACGCTTTGCCGCCTGATAGCCATCAATCTGACGCTTGATTAGATCAAGATATCCTCCCATATCCTTATCAATATCACGTGCAACATACTCCTCGACCGCAAGGCCAAGTGTGCTCGACAACGACTGGGTGAGACGCACCTCATCACTATCTACAGTATTGGGTCTCCATAAAGTTCTGTAACTATGCAGTTCTGTGATCGCACTACTGTTATCGCCATCTTCAATAGCATAACCATTTTGGTGAATCAGGCTAATCAGCGCTCTATGCTTGTAAAGTGCCTTTAGCAGATCTTCTGTGGCCTGGCGATTTTTACTCAAAAGAACTCCCCTTGAGCATCCTCCAATTCTGCATCTGAATCTTCACTGTTCTGATGATCATTGATGTAAGCGATCATTTCATAAACCAGTGACCACTTCCCTGTAGCGATATAGACAATTGGTCTACCACTACGCTCCACCAGATACTGATGCTGAACCAACCTCTTAACAATTACCTCTACCTGCTCACTGGTCTTTTTCTTTGTATTCTTGAAAAGGTTAGAACGGGAGAGGTAATCCAACTCATCCTGCAGAACCACTCCAGAACGCTCAACCGCCTCAATAATCTCTGAGATGTTCAATGTATCTCCTGGACGCAATGGGCGATCTTTCTGTTGAGCACTCTTGATAAACTGCAGCACACCAACCAAAGGCTGAAGAGAGTGCATGACATCCTCTCTGAAATAGCGTCGAATCTCTATTTCATGACCACTAGCATCAAGATAAGCTGCATAAAAACCACTGCCGTCTGGAGTCTCTTTTAGCTTCAAATTGATCTTGTTGAGATAACGATCCACCTCATTGAAAAACGCCTCCGTTTTCAGCAGCAGAAACTCCTCCCCTTTAGTTGAGCTCTCGCAAATCACTTCAGCAGCCAACAGGCGATTAATTACGACTGGGAAAGTTGTGGAGTGGTTCACAGATCACTCCTTGGCATCGGCTTGGGAATCAGAATCTCAACACCAAAATCAGTTATTACATTATATAACCGATCAAAGTAACGAAGTTTCGCTGGATCTGGATCAGGAAAAGCACCCACCATCGTAATGCCCTCTTTATCAAGCATTCTGAGAAGGGCCTTAAAATTATCGGAATGGAGAATACCAATCTCGTCTACTGGCCAGTGAATACGAATCCCCATATCTTTTCGGATCATTCTCACAACGCCGGCAAAGAGAACACAAAGGGCCAGATAGGTAATCCCTTTACTGGAGCTACCATTGATATCTGCATCTGACCGTATCACTCGCTCGTGACCATTCTCTTTAAGATGGATCACCAGATCGAAATGAGTATCCAGAGAGTCACTGATCTTGGCCTGTGAAATCATTCGCTGGGTTTCAGAGAGTAACTCAATAAAGCGCGGCTCATACTCACTGAATTTTGGAGTAGCAATACGGCGGTCACTCTGTTGCTGTTGCTCCCATTTCTTTGAGAACTGCTTCAATATTCCCCAGAACTCCTGTTGATCAATGCGAGGTTTCAACTCCACCCGTACCCCCTCCAAAGCCTTAAACTCGACATCTCCAGATATTGCCGCAGAGAGAGACGATGACTGCGCCTTAATCTCATCCGAGATGAGCTTTAACCCTCCAAATAGTTCATGCAGAGACATTGCTGTTTCTGCAACCTGCTCAGAAAAGAGGTCTTCAATTTTCTCAAGATCCTCACCCATAAACTGTGAAAGTGCAATGGGAGCCTGATGAAAATACTGCTCATCAAATTCTGTAACATCACCCTTCGCAGTCTTGTTCAATTCTGCAAGAAGCTCGCGGCTATGCGCACTCCATGCATCTTTGATCGCTTTAGTTTGGCACTCTTTAATAATCAAAGTTGCGCCACGTGAGAGCTGAACCAGCTTTCTGGACTGCTTATGATTATCATGAAGCAAGGTATCAACACGTTGCTTCAATGTATCGACATCCTGAACCAGGGGATTGATCGGCTCTTCAGCTGGCACATTTTCCCTTTCTAAAGCAGCTGATATACGTGATAACTCCTCGGTCAAATCTGCCAGACTTTTGATCTCCTCCTGTGCAGCAGACACCTTCTTCTTCTCTCTGGTTCGCTTGTTGCGATGCTCCTTTTTGGCCTGCTCTAATTGACTGTAGAAATCCTGATGAGTTGAATTGGCATCTCTGGCATCACTTTCGTACTGATTTAAGTTGCTCCATACCGCCTCCAGCCACTCCGTATATTCACGGACAAATGGCCTGGAATTTTCAACAGACTGAAGCTCCTCTTTCAGCTTTTGTCGCTCACTATCGGCAGTTTTAACTATCTCTTCGTCTACTCCATTTTCAGAGAGAAGCTGAAAATAGTCATCCTCTGCTTGCCTGATATCCAGCTTGTGCTGTTTTTCAGCACTTGTAATCTCATCCGTTATGGATTGTTTTCGACTTTCTTGATCTCCAATCTGGATTCCAAAGTTACCGATTACATTGTTCTGGCTCTCCCGGTACTGGTCTGCAACAGCACTTATTAACAATTTGGTCTCGATATCGAATTTATCAATCTTGGATGCAAGGTCATCCGCCTCTTGCTTTTCCTGCTTTTTCCGTTCTGCAACAAGGGCATCAACATCACTAAGGTATATAGCAAGCGCTTCGTTTGCTGCCGTTAGATTTCCTGAGACTTGAGCAAGAGTAGTTTTCTGTAGTTCATACGCTTCCTCCAACCCCTTCAAATCAGCACGCTGCTTTTCAACACTTTGGTTCCAGGTTTCTCGCACCTCCTTTTCATTGATGATCTTACGCTCCAGCCTATCAATAGCCTCCCTGAGCCATTCATCAGATTGTGCAAAATCTGGCAACTCAATTCTGGATAGATCAAGATCCCAGCCGTACAGGAGTTTTTCGGCCTGCTCAATCAATTCTGGCGATAGGTCTGTTCGATGCAATAGCTCCCCACTAATCACCTTGGAAACCGTTTCACTCCAAGCAGGATCTGACTGTTTCAGCGCTGAAAGAAAAGTGCTGTCTTTAGGATTGTAGTCTTTAAGTAGCTGTTGCTTGCGACTCTTTAAACCCTTGACCGATTCATGCTGATCTTCATACTGACGAACAAGATCATCCAACTTTCCTTTTGCCCCTCCCTTCTCTTGACGGATACGATTGAACTCTTCCTGCTGTCCATTTTGCTCATTTATCAAGCCATCCCGCTGGTCTGTTCGACTGGAGATAATCGCATCTTCTTCAGGTGTTTTAAAAGAGTGCTTCAGTCGCTCTTCGAGCGTAGCAAGGTTCTGTGCTAACTCTGTTCTTTTCTCCGCACGCTGGGAGTTAATACGACTGATATCAATCAGCTTCTCTTGCTCCAACTTATTTTCTTCAACTTTTTGGTCACTATTAAGCTGCACCAACCTCAATTTGATTTCAGCAATCTCACCCTTCTTTGACTGTACCAAGGCATCGTGAGCCAATTGAAGTTTATCTTTACGCTTACTATGCTCTTCCTCAAGCTCCTTGAACTCCCCGATTAGTGTTTCATATCTCGATTTAGCTACACTCTCTCTGGACTGCAGTTCACTGACTGTTTCCAGCTTACGCTTCGCCTGTTCTGCATCCTTCTCTTCATACTCTTCTTTCTTTTTCAGGACGCGGGACACTAGCTTACCCGCACTCTCACTCTCTTTCCTGGCCTTAATCTCACTTTCAGTAAGCTCTTCGATAGCCTCATCCCGTTTGGCTTTTGCTTTACTGTTGGACAGCACCAGCTGATCAAGCTTCTCTTTTTTCAGCTCAAGTTCTTCACTGCCCTCCACCATTTTCTGCTCAAGGAGAAAACGGATATTTCGAAGCTCCTCTCGAATAGAGTGGTACTTGTTCATCTCCCGAACTGCTTCAGGTATTTTTCCCCTCTTGAGTATGGTTTCAAAATCGCTCAAAGCCCCCTGAAAGGAGCCAATAGCCTTATCATTCTTCGGAGCAGAAGGGATCTCGATTTTCTTCTCCAGGATGGATGCAAGAATGGACTTGATACCAGAGATGCTTCCAACCCCAGTAAGAATTGAGTGGGTCACCTTCTCCATGTGCTGCAATGGGTCTTTCCGACTTCCTAAAGCATAGCTTTGCGCAATTCTCTGTAGCTTCTTGCGTTCTGATGAATATCGGATCACCTTGGTGTCATGCTGGATGATCGAGCGATACTCTCTGATATTCTGAATCTTGGGTGAGTGCTCTATATCAAGACGATCCCATTGATGAGAGACCTCATCTCGATTAAAAAAACAGTTGTCATTATCGTTGACAAAGAGCTCTGGCGCATAAGCGGCATTAACGAACTGGTATACCACACTCGACCCCGAGACAGATCGAGAGGCAACAACACATACTCCTTCTCCCAGGTGGTTTTCATACTCGAATATCAGTAAGCTACTGACTCTAGGAAGGTAGAAATCGACAAAACTCTGCTTATCCGCTGCATGGGTTGAGAGTGATCGGGGCTCATGACCATAAAAGAAGGGAATCAGCAAAATCAGCGAAGTCTTGCCAGAGCCGTTTGTCCCTGTGGCAGTTGTATGGCCACTGACATCCAGAAAAGTATCTCTCCCTGGAAAGAGTCCTGTATCGATTAAGATAATGCGCTTTAAGCCTGCCATTTTTTAACCTTCTAACAACTGCCACATCAAATCAAAACGAAAATTTATGAGAAACTTGGCCTTTCCGCATGGAGGCCGCACTATACAAATTCCGTATAATTTATAACGTTAACCGCTCAACGTCTTCATATTACCAAATTATTTTTTTCCTTTTCGTTACAAATTGTTACACAAAAAAAGGCTACAGAACCATGCCCTATAGCCCTTTCATCAACATTACGGTTAACCGTTACATATTATCCAGAATCACTTCCTTGACCTCATCCAGCGTTGCATCAACCGTGATCAATGGACGTGTGCTCTGCTTAATCGCGGTATCCGGATCTTTCAGACCATGTCCGGTCAAGGTGCAGACCACCTTGCTACCAGCTGGAATCTTGCCGCTCTTGAGGTCACGTAGCGCACCAGCCACTGAGGTGGCAGATGCAGGTTCACAGAAGACGCCCTCCTTCTCAGCAAGCAGTTTCTGTGCGGCCAGAATCTCTTCATCACTGCACTCATCAAACCACCCTTCGGACTCCTCTTTAACCTTCCACGCCTTGTCCCAGCTCTGAGGATGGCCAATACGGATCGCGGTCGCGACGGTCTCTGGTTCATCAACCATCTCACCACGCATGAAGGGTGCTGCGCCCGCCGCCTGATAACCCACCATCTTGGGACGATTAGAAACTATCCCATCTTCAGCATACTCTTTGTAGCCCATCCAGTGCGCGGAGATATTGCCCGCATTACCCACCGGCAGACAGTGGTAGTCTGGCGCCTGACCCAGCTCTTCTACAATCTCGAAGGCTGCCGTCTTCTGTCCTTGTAGACGGAAGGGGTTGATGGAGTTCACAATGGTGACTGGCGTATTCTCACCAATCTCCTTGACCAGCTGCATCCCCGCATCGAAGTTGCCCTTGATCTGGATGACTACGGCACCATGCATCATCGCCTGCGCCAGCTTGCCCAATGCAATCTTGCCATCGGGAATCAGTACAAATGCGGTAATCCCGGCGCGTGCTGCATAAGCCGCTGCCGCTGCAGAGGTATTACCTGTAGAGGCGCAGATAATTGCCTTGCTTCCCTCTTCCACGGCCTTGGTGACTGCCATGCACATGCCGCGATCCTTAAACGATCCGGTCGGATTGAGCCCCTCATACTTGACGTAGATATCCGCATCGACTCCTTGATCGGCAGGGATATTCTGCAACTGGATCAGCGGGGTATTGCCCTCGCCCAGGCTGATCACTTTGGTCTCTTCACTCACCGGAAGACGGTCGCGGTAGTTTTCAATCAATCCAGTGTAACGGGTACGAAATGTCATTGCTCTTCTCTCTTAATCTAAGGTTTCCATACGGATACGCATGACCGATCCGTCTACACAGTCCAGTGCCTCAATTGCACGGATCGCCTGATTCATCTTCCCTTCCTGAGTCTTATGGGTCAGCAACACAATGGGTACTTGGCTACTGCCATCGGTATTGTCCTTCTGCATAAAGGCCTCGATACTGATCTCATTTTCACCCAAAATGCGGGTGATATCCGCCAGCACACCTGGCTTGTCCTCCACCGCGATGCGCAGGTAATAGGCAGTCTCGATCTGCTCAATCGGTAGAATTGGCAGATCCTCCAGTGAGTCAGGCTGGAAGGCAAGATGGGGCACGCGATTCTCCGGATCCGCCGTCATGGCACGAACCACATCGACCGTATCCGCAACCACCGCAGAGGCGGTCGGCTCATCACCCGCACCGGCACCATAGTAGAGGGTTGGCCCCACTGCATCGCCCATCACCAACACCGCATTCATCACGCCATCCACATTGGCAATCAGCTGGCGCTCCGGGATCAGGGTCGGGTGAACACGTAGTTCAACACCATTCTCAGTCTTACGCGCCACACCAAGGTGTTTGATGCGATAACCCAGCTCTTCTGCATAGGCAACATCCTCTGCAGTCACTTTGGTGATTCCTTCGGTCATTGCCTGCTCAAACTTGAGCGGAACCCCAAAGGCGATCGAGGCAAGAATCGTCAGTTTGTGTGCCGCATCGATCCCCTCGACATCAAAGGTGGGATCTGCCTCGGCATAGCCCAGCTCCTGCGCCTCTTTGAGCACATCCTCAAAAGCGCGCCCTTTGTCGCGCATCTCAGTCAAAATGAAGTTACCGGTACCGTTAATGATGCCTGCAAGCCACTGAATCTGGTTCGCAGAGAGCCCTTCACGCACAGATTTGATGATCGGAATCCCGCCAGCAACCGCTGCCTCAAAGGCAACCATCACCCCTTTCTTCTGCGCCAGTTCAAATAGCTCATTACCATGGGTGGCAATCAGCGCCTTATTGGCAGTCACCACATGCTTACCCTGCTCCAGCGCAGCCAGCACCACTTCACGCGCAAACTCGGTACCACCCATCAGCTCAAGAACAATCTCTACCTCAGGATCGTTGGCCACCTCAAAAGGGTCCGTCGTTAGGCGAATCCCCTCTGTACCACAAATTCTTGGGCGATCAAGATCTCTCACCGCTGCCATGCTGACCTCAATCTGACGCCCCGCACGACGTGCGATCTCTTCTGCATTGCGTGTCAAGACATTTACACTGCCACACCCCACGGTACCTAGCCCGAGGATACCCACTTTTACCGGTTTCATACCTTCTCTACTTCCCTTTCAATCTGTGACGGCTCTATGATGTCGAGCCTCATTAATTCGTCGATGCATCATTCTCAAGAATGCCATCTTTCTTGAACATCTCACGAATGCCGCGAACCGCCTGTTTCGTGCGATGCTCATTCTCGATCAATCCGAAACGTACATATTCATCGCCGTATTCTCCAAATCCAATCCCTGGAGAGACCGCTACCCTGGCCTCTTTCAGCAGCTTTTTGGAAAATTCCAGCGAGCCCATCTCACGATAGTGCTCCGGGATCTGTGCCCAGACAAACATCGTCGCCTTGGGAGGCTCTACGAACCAGCTGACTGAATTCAGCCCACTACAGAGCGCATCCCGGCGCTTGCGGTACATATCGCAGATCTCCTGCACACAATCCTGTGGTCCCTCCAGTGCCGCAATGGCCGCTACCTGAATCGGGGTAAACATGCCATAGTCGAGATAGGATTTCATTCTCGCCAACGCAGCAACCAGTGTTGGGTTGCCCACCATAAAGCCGACTCGCCAACCCGGCATGTTGTAACTCTTGGAGAGGGTAAAAAACTCCACCGCAACATCCTTGGCCCCTTCGACCTGAAGAATGGATGGTGCCTTGTACCCATCAAAAACAATATCGGCATAGGCCAGATCATGAACCACCCAGATCTTGTGCTCTTTCGCCAACGCCACGACGCGCTCGAAGAACTCCAGCTCCACACAGTGGGTGGTTGGGTTTCCGGGAAAGTTCAGCACCAGCATTTTGGGGCGTGGCCAAGAGTCCTTGATCGCCTTTTCCAGCTCGATGAAGAAATCCTCTTCCGACTCAACCAGCGGAACATGTCGAATATCTGCACCGGCAATAATGAAGCCGTAAGGGTGGATCGGATAAGCCGGATTGGGAACCAACACACTATCACCAGGACCAACGGTCGCCAGCGCCAGATGGGCCAACCCCTCCTTGGAGCCGATGGTGACAATCGCCTCACGCTCGGGATCCAGCTCCACTTCATAGCGATCTCGATACCAGTTGGTGATGGCACGACGCAGGCGTGGAATCCCTTTGGACATGGAGTAGCGGTGGGTATCAGGGCGCTGCGCCGCCTCAGACAACTTGTCCACAATGTGTTGTGGGGTTGGCTGATCAGGGTTGCCCATCCCAAAATCAATGATATCTTCCCCCCGCTTGCGCGCTTTTGCCTTCAGTTCATTGACGATATTGAAGACGTAGGGGGGTAGACGTTTGATTCTCTGAAAATCTTCAATCAAGACCTTTTACTCCGAACATTCGGTACCAATAAAAATGAGCATGAAAGTATATCTCAAGGATAAAATGCACGATACCCGAATCCCTATTTAGAAACTGGATATAGAGTGCTGGGCCCTGTTTTCAAGAGGTCTGCAAAAAATCTTAGCTTCACCCATCGGTTAAGCGGGCATTTTTTGTGAGCCTATTGGAAGCAGGGCGTGGTGCTATATGCCAACTTTCTAAGTGGGGATTCGGGTAATAGAAAAAGGATGAAAATAGAGCCATGAATCTACTACAGGAATCAATGACCGAGGGGTATGCCATTCGCCGTTACGAGGCCGATGGCATCACCATTGGCGAGCAACGCTTTGAGCGCAGTCTGCTCCTCGCTCCCGATCAGATCGACACCACTTGGGGACCCGATGCTCCCACACAGCTAAAGCGAGCACATCTGGAACAGATCATCGCCCTCTCCCCCGAAATTGTGATCATTGGCAGCGGAAAAAATCGCGTCAACTGGCACACCTCGGAACAGCAGCAGTGGCTTCAACTCTTTCCCGGGATGGAGATCATGACAACCGATGCCGCCTGCCGCACCTACAATCTACTGCTCTCTCAAGGCAGGCGCGTGGTTGCAGGACTCATTCTTGAGACTGAACAAACGCCTCAGAGAACTGTCTCTTCTGAATAACCGGCTCGATCCAGAATGGCGTGAAGATGGCGTAACGCCTCCAGCTGAATCTGACGCACACGCTCCCGGGTCACCCCAAGCTCTTGCCCTAGCTTCTCCAACGTCATCTCTTCCTGGTCGAGGAGGCCGAAGCGATGAACCACCACCTTACGCTCTCTGGCATCCAGCCCATCCAGCCACTCACTCAGATGGGAGAATATCTCCTCCTGAAGCAAAATCTCATCCTGTTTATGCAACGAGGCATCCTCAATGCCCTCACCGATGGTGCGATTGGATCCTTTGGCAGCGGGCAGGTCGGTTGATGTTTCCTGGTCACGCAACCCCAAAATGCGATCCACCTCTTTCTCAGACCCCTCCAGAAAACTGGCAATCTCTGCAGAATTAGGCTCATGACCACCACTCTGCGAGAGGTGGCGAGCTGCCTGCAGGTAGCGATTCATCTCCCGCATGATATGGACTGGAAGGCGAACTGTTCGAGCCTGATTAATGATGGCCCGATCTACGCTCTGCCGAATCCACCAGGTCGCATACGTTGAAAAGCGGAAGCCGCGCTCAGGGTCAAACTTCTCCACTGCACGCATCAGCCCCAGATTGCCCTCCTCTATCAAATCCATCAGTGCTACGCCGCGATGCTGATAACGCCGTGCGATACTCACCACCAGTCGCAAGTTAGCCTCAATCAGGCTATTCCGTGCATCCAAATCCCCCTGCTGCACTTTGCGCCCCCAGAATTTCTCCTCATCCGCCGTAAGCAGGGAGAACGCCTGAATCTCCTGCATATAGAGGTGGAGCGCATCATGATTTTTCCCCGACAAGGGGCTGGATGCAAACTTTTTCTGTTCTGAGTCAGACACTCATCTCCCCTTTGATCCCCTGCCTAGGAGTCTGTCGGATTTATGAATACCTACTGCGAAAAACCTGAATTTGGTCAAATTTCCCCATCCTTTTCGTTAAATAGCTTTGGCTATTCGCCTCAAACGATGAACAAATTTGCCTCAAATCAGATTTCTCTCGCTACGGCATCCTAAATCCGACAGACTCCTAGCGTCTTGAAAGAAAGCGCATTGGGTCAATCGGCTTCCCACTTTTTCTCACCTCAAAGTGGAGCTTCACCTGATTGGTACCACTACTCCCCATCTTCGCGATCTGCTGTCCCGCCTTCACCAGATCACCCTCAGCCACTTGTAATTCACTGTTGTGGGCATAGGCCGTCAACAGATTATTGTCATGCTTCACAATCAACAATTTTCCATAGCGTACCAGACCACTCCCGCTATAGACCACTTTCCCGTTCCCTGCCGCTCGAATCGGGTCTCCTCGCCTGCCATGAAACTCAACGCCTGTCATGCCACGAGATTTGGAATATTTCTTGGCGACCTTCCCAGAACTGGGCCACTTCAATGCAGTGGCCTTTGCAGAGGAAGAGCCACCACTGGTGTTACGATGGCTCTTTTTCTCCATAGTACGCGCCTTCTCCTGGTCTCTTGTAGAGATCTTGCGCGCATCCCCACCACGAACTCTCAATTTCTGACCCACATGGATCTGGTAGGGCTTGGAGAGCTGGTTCCACTGCGCCAACTGCCTCATCTTGACTCCGAAGCGGGCCGCAATTCCGCTGAGTGTATCTCCAGACTGAACGGTATAGTAATCCCCGGAAGTGGCAACGCGCGCTCGTTTGTTCTGCATGGTGGGGTGCAGTTGCAGTACCTGCCCACGATAGATCAGATAGGGCGCGGTGATTCCATTCCAGGCGGCAAGGTCACGATAATCAAGATCAAACTCCATCGCGATCATATAGAGCGAATCCCCGGTACGAACGGTATAGCGGTCTGGAATCGCACCGGCCAGTTGGGTCTCGTTGGCAACCGGAGAGATTGGAGGACGCTGGCTGGTACAGCCTGCAAGCAGCAGCAAGATTAGCCCACCGACAATCACTCCTCTCCAACCGTGGTAGAACTGTCCCATAGGCGCCATCAATAGACTCTCTTCACCCGCCCGACAGAAAATAGTAGGTGGCCGCCATCAGCACCACAATCCAGCCAATCCGGGTCATCCATGCACGCTCCATACTGAGAAAGCGCTCTCCTCCCCAGATGACAAAGGCCGCCACCAGAAAGAAACGCCCGCCTCGCCCCACCAGTGAAGCCAGCAGGAACAGCGGCAGTGACATACTCAGTGCTCCTGCAGTAATAGTAAAGAGCTTATAGGGAATGGGAGAAAATCCAGCAAGAAATATGACCCAGATCCCATGCTGCTCAAATAGCAGTTGTGCCTGCTGGTAGGCGTCGGCATAACCGGACTCAATGATCATTGGCTCAACCAGATGGATCCCATAGAGTCCAATCAGATAGCCAAACAGTCCACCCAATACCGATGTAATGGTCACCAGGGTGGCATAGTGCCAACCTCGATCGGGGTGCGCCAGCGTCATCGGTGCCAGCAGCACATCGGGAGGCACCGGAAAGAAACTCGATTCAGCAAAGCTGAGCCCACCCAAAATTCGCTCGGCATTGGGACGGTCCGCCCAAGTGGCAACACGCTGATTCATGCGTCTCATCCACTCCATTAGCGTGCTCCACTGCGCATTGGAACAAACCGTACAGAACCAAGATCCACTTGCTCAAACCCCTCTTCAGTACGAGTTAATTCCAACAGGCGCTGCTCCTCATTTTCAGCCCCTACCGGAACCACCATACGACCACCAATCTCCAACTGTTGGAACAGGCGCTTGGGAACCCCCGATGGCGCTGCCGTCACAATGATCGCATCAAATGGGGCTTTCTCTTCCCAACCGATATGACCATCATCCAGCTTCATCTCTACATTGAGAATGCCCATCTCGGAAAAACGTTCCCGGGTAGCATGGACCAGCGGAGCAATACGTTCCACGGTATAAATTTTAGGGACCAATTTGGAGAGCACTGCCGTCTGATACCCAGAACCAGTACCAATCTCCAGCACCTTCTGCGGCACCCCGTTTCTCAATAGCGCCTCGGTCATCAGTGCCACCACATAGGGCTGAGAGATAGTCTGCTTATGGCCAATCGGCAACGCGGTGTCATCATAAGCTTGATGCTCCAACGCCTTGTCGACAAAAAGGTGTCGCGGAACAGAACGGATAACATTCAGCACTGCATGGTTGCTGATTCCTTTCTCCTGCAACTGGGTAATCAGCCGGTCACGGGTCCTTGAGGAGATGAAGCCTACTTCGGCATTCATGAGAGCCACTGCTCCATCTCACCCAGAGAATCATGCTGAGTGAGATCGGTATGAATTGGGGTCACAGAGATCCAACCATGCTCCACAGCATGAAAGTCAGTCCCCTCTTCACCATCCTCTGCCTTACCTGCTGCGCCCACCCAGTAGACCTCTTTGCCGCGTGGATCTCGCATCTTGACCACTGGCTCGGAGCGGTGTCGTCGACCCAGCCGGGTGACCTTGAATCCCTTGATCTCATCCCATGGCAGATCGGGGACATTGATATTGAGAATTGTATCTCGTACCAGCGGGTGCGCCTCCAGACGCTGCAAGATCTTCTCTACCGCGATTGCACCGCTCTCAAAGTGGTTACAGTGCTGATCTCTGCAGACCAGAGAGACCGCAATGGCTGGCAACCCAAGGAATCGCCCCTCCATGGCTGCAGCAACAGTCCCCGAATAGAGCACATCATCCGCCATATTGGCCCCAGCATTAATTCCGGAAATCACTAGATCGGGATCTTCCTGCAACAGACCAGTAATCGCCAGATGCACACAGTCGGTTGGAGTGCCATCCACAGAGTAGTCACCATTCTGATGACTAAAAAGGTGAAGCGGATGCTCCAGTGTCAGCGAGTTGCTGGCCCCACTGCGATTACGATCTGGCGCCACCACAACCACCTCAGCAATCTGCGCCATTCGATCCCTCAGGGTTTGCAGCCCTGGCGCGTGGACACCATCATCATTACTCAGCAGGATTTTCATGGACAAAATTCTACAAGAAAAAAGGGGCCACGGAGGCCCCTTTTTCTATTGATCAGACTAATCTCAATCAGCCTTCATTCACCGCCTTCATGCTGAGACGAATACGGCCCTGACGATCAACCTCCAGTACCTTCACCTTGATCACGTCTCCCTCACTCAGCTTGTCGCTTACCTTCTCGACACGCTCTTCAGAGATCTGAGAGATATGAACCAGCCCATCCTTTCCAGGCAGAATATTGACGAAAGCACCAAAGTCCATCAGCTTGACGACCTTGCCTTCGTAGATCTTGTTGACCTCAACATCAGCAACGATGTCATCAATGCGGCGCTTCGCCTCATTGGCTGCTTCACCATCCGTGGCGGCAATCTTGACGTTACCATCATCATCGAGGTCGATCTTGACGCCAGTCTCTTCCTGAATGGAACGAATCACTACACCGCCCTTACCGATCACATCACGGATCTTGTCCGGATCGATCTTCATGGTGACATAACGTGGTGCAAACTCAGAGACCTCGTCACGCGCTGTGCTGATCGCTGTGTTCATCTCATCCAGGATGTGAAGACGCGCATCACGCGCCTGATCCAGAGCGATTTCCATGATCTCACGGGTGATACCGGTGATCTTGATATCCATCTGCAGCGCAGTGATACCAGCCTCAGTACCAGCCACCTTAAAGTCCATATCACCAAGGTGATCCTCATCACCGAGGATATCGGTCAGTACAGCGAAACCATCTTCCTCTTTCACCAGACCCATCGCGATACCGGCAACGGGCGCCTTCAGTGGTACACCTGCATCCATCATCGAGAGTGAGCTACCGCAGACCGAAGCCATGGAGCTGGAACCATTTGACTCTGTGATCTCGGAAACGACGCGCATGGTGTATGGGAATTCGTCCATACCAGGAACCACTGCCTGAACACCACGCTTCGCCAACTTACCGTGACCCACTTCACGGCGACCCGGGCTACCAACACGGCCCGTCTCACCAACAGAGAATGGCGGGAAGTTGTACTGCAGCATGAACGGATCCTTGAAGCTGCCTTCCAGCGCATCAATGATCTGTGCATCACGCTCGGTACCCAAGGTAGTCACAACCAGCGCCTGCGTCTCACCACGAGTAAACAGCGCAGAACCGTGTGCACGAGGTAGAACGCCCGTCTTGACGTAGATTGGACGAACCGTCTTGCTATCACGACCATCGATACGAGGCTCGCCCGCGATGATACGACCACGTACTGTTTTCTTCTCGAGCTTGCTGATTGCAGCCTTAACCGTGTCCTTGTCCCACTCACCCTCTTCCGTCACCAGCTCATCAACGATCGCTGCACGTACTTCGTCCATACGACCATAACGGGCCATCTTGTCAGAGATTTGGTAGACCTCGGTAATCTGGTCACCAGCAGCCTGAGCCACAGCCCCAGTCAATGCAGTATCTTCCGCGACCGGCTCCCATGCCCACTGCTCAACACCCAGATCGGCAACCATCTCGTTGATCGCATTGATCACCGCCTGCAGCTGCTCGTGGCCGAACAGTACCGCACCCAGCATCACCTCTTCAGAGAGGACGTTGGCCTGAGACTCAACCATCAGTACCGCATCAGAGGTACCGGCAACACTCAGCTCCAGATCCGAATCCTCTTTGTCGCTCAACGCAGGGTTGAGGATGTACTCGCCATCGCGGTAACCGACACGAGCTGCACCGATAGGACCCTGGAACGGGATACCAGAGATCGCCAGTGCGGCAGAGGTGCCGATCATTGCAGGAATTTCAGTGTCGGTATCTTTATCAGAAGAGATCACAGTCGCGATCACCTGCACTTCGTTCATGAACCCCTTAGGGAACAGTGGGCGAATTGGGCGATCGATCAGGCGAGAAGTCAGCGTCTCTTTCTCAGTCGGGCGACCTTCACGACGGAAGAAGCCACCAGGGATAATGCCTGCTGCGTAAAACTTCTCCTGATAGTTGACTGTCAACGGGAAGAAATCGCGCCCCTCCCGAGCCTCTTTCTCTGCAACCACAGTAACCAGCAGAACGGTATCGCCCATGCTGACTTTGACTGCACCTGATGCCTGACGGGCAACCTCACCAGTCTCCAAAGTGACCGTCTGATTCCCGTACTCGAAACTCTTGATATATGGTTTCACGTTTTCTCTTCCTGACAGTAGCCGTTGCAGGAGCTATCCCCCGCAACGGGATCGATGATAAAAATAGATTAAATTAGCGGCGCAGACCGAGCTCAGCAATCAGTGATGTATAGCGGCTGGCATCTTTGCGCTTGAGGTAATCCAGCAGTTTGCGGCGCTGGTTTACCATCTTCAACAGGCCCTGACGAGAGTGGTGGTCTTTATTGTGCTCTTTGAAGTGACCAGTCAAGTCCTGGATACGGGCAGTGAGGATTGCAATCTGAACCTCAGGGGATCCGGTATCTCCCTCACTACGCTGGTGTTTCTTTACGATTTCGTTCTTCTGCTCTGCAGTTACAGACATTTCTCTTTCTCCTAAATCGCCGCCTCAATCGCGACGTAATCATTAAATAAATCAGTAAATTGAAAAGATTTTCAATCCACAACCAGGTGGCCGACATTGACGTCAGCTCAATGCACCAGAGCCTCTTTAGGATGAAGCCCTGCCACAGCGGCGCATTATAACGGATTCAGACCGTTACGATGCAACCAATCTTCGCGGAGCCACTCGACCATCCTGATCGATCTCGCCCACACCAAGAAATTCACTTTTTTCGTTATAGATCCGCACCCACCCCTCATCCGGCGCACCCGAGATCTGAACCGGCTGCCCCTGACGCACGTAGTAACTACTATCCGCATCCAGTGTGACCGACTCGTACTCTTCTACCGCACTATCCAGGGTGAGCAGATGCTGATCCATTGAGAACTTATCCACCTCATACATCTGCTCAAGCTGATCCAGAGTGAAGAGGTCCTGCTCCTGATAAGGGCCCAGAGTGATACGACGCAACGCCGTCACATGTGCGCCACAACCCAGCACCTCACCAATATCCTCGACCAAGGTCCGTACATAAGTCCCTTTGGAGCAGTGCACACGAATCACCACCTTCTCTTGGTCTGCATCGTAGCTCACAAATTCGAGATCATAGATGGTTACTTCACGAGGCTCTCGCTCCACCTCAATACCTTGGTGCGCCAGCTTATAGAGTGGCTGTCCATTCACTTTAATGGCGGAGTGCATCGGGGGAATCTGCTCAATGTCCCCTTCAAACTGCGGCAGTGCAGCCGTGATCTTCTCTTCTGTAATCCCCTCAACCGGGCGCTCACTCACCACTTCGCCCTCAATATCTCCAGAGCGAGTCACAACACCCAACTGGCACTCTGCAAGATAGCTTTTGTCTGCATTCAACAGGAAGCCAGAGAATTTGGTCGCCTCTCCCAGACAGACTGGCAGGATTCCAGTCGCAATCGGGTCAAGACTTCCTGTGTGTCCCGCCTTCTGTGCAAAAAAGAGAGACTTCACGCGCTGCAGCGCACCATTGGAGGTAATTCCGGCCGGCTTATCGAGCAGCAGAATCCCGGAGATATTACGCCCTTTCTTTCTTCTTCCCATATCTGTTCTGATGATTACTCTTCGTCGTCAACATGATGAGAATGGTCTTCCGCGACCACCTCATCGATCAGCGTCTCCATATAGCTTCCGCGTTCGATCGATTCATCATGTTTGAAATGGAGTTGCGGCACAATACGCATTTTGAGCTGCTTACCCAACTTGGTTCGCAGAAATCCGGATGAGCGCTCCAATCCCTGCAGCGCCTCATTCACTGGGGTGCTATCACCCAAAATAGTGAAGTAGATGGTAGCGTGAGAGAAATCTGGTGTTACCTGCACAGCCGTCACCGTCACCCACTGCAGACGTGGGTCACGAAGTTCGCGTTGAATCAGCTCACCGATGCCGCGCTTAATCTGCTCCCCGACTCTACGGGAACGCCCATTATCAGCCATGGTGGGTTACAGCGTTCTGGCAACCTCGACCCGCTCGAAGACCTCAATCTGATCACCCTCGCGCACGTCGTTGTAGTTCTTCACACCGATACCACACTCGGTTCCGGCGCGGACCTCATTCACGTCATCCTTGAAACGACGCAGTGACTCCAGCTCACCCTCATAGATCACAACGTTGTCACGCAGTACGCGAATTGGGTTGTTCCGCTTGACCACACCCTCTGACACCATACAGCCGGCAATGGCACCAAGCTTAGGTGAACGAAAGACGTCACGCACCTCGGCAAGGCCGATGATCTCTTCCTTGAACTCTGGCGCCAGCATCCCTTCCATCGCGCGCTTGATCTCATCAATCGCATCATAGATCACACTGTAGTAGTGAAGGTCGATCCCTTCCGACTCAATCAGCTTCTTGGCAGAGGCATCTGCACGAACATTGAAGCCGATCACAATCGCATTGGAGGCGATAGCCAGATTGGCATCCGATTCGTTGATGCCACCAACCCCTGAAGAGACGACATTCACCTTCACCTCTTCTGTCGCCAGTTTCAGCAACGCATCAGCCAATGCCTCGGCAGAGCCATGTACATCCGCCTTGACCAGAATATTGACAGTATGAACCTCACCATCCTTCATGTTCTCAAACATGCGGTCGAGGCTTGCCTGCTTCTGCTGCGCCAGACGAACATCACGATACTTCCCTTGGCGGAAGTTGGCCACCTCACGCGCTTTTCGCTCGTTAGGGACCACAAATGCCTCTTCACCCGCCTCTGGCACACCAGAGAGACCCAAAATCTCAACAGGTGTCGAGGGGCCAGCTTCACTGAGTTGGTCGCCATGTTCATTAATCATTGCACGGACACGACCATACTCACGGCCTGCCAGCAGAATATCGCCTTTACGCAGGGTTCCGCTCTGTACCATCACCGTTGCAACGGCACCGCGCCCCTTGTCGACGCGAGACTCCACCACATTACCCTTGGCAGGGGCATCGGAAACCGCAGTCAACTCCAGAACCTCTGCCTGCAACAGTACCGAGTCGAGCAGATCACTCACCCCTTCACCGGTATGGGCAGAGACATTGACAAACATCACATCGCCACCCCAGTCATCGGGGACAACCTCTTTAGCCGCCAGCTCGTTCTTCACCCGATCAGGGTCGGCCTCTGGCTTATCAATCTTGTTCACTGCAACGATGAGTGGGACCTTTGCAGCCTTGGCGTGCTGAATCGCCTCTTCAGTCTGTGGCATGACACCGTCATCTGCGGCCACCACCAAAATTACAATATCCGTCACCTGTGCACCACGCGCACGCATGGCCGTAAAGGCGGCATGTCCTGGAGTATCCAAGAAGGCGATATCGCCTTTTTCGGTAGAGACTCGGTAAGCACCGATATGCTGTGTAATTCCACCAGCCTCACCCTTGGTCACCTGTGACTCGCGGATGTAATCGAGCAGAGAGGTCTTGCCATGGTCGACATGACCCATGATGGTAACAACTGGGGATCTGGACTCTCCTTCACCCTCAATCTCTTCGGTCGCCATCAGCTCTTCTTCGATCGCGTTCTCCTTCATCAGAACCGCTTTATGGCCCATCTCTTCAACCAGCAGTGCAGCGGTCTCTTGGTCGATCATCTGGTTGATGGTCGCCATGGTGCCAAGGTTCATCATCACCTTGATCAGCTCTGCAGCTTTAACCGACATCTTCTGCGCCAAGTCACCAATGGTGATGGTCTCTGGAACTTGCACCTCAACAACAACAGGCGCTGTTGGCTTGGTGAAACCGTGTTCCGTCTCAATCTTGGGACCACGCCCACCTTTTCTTGATTTCTTCGGCTTTCTGCGCCCCGCCATGCCTCCAGCGACATGCAGCTCTTTGCGGCCGTATCGAGTCTCCGGCTTCGCGCCCTTCTTGCGGCCACGACGGTCCTCTGAGGTTTTCTCCTCTTCACGCTTTTTGGTCGCCGCTTTTTCAGCAACCTGACGCGCCTGCTCTTTGAGGATGCGCTGCTCCTCTTCCTCTCTCGCCTTGCGATCCGCCTCTTCCTTCTGGCGACGTTCAGCCTCAATACGGGTACGCTCCTCCTCTTCACGCATCTTTAACTGATGCTGACGGCGCTCCTCATCCTGTTGTACGCGCTGACGATCTTCTTCATCACGACTCTCTCGCTCTTTGCGAAGCTGATCTTCCGCCAACTTGCGCTGCTCTTCAGTGGCAGCCTGGTCAACCGGCTTAACGACGGCTCGTTTTCTACGGACCTCAACGTTGACACTCTTACCGGCAGCCCGCGCACCACCACCTACTTTCAATGTAGAAGTAGATTTGCGTTTGAGGGTTACTTTTTTCTTTCCACCACTGGATTTTCCCTCACCATGCGATTGGCGCAGGAAGCCCAGCAGCTTCATCTTCTCCTCTTCGGAGATCTCATCTGTAATCGCCTGCTTATCAACGCCCGCACTGGCAAGCTGTTCTAGCAGTCGATCTGCAGGGGTGCCGACCACTTCGGCAAATTGGGCGATGGTAACCTTTGACATGGTGTGCTCTCCTTGCTACTGCTATGCCTGCTCGGCAGCCTGTTCTTCTTCAGCAAACCACGGCTCTCTCGCTTTCATGATCAGCGTCGAGGCACGCTCTTCATCGATGCCCAAGCCATCAATTTCCATCAACTCATCAACGGCCTGCTCTGCGAGATCCTCACTGGTGATTACACCTGCTGCTGCAAGGCGGTGCGCCAGCGTCTCATCCATTCCCTCCAGATCCAATAGATCCTGGGCAGGCTCGCCACTCTCTAATACCTCTTCATTGGCAATCGCACGAGTCAACAGATAATCACGAGCACGGTTACGCAACTCAGCAACGATCTCTTCATCAAACTCTTCAATCGCCAGCATTTCGGTCTCATCAACATAGGCGACCTCATCGACATTACTGAACCCTTCCTGAATCAGGATGGCTGCAACATCTTCATCAACATCAAGCTGATCCATGAATTTCTTCTGGATTTCAACAGCCTCTGCCTCAGATTTTTCGTCAAACTCCTCTTCGCTCATCACGTTGAGGTTCCAACCGGACAGCTCACTGGCCAGTCGAATATTCTGTCCACCACGGCCAATCGCCTGGGAGAGTTGCTCCTCTTCCACAGCGATATCCATGGAGTGTTTGTCCTCATCCACGACAATGGAGACCACATCAGCGGGAGACATGGCGTTAATCACAAACTGCGCAGGATTCTCATCCCAAGGGACAATATCGACACGCTCTCCAGCCAGCTCATTAGAGACTGCCTGTACACGAGAGCCACGAATACCGACGCAGGCACCGACTGGATCTACACGACGATCCAGACTAAGCACTGCAATCTTGGCGCGAGAACCCGGGTCACGGGCTGCACCTTTCAGCTCAATCAAACCATCACTAATCTCAGGAACTTCCAGCTTGAAGAGTTCGACCAGGGTCTCTGGCGCAATACGGCTCATCATCAACTGAGGACCACGCACTTCGGTCTGAATCTCCATCAGATAGCCACGCACGCGATCTCCCGGGCGAATAGGGTCTCGAGGAATCTGCTGATTTTTGGGGATAACCGCCTCTGCATTTCCACCCAGGTCGATAATGACATTGCCTCGATCCACACGCTTAACGATGCCACCCAGCAACTCACCCACCTTGTCTTCATATTCGGCAGCCACTTTAGCGCGCTCTGCCTCACGAATTTTCTGAAAGATCACCTGCTTCGCGGCTTGTGCAGCAATTCGGCCAAATGCGACCGAGTCGACTGGCTCCTCAATGAACTCTCCTGGCTTGATCTCAGGATTAATCTCAACGGCGTCGATCATCCAGAGCTGGGCATCGGGGTATTCCATCTCGATTCCAGGCTCATCGCCATCCAGTACTTCCCAAGTCTGAAAGGTATCGTACTCACCCGTCTGGCGGTCGATCGCAACTCGAATACCAACCTCTTCTTTGTAGCGCTTTTTTGTCGCCATCGCCAATGCCGACTCCAGCGCTTCGAAGATCACATCGCGATCCACATCCTTCTCGTTGGATACTACCTCTACAACCTGAAGAATCTCTTTGTTCATTCCTCTACTCTCTATCAACTCTGTTTCTCAGACTAATAACATCAAAATCAATCAAATACGGGAACCAAGTGCGCCTTATCAACTTGTGATAATGGCAGCCGGAATAGCTCATCGTCGATCTCTAGCAACACATCCCCTGCCTCAACGCCCTTGAGCGTACCCTCAAATTTACGACGCCCATCCACTGGAATAGACATCCGCACAAAAACGGGATTACCAGAAAAGCGGACATAGTGCTCTTCAAAAAACAGTGGGCGATCGACCCCTGGAGAAGAGACCTCCAGGTTATAGTGGCTTGAAACTGGGTCTTCAACATCCAACAGTGCACTGACCTGATGGCTGACCTGCTCGCAGTCGTCCAGAGTAATACCGCTCTCTTGGTCAATATAGATACGAAGCAGAGAGTGCTTCCCCTGAGGAAGATATTCAATCCCTACCAGCTCATAGCTCAACCCTTCAACCACAGGGGTGATGATTTCGTACAACTTGTCTTGAACTGTTGCCACTACCTATTCCAATCGCGCCACTCAAACCTAAACATTACAAACAAAAAAAGGCCGATCTCATCAAAAAGATCGGCCTTTTTGTGAATTGGTAGCGGGGGCCGGATTTGAACCAACGACCTTCGGGTTATGAGCCCGACGAGCTACCAGACTGCTCCACCCCGCATCAATGAGGTGCGTATACTACAGAGCAGTCTCTATCTTTGCAACCCTGTTTTCTGCTTTATTAGCCCGCAATGGCAGTCTGGCAGACAACCATCAATGCGCCGGGGAAAAGCCCAAGAGCCAGCACCAAAAGTGCATTCACTGAGAGGGTAATTCCAGCAGGGCTGATGTCGCAAGTATCAATATAGTTCCCCTCTCCTTCTGGCACATCGAAGTAGATCATCTTGATCACACGCAGATAGTAGAAGGCGCCAATAATGGAGAAGAAGACCGCAGCCACCGCCAGCCAGACCAGCTCAACATTGACCACCTGCTGCAATACAGAAAGCTTCGCATAGAAGCCGACCGTTGGCGGAACACCCGCCATCGAAAACATCAGGATCAACATCATCAGGGCATACCAGGGGTTGCGCTTAGCCAGCCCCTGATAGTCGGAAAGCTCTTCCGCCTCAAAGCCCTGGCGACTCATCAATAGAATCATGCCGAAACCACCTGCCGATGTCAGCGCATAGGTGATCGCATAGAACATCGCCGACTCATACCCTGCCTCTGTTCCACTGAGAATCCCCAACAACAGGAAACCAATATGAGAGATCCCCGAATAAGCCAACATGCGTTTAAGGTTAGTCTGCGCAATCGCAATCACGTTCCCCAACCCCATGGAGAGCAGCGCCAAAATGATCAGCATCTGCTGCCAATCGACAACCATCCCCTCCAGACCATCGACCAGCAGTCGCATCACCATCGCAAAGGCCGCAATCTTGGGAGCACTGGCGATATAGGTGGTCACTGAGGTTGGTGCGCCATGGTAAACATCGGGCACCCACATATGGAACGGCACCGCACCGAGTTTGAAGGCGATCCCAGAGACCACAAAGACCAGTCCGAAGATCAACACCAGGTTGAGATCGGCATTCCCACTCTGCAGTTGGATGGCTTTTGCCACTTCACCGATATTGAGTGTGCCGGTCGCCCCATAGAGCATGGAGATACCATAAAGCAGCATTCCAGAGGCCAGCGCACCCAGCACAAAGTATTTCATCGCCGCCTCAGAGGCACGCGCCTCATCCCGCTGCAGAGCCACCATCGCATACATCGACAGCGACATCAGCTCCAGCCCCAGATAGAGCGTCAAGAAAGAGTGAGCGGAGACCAAGACCATCATGCCCAGCACACCAAACAATCCCAGCACGAAGTACTCTCCGCGATAGAGATCTCTCGACTTCTGATACTCCCCGGAATAGAGGAAGACCATCACCGTAATCAGCAGCATTGCGATTTTCAGTACGTCTCCCATTGGATCACGGACAATCGATCCACTAAAGAGCAACTGCGCCTCTCCCCCCATTCCAGCTGCCACCACCGCTGCAGTGGCCAGCAACGAGCCGATGGTCAGCAGACCTGTAATCATTCGGCTCTCCTCTTTAATGAAGAGATCCGCCAATAACACGGCACAAGCCAGTGTCAGCAGTGTTAGCTCAGGAGCAACAGCAATCAGTTCTGCAGTATCAAATTTCATTTTCTACACTCCTACAGTTTCGAGACCGTCATCTGCTGCAGCAGGTGGTCGACCGAGGCATGCATCACATCGATGATCGGTGCGGGATAGAGCCCCATCCCCAACACGGCTGCCGCCAAGATGGCCATCATCAGGAATTCACGCTTGTTCATATCACTCAGACCAGCGACCTTCTCATTGCCGACCTTGCCGTAGACCACACGCTTGTACATCCACAGGGTATAGGCGGCACCAAGAATCAACGTTGTTGCGGCAAGGAATGCGATCCAGAAGTTGGCACGGAAGGCCCCGAGAATCACCATGAATTCGCCAACGAAGCCTGAAGTGCCGGGCAACCCCGCATTGGCCATCGAGAAGAAGAGCATGAAGGCAGCAAACGCTGGCATGGTATTGGCAACACCACCATAATCCCCAATCTGACGGGAGTGGAGACGGTCATAAAGCACACCAACGCTGAGGAACATTGCCCCTGAAATAAATCCGTGCGAGATCATCTGTGCCAGTGCACCCTCGACACCAATCGCGGCCCCTTCCATGCTACCGCTCTGCTTGAAGATCAGGAACGGAATAAAGAAGCCCAAGGTTACAAAGCCCATATGGGAGATCGATGAATAGGCGATCAGCTTCTTCATATCCTGCTGTACCAGTGCCACAAATCCAATGTAGACCACTGCAATCAGCGACAGCGTGATCATGAAGGTATCCAGCTCACTGCTCGCATCCGGCACAATCGGCAGACTGAAGCGGAGGAAGCCGTAGGCACCCATCTTCAGCATGATTGCCGCCAGCACCACCGAACCACCGGTTGGCGCCTCTACGTGGGCATCCGGCAACCAGGTGTGGACCGGCCACATCGGCACCTTGACCGCAAAGGCAAGTAGGAAAGCAAAGAAGATCAACATCTGCGCTGTCATACCAATCTTCAGATCATGGTAGGCCAGGATCGAGAAGGTGCCACTCTCGCTGTAGAGCCAGAGTAGAGAGATCAGCATGAAGACTGATCCAAGGAAGGTGTAGAGGAAGAACTTGATGGTTGCGTAAACGCGGTTTGGACCACCCCAGACACCGATGATGATAAACATCGGAATCAGCATCGCCTCCCAGAAGATGTAGAAGAGGATTGCGTCCAGTGCTGCAAAAACACCGTTCATCAGCCCGGTCATCATCAAGAATGCTGCCATATACTGCGAGTTGCGATCCTGAATCACTTCCCAACCAGCAATCACCACAATCACTGTAATAAAGCTGGTGAGGACAATGAACGGCATGGAGATACCATCCACACCCAAGTGGTAGTTGATGTTGAATGGCTCAATCCAGGGGATCAGCTCGACAAACTGCATCAGGTGGGTGGAGCGATCAAAGCCGTTCCATAGGGAGAGCGAGATCAACAAAGTGATGATAGCAAAAGCCAGTGCTGTAACACGTCCCAGCACACCACGTCGATCTCCAGCCGCCAGCGTTAGCAGACCACCCACGATGGGCATCCAGATCAGCAGGCTTAGAATGTTGCTAGTTGAATCCATGATATTCCGTAATCCCTATCGGTAAAGTACCCAGGCCAGCATCACCAGCAGACCGATAATCATTGCGAAGGCGTAGTGGTAGAGATATCCGCTCTGCAGATGACGAACCAAGGCGGCAATCTTTCCAACGCCATAGGCTGAGCCATTCACAATCAATCCGTCGATCAACTTCATGTCACCAATTTTCCAGAGCAACCCACCGATTCCGCGAGAGCCCCCTGCAAAAACCACTTCATTAAAGCTGTCAAAGCCGTACTTGTTTTCCAGTAACGCGTGGATACCCGAGAAGCGTTGCTTGATCGCCTCGGGAATATCGGGGCGTACCATATAGAAATAGTAAGCCGTACCGACACCCGCCATCGCCAACCAGAACGGCGGCATCATCATGCCGTGAAGGACAAAGCCCATCACTCCATGGTAACCAGCCGCCAGTTGCGCCAGTACATCATGCTCAGGCTTGACCTGAATCGCATCACCGAAGAATCCGGCAAACAGCATCGGCTCCACGTAAAGTGCACCTATAATGACCGAGGGGATCGCCAACGCAACCAACGGACCGGTCACCACCCATGGCGTCTCATGCGGTGTGCCGCCATGACCGTGGTGGTCATCCCCATGATCATCATGACCATCTCCTCCACTCTGGAAGCGCTCCTTGCCATGGAAGACCAGGAAGAACATACGGAAACTGTAAAGTGCCGTGATGAAGACCCCCATCAGTACGGCAATGTAAGCGAAACTAGCACCCGCTGTGGTCGAGGCGTGAACGGCCTCGATAATCGCATCCTTGGAGAAGAAGCCAGCAAAACCGGGGAATCCAATCAGTGCCAGCGAACCAACCAGTGAGGTCCAGTAGGTGATTGGCATGTACTTCTTCAGCCCACCCATGTTGCGCATATCCTGCTCATGGTGCATCGCAATAATCACCGAACCAGCCGCGAGGAAGAGCAGCGCCTTGAAGAAGGCGTGGGTCATCAGATGGAAGACGCCCGCCGCATAGGCGGAAGCACCGAGCGCCACCGTCATATAACCGAGCTGAGAGAGCGTTGAATAGGCCACCACACGTTTGATGTCGTGCTGCACCAGACCCAGGAAGCCCATAAAGAGTGCCGTAATGGCACCAATCACCAATACCACTGAGAGCGCAGTCTCGGAGAGCTCAAACAGTGGAGACATCCGCGCTACCATAAAGATACCCGCAGTCACCATGGTTGCGGCGTGGATCAATGCAGAGATCGGGGTTGGGCCCTCCATTGAGTCAGGCAGCCAGACATGCAGTGGCACTTGTGCTGATTTACCCATTGCACCGATAAAGAGCAAAATACAGATCAGCGTCATCACCGACCATTCGCTCTCTCCCCAGACATTAATAGTCTGCCCGACCACACTATCGGTACCGGCAAAGACCTCTGCATAATCGAGGGAGCCAAAGTAGAGCAACACGCCCGCAATACCGAGCAGGAAGCCAAAGTCACCGACACGGTTGACCAGGAATGCCTTGAGATTGGCGTAGATCGCTGTCTCTTTATTGAACCAGAAACCGATCAACAGATAAGAGACAACACCCACTGCCTCCCAGCCGAAGAAGAGCTGCATGAAGTTGTTCGACATCACCAACATAAACATGGAGAAGGTGAAGAGCGAAATGTAGCTGAAGAAGCGCTTATAGCCTGGATCTTCCTGCATGTAACCGATGGTATAGATGTGAACCATCAATGAAACAAAGCTCACCACCACCAACATCATGGCAGTCAGTTGATCCACCAGGAGGCCTACATGGAAGCTCACCCCCCCACTCACCATCCAGGTATAGACATTCCCATTAAAGGTGTTGCCGTTGATCGCAGTATCCTGGAATACAATCAGCGAAAGCACAAAGGCCACTGCCACACCGGTAATGGTGACAATGTGTGCCACCTTTCGTTCCATCCAGTGACCGAAGACACCCGCCAGAATCGCACCCACCAACGGTGCCAAAATAATTCCCAGGTAGACTGATTTCATCTCCATAGCTCTACCCCTTCAACGTGTCGAGATCATCGACATTAATGGTTCGGCGGTTACGGAACAGTAGCACCAAAATGGCCAACCCAATAGCGGCCTCGGCTGCAGCGACCGTGAGAATAAAGAAGACGAAGATCTGTCCGTTGGGGTCCCCCAGGTAGTGAGAGAAGGCGACAAAATTGATATTAATTGAGAGCAACATCAATTCGATTGCCATCAATAGAATGATCACATTTTTCCGGTTGAGGAAGATTCCGGCCATACTCATGGTGAACAGCAGTGCCGCCAACATCAACCAATCCGATAGTTCAATCATGCCTCACCCTCCTCTCGGATATCGAGTAGTCGTACACGATCCTCGCGATCAACACGATGCTGATGTGGAATATCTTGCTTGCGACTCTCACTATCAGGACGCTTGCGGAAAGTGAGTCCAATGGCCGCCACAATCGCAATCAACAGAATCGCTGCCGCCACTTCAAATGAGAACACATGAGTTGTGTAGAGCTGCTCTCCCAGCTCTTTGGTATTACTGTAGTCAGGGCCATGTGGCACCGGTGCCGGGAAGTTGTCTGTGCCAAAGTAGCGCCCCCCCAATACCAGCCCCATTTCCACCACGATGGTGGCCGCAACCAATGCACCCGCAGGGAAGTAACGGGTAAAGCCCTCACGCAGTGGCTCCATATTGACATCCAGCATCATCACCACGAACAGGAACAGCACCATCACCGCCCCCACATAGACTAAGACCAGGGTAATGGCGAGGAACTCCGCCTCCAACAACAGCCAAAGTGCCGCAGTGGTAAAGAAGGCGAGAATCAGAAACATTGCTGCATGCACCGCATTCTTTGCAGTGATCACCTTGAAGCCGGCAACCAGCAGAATGGCGCTAAATAGATAGAATAGAATCGTGGTCATCGGTATTTCCCATCGACAGCAAGGTCTGCCGCCAACTGGGCCTCATTCTGGTCACCAATCCTCAACAGCTCCTCCTTGGTAATCACCGAGCCTTTACGGGACTCAAAGCTGTATTCATAAATTCGGGTCTCGACAATTGCATCCACCGGACATGCCTCTTCGCAGTAACCGCAGAAGATACATTTGAACAAGTCAATGTCATAACGGGTGGTACGACGGTTGCCGTAGTTGCTTGAACGCCCTGCCCCATTGATCTCAGGAGCATCCTCATTACGAGGTGCTGCCTCAATGGTAATGGCCATCGCTGGGCAAACTGCCTCACACAGTTTACAGGCGATACAGCGCTCTTCCCCATCCTCATAACGACGCAGTGCGTGCAATCCGCGGAAACGGGGGGATTGAGGAGCCTTCTCTTCTGGGTAGTTGAGGGTGAATTTTTTACGGAAAAAATATTTTCCGGTCACGCTCAGCCCTTGGAAGAGTTCCAGCAGTGTCCAGGTCTGGAAGAGCTTTTTCATTTTTTTCATCATGATGCCGCTCCCAATACTCCATCAAACCAGGGACCGAGTTCCGCATAGATCGCGACACCTTCAACAAAGAGCCAGACAATGGTGACCGGAAGGAAGGCCTTCCACCCCAGGCGCATAATCTGGTCATAACGATAACGAGGGAAAGTGGCACGGAACCAGAGAAAGAGGAAGAGGAAAATCGACATCTTCGCCAACAGCCAGAACAGTCCTGGAATCCAGGCGGTCATCTCATCCAGTACTGGAATTCCCTGGAATGGAGAGAGCCATCCACCGAGGAACAGAATGCTGGTCAGCGCCGCAATCAAAATCATATTGGCATACTCGGCGAGGAAGAAGATCGCAAAGGTCATGCCCGAGTACTCAACATGGAAGCCGGCAACGATCTCAGACTCACCCTCAGCCACGTCAAATGGCGCACGGTTGGTCTCTGCAACCCCGGAGAGGAAATAGACCACAAACAGCGGCAACAACGGCAACCAGTACCAGGTGAGGATATTTCCATCCTGCGCCCGCACGATGTCGCCTAGATTGAGGCTGCCGGCAGCCATCAACACGCCTACCAGTGCGAAGCCCATCGCAATCTCGTAGGAGACCACCTGCGCCGCCGAGCGCATAGCACCGAGGAAGGCATACTTGGAGTTGGAGGCCCAGCCCGCAATGATCACACCATAGACACCCACTGAGGTAAGCGCGAGAATATAGAGTAACCCTGCATCCAGATCAGAGAGCACCATGCCATCATCAAACGGAATCACCGCCCACGCCGCCAGCGCTGGGGCAATCGACAGAATTGGCGCGACCACAAAAAGAATCTTGTTGGCACCGGTTGGAAGGATAATCTCCTTCAGCATCAGCTTGAGTGCATCAGCGATGGGCTGCAACAACCCCTTATAACCAACACGCTGCGGTCCGACGCGGACCTGCATGAAACCGATAATCTTGCGTTCGGCGTAGGTGAGATAAGCGACGCCAAGCATCAGCGGCGCAACAATCACCACAATTTTGAGCAGTGTCCAGAGCACCTCAATCAGTTGATCGGAGAATTCAAACATTATGCAACCTCCTCTCTAGCCCCACCCAGTGGACTTTGCTGCAGTGGCCCGGAGCGACGCACCAGTGGATCAACCCGATAGATCGAGTGACCCGATGATGCAGTCGCATCAATCTGTCCCAGGTCTGCAGGCGCACTCCAGCTGATAGCTGCTGCCTCCTGTGCCGTCCCTTTCGCTGCTTCCAGTACCGCTTCAGAGCTATCCAGCTCAAACCCATCGAGGTTTGCCATGGTGCCGAGCACACGTAAAATCTTCCATCCAGGACGCGCTTCCCCTTTTGGGGCAACCACACCCTGGAAGCTTTGCCAACAGCCTTCCATATTGACGAAAGTACCGGAGGTCTCGGTAAATGCAGCCATTGGCAGAATGACATCAGCATGCTGACGAATCAACTCATCCTCAAAGGCGCTGACTGCAACCACGAATTCACTATTCTCTACCGCATGACGGTTTGAGAGATCCTCTCCCTCAATACCCAACAACAACATTGCTGCATGCGAACCTGCCATGATCTCTGAGGCATTCATGCCACCCGCTGCAGGCATTGCGCCAACAGCAACAGCACCCACCGCATTGGCCCCTTCCGTGACACAACCGAGCGTTGCTCCAGACATCTCACAGATTGCCGTCGCCAGCTGCTCCAGAACAGCACGATTCTGATCACGATAAACCAGGCCGCCCAACAGCACCATCGAGGTCTCTCCCTCAATCAGGCTATTGGCCATTGCACGCTGCGTTTCTTCAACCGTGACACCATCGACCAGTGCCTGCAGGCCAGAGAGTGTATCGCCTCTCCCCATCTCTAGCATCGCCTTGGCGACGCCAGCCAGTATTGAGGTGAATTGATCACTGACCACCTCTGCGGTCAGATCAAATGTGAATGGAACGCCATCCGGATTGATCGCACTCACTGCCGCACCCGCAAGGGCCGCCTTACGCACACGGTGCGCCAGCAGCGGTTGCTCGTGACGGAGATTAGAACCCACCACCAAAATTGCATTCTGTTGCTCAACTGCCTGCAGAGAGAGATTGAGTTGTGGGGCGCTCGCTACGCCAGAGAAATCTTGCTGTCCGAGACGATGATCAACATTGGCGGACCCTAGCCCACCCATCAACTGTTTCAATAGATAGAGCTCTTCCACCGTACTGCTGGGCGATACCAGCGCTGCTGAGCCGTTCCCTGCAGCCTGTAGCCCCTTCACTGCGGCATCCAATGCCCCTTGCCAGTCGCTCTCTACCAACACGCCTTTGCTGTTGCGAACCATCGGCTGCGTGCAACGATCCTCATTTAGTCCGAGATAGCTGAAACGGTCACGATCCGAGATCCAGATCTCGTTGATTGCCTCATTCTCTTGTGGAATGACTCGCATCACTTCGCCATTCCTCACCTGAATCTGTACGTTAGAGCCCACCGCATCATGCGGTGCCACACCGGGATAACTCTTCATCTCCCAGCTGCGTGCGGTATAGAGGAACGGCTTGGAGAGCAGTGCCCCCACAGGACAGAGATCAATGATATTTCCGGAAAGCTCAGAGCTCAGGGACTTCTGTACGTAGGTCCCGATCTCCATATGGTCGCCACGACCGGTACCACCAATCTCTGGAATTCCGGCAATCTCGACACCAAAGCGGACACAGCGGGTACAGTGGATACAGCGAGTCATCTCAGTAGAGACCAGCGGACCATACTCTTTGTCTTTGACGATGCGTTTCTTCTCTTGATAGCGCGCCTGATCACCACCATAACCGACCGCAATCTCCTGCAGGTCACACTCTCCACCCTGATCACAGACCGGGCAGTCGAGCGGATGGTTAATCAGCAAGAATTCCATGACACTCTTCTGTGCCGCAATCGCCTTGGGAGATTTAGTCCATGCCTTCATCCCGTCAGTGACTGGGGTTGCACAGGCGGGAAGCATCTTGGGTGCATTCTCCACCTCAACCAGACACATACGGCAGTTAGCAGAGACGGATAATTTCTTGTGGTAGCAGAAACGGGGAATCTCGATGCCATTGGCATCGGCCACCTCGATCAACATCTGCCCCTGCTCCGCAGAGAGCTCGATGTCATTGACCTGAATTGTAAGAGAGCTTGACTCTTGTTGACTCATTGCTGATCTTCTCCTACCAATCCGATTTCACCATGCAGGTTTTATGATCGATGTGGTACTGGAACTCATCACGGTAGTGCTTAAGGAAACTGCGTACCGGCATGGCCGCTGCATCACCCAATGCACAGATGGTATTCCCCTCAATATTTCCAGCCACGTTATCCAGCAGCTCAAGGTCCTCAAGAGTCCCTTCACCTGCCTCAATCCGCTTCAATACACGATAGAGCCAGCCAGTCCCCTCACGACACGGGGTACACTGGCCGCATGACTCTTCGTAATAAAAATAGGAGAGTCGTTCCAGAATGCGTGGCATACAGGCAGAGTCATCAATGACAATCACCGAACCAGCACCCAGCATGGAGCCTGCCGCAGAGATGGAGTCATAATCCATATTGACATCCATCATCACCTCACCAGGAACCACCGGAGTGGATGAGCCGCCGGGAATCACCGCCTTCAGCTTGTGACCATCACGTACACCACCCGCCATTTCTAGCAACTCAGAAAATGGGGTCCCCATCGGCACCTCATAGTTGCCAGGCTTATTAACATGCCCAGAGACTGAATATAGTTTTTCGCCCCCCGCATTGGGAACACCCAAATCGGCAAACCACTGTCCGCCGTTGGCGAGAATCGCCGGGATCGAGGCGAGGCTCTCCGTATTGTTAATGGTGGTTGGGCGGCCATAGAGACCAAAACCAGCCGGGAACGGTGGCTTGAAGCGAGGCTGCCCTTTCTTCCCCTCAATGGAGTTGAGTAGCGCCGTCTCCTCACCACAGACATAAGCACCTGCACCGAGGTGCGCATCCAGCGTAAAACCGAAGCCACTTCCAAAGATATTGTCACCCAGAATGCCCGCTGCGCGAGCCTCTTCCAGCGCGCCCTGGAAGCGACTATACGGCTCCCAGAATTCACCACGAATATAGTTATAACCTGCAGATGCACCAATGCAGTAGCCCGCAATGATCATCCCCTCAATCAACTGATGCGGGTTATAGCGGAGAATATCCCGATCCTTGCAGGTTCCAGGCTCACCCTCATCCGAGTTGCAGACAATGTACTTCTGTCCAGGTGCATTGCGCGGCATGAAGCTCCACTTCAAGCCCGTAGGAAAACCGGCACCGCCACGCCCACGCAGTCCAGAGGTCTTGATCTCTTCAATCAGATCCTCAGCCGGGCGCTTCTCACTCAAGATCTTCTTCAGAACCTCATAGCCACCATTACTCTGGTAGGCCTCCAGTGTCCAGGAATTCTCGAGATGGTTATTACGGAAACAGACCTGATTCGCCATGGTTATCCCTCCTTCCTCAGCGTCTCAAGCAGTTCATCAATTTTTGCAGGATCAAGGTGCTCATGATAGTGCTCCCCGACCTGCATTACCGGTGCGTTGACACAAGCGCCGAGGCACTCGACCTCTTTGAGCGAGAACATCCCGTCCTCCGTCACCTCACCAAAACCGATCTCCAGCTTCTCTTGCAGATGGTCGACTACCTGTTTGGAGTTTCGCAACATACAAGAGATGTTGGTGCAGACACAGAGCTTGTGTTTACCCTGTGGCTTGTGCTCATACATCGAATAGAAGGTCGCCACCTCATAAACACTGATTGGCGGCATCTCCAGATACCCTGCAACCGCGTCCATCAGCTCCTGCGTCAGATATCCGCCGTTCTGATCCTGAACGATACGCAGTGCAGCCATCACCGCAGACTGCTTCTGCTCATCTGGATATTTGGCAACCCAGCGATCAATATCGGCTCTGGATTCGTCTGAAATCATTTCTGGCATCATTAATTCTTTTGTACTGTTTTGACTTATCTGTCAATTTCACCAAAGACCACATCCATGGTACCGATCACCGCCACCACATCCGCGAGCATATGTCCCTTCACCATGTCATCCATGGCAGAGAGGTGAGCGAAGCCGGGGGCTCGAATCTTCAGTCGATAGGGCTTATTGGCGCCATCCGAGAGGATATAAGTACCAAACTCCCCTTTCGGGTGCTCCACTGCAGCGTAGGCCTCACCCGCTGGCACGCTGTACCCTTCGGTGAAGTATTTGAAGTGGTGGATCAGGGATTCCATCCCCTCTTTCATCTCCTGGCGCGGCGGTGGTGTCACCTTGTGATCTTCCGCCATCACCAAGCCTGGATTCTGTCTCAGCCAATCGACGCACTGCTTGATGATGCGGTTGGACTGGCGCATCTCTTCAATGCGGACCAGATAACGGTCATAGCAATCACCATTGACCCCAACCGGAATTTCGAAATCGAGCTTGTCGTAGACCTCGTAAGGCTCTTTGCGACGCAAGTCCCAGGCAACGCCTGAACCACGCAGCATCGGACCAGTAAAGCCGAGCTGCTTGGCCATATCGGCATCAATGACACCGATATCCACAGTACGCTGCTTCCAGATCCGATTATCGGTCAGCAGAGTCTCATACTCATCGACCAGTTTTGGAAAACGCTCCGTGAAGTTCTCGATGAAATCGAGCACAGAGCCATCTCGTCCAATATTCTGTCGCGCCAGATCTTTCTCACTACGCCACTGGTTCGGCTTATGTTTCGGCATCTCGTCCGGCAGATCACGATAGACCCCACCTGGACGATAGTAGGCCGCGTGCATCCGTGCACCAGAGACCGCCTCATAGAGATCCATCAAGTCCTCACGCTCACGGAAGCAGTAGAGGAAAACTGTCATTGCACCCACATCCAACGCATGGGTTCCCAACCACATCAGATGGTTGAGGATGCGGGTAATCTCGTCATACATCACCCGGATATATTGGGCGCGCTCCGGCACCTCCAGCCCCAACATTTTCTCAATGGTCATGCAGTAGGCATGCTCATTACACATCATTGAGACATAATCGAGGCGATCCATGTAGGGGATGGACTGATTGAACATGCGCTGCTCAGCCAGCTTCTCGGTCGCCCGGTGAAGTAGGCCGATATGGGGGTCTGCACGATCGATGGTCTCACCATCCATCTCCAGGATCAGGCGCAATACACCATGCGCCGCCGGATGCTGAGGACCAAAATTCAGGGTAAAGTTACGAATCTCAGACGCACTGTTGTCTGCATTACTGGACATAACGATTATCCTTTCTCACCACGCGCTGAGTATTGACCCGCTCATCAACAGTCACAGGTTCATAGACCACACGCCCCTGAAGGTCGTCATACCGCATCTCGACATGCCCCACCATTGGGAAATCCTTACGCAGCGGGTGGCCAACAAAACCGTAGTCGGTCAAAATTCTTCTCAGGTCAGGGTGTCCGTCAAAGACAATTCCGAGCAGGTCGAACGCCTCACGCTCATACCAGTTCACCGATTTCCAAACTTCCACAACCGATGGAATGACCGGAAAATCATCATCCTCAACAAAGGCCCGCACTCGCAGGCGTTCATTCAATCGATAGGAGATGAGATGAAGGACGACAGCGTAACGCTTGCCTTCCCATGGTTGACCCGCATCATCGCCATAACTGGAATAGTCGACACCACAAAGATCAATCGCCTGCTCCATCTGGAATTGCGGTTTGTCCCGCAACGCCAAACAAAACTCTAAATAGTTAGCCGCAGGGACCTCAACCGTTAACTCACCCAATTCATCAACAATGGTGAGATCCAGCGCTTCAAACTGCTCTTCCAGGCGCTCTTGTAGTGTATCGTCAGTCAGTGCCATGATGCTCTACCGCGCAATGGTGTTAGTGCGACGAATCTTATCGTGCAGTTGCAGAATTCCATAGACCAGCGCCTCCGCAGTTGGCGGACACCCTGGCACATAGACATCAACCGGAACAACCCGGTCACAGCCACGCACCACAGCATAGGAGTAGTGATAATAGCCACCACCATTGGCACAGGAGCCCATGGAGATCACCCAACGTGGCTCAGACATCTGGTCATAAACCTTGCGCAACGCGGGCGCCATCTTGTTGACCAACGTCCCTGCAACAATCATCACATCAGACTGTCGTGGACTGGGGCGGAAAATCATTCCAAAACGATCAAGATCATAACGGGCAGCAGCGGAGTGCATCATCTCTACGGCACAACAAGCAAGACCAAAGGTCATTGGCCACATCGATCCGGTACGCGCCCAATTGATCAGCTTGTCCGCACTGGTGGTGACCACACCCTCTTCGAGAATGCCCTCTATTCCCATTCCAGCGCCCCTTTCTTCCACTCATAGATAAAGCCGATCACCAACACCAGCAGGAAGATCCCCATCGACGCCAGCCCAAACACCCCAACCTTGTCGAGCACGACGGCCCACGGGAAGAGGAAGGCGATCTCAAGATCGAAAATAATGAAGAGGATGGCGACCAGATAGAAGCGCACATCAAATTTCATGCGCGAATCTTCAAATGCCTCGAATCCACACTCGTAAGGAGAGTTTTTCTCCCGATCCGGGCGGTGCTCCCCCAACAGGAAACCAATGAGAATAGGTCCTACCCCAACACCGAGGCCGACCATGATGAATAGTAATACCGGTAGATAGTGATCTAGCATTGTTATTGTATCGATCTTACCCCACGCCCCCAGAAAATTGAGAACTTAGGTAACCCTTATTTTGGGCACCTAGTGTACCTCCCCTGATCCGAGAGACAAATCAATTTTTCTCTTCCCGGATTGAAAAAATATGGTGCCGAAGGCCGGACTTGAACCGGCACGGCTTACGCCACTACCCCCTCAAGATAGCGTGTCTACCAATTCCACCACTTCGGCTAAACTTTTTACTGCTCGGCAGGCACCGGAATTCCGGCATCTGCTTGTCCACCCTCACCATTGAAGAGCGACTCTTCAACAACAGGGGCAGGAATCTCACTCTGCTGAGGCAACTCAATACGATCTACGACACTGGTCGCCTCTTCCTTTCCTTGCCCCGCAAAATAGGCCAATGAAAGACTGGTAACAAAAAACAGGGTTGCCAGACCTGCGGTCAGGCGGGTCACGAACGAGGAGGAACCTTGCGATCCAAAGACTGTTGCTGAGGCTCCGCTACCAAATGCTGCACCCGCATCGGCACCTTTTCCCTGTTGCATCAGGATCAATCCCACCATCGCAATCGCGGCGAGAACATGGATGAGTAATAGTGCTGTCTGCATCGGGCTAACCTAATTTGTTCTTTCGTTATCCTGCAGCCCGGCAGATGGTCAGGAAATCCTCAGCCTTGAGCGAGGCACCACCAATCAGACCACCATCAATATCTTCTTGAGCCAGAAGCTCTGCTGCATTCCCGGCATTCATGCTGCCGCCATACTGAATACGAAGTCCCGCAGCCACGTCAGCACTCTGCTTGGCAACGTGAGAGCGAACAAAAGCATGAACTTCTTGGGCTTGCTCCGGAGATGCAGTTTTACCTGTACCAATCGCCCAAACAGGCTCATAGGCAACCACGGAGTTTTGCAACGAACCAACCCCATACGCATTGATCACCGCATCAATCTGGCGGGAACAGACCTCTTCTGTCACACCCTCTTCGCGCTCTTCGAGCAACTCACCAATACAGAGGATTGGTGTCAAACCAGCATCTTGTGCCGCTTTGAACTTCTCGGCAACCAGCTCATCACTCTCTCCGCGACCATGGCGACGCTCAGAGTGACCCACAATCGCATATTGTGTACCGAAGTCATTCAACATAGCGCCAGAAATCTCACCCGTATAGGCTCCGGACGCTGCATTGCTAATATCCTGAGACCCCATCTTGATCGCAGTACCGTCAATCAGAGAGGAGACCTCCGCCAGATAGATGGAGGGTGCACAGACCACAACCTCAGCCGCGTTGACCTCACCCACTCCTGCCTTTAGCCCGGCAACCAGCTCACGGATGCTCTCCAGAGATCCATTCATTTTCCAGTTTCCGGCTACGATTGGCTGACGCATTGACCACTCCCTCTATCTTGAACTCTATTTCTGTACGGCCATTCATCCTGCTGAGTGGCCAAATTGCAGCGCCGAATCTTAGCGATTCCGCCTCAATAAATCAATCGATATCGACAACTATTCCCCGACCTCTTGGCGCACTACCTCGGCCAGCGACTCTGCCGTACTGCGCACCTCTTCCTGGTCACGCCCTTCAACCATCACGCGCACCAGCGGCTCTGTCCCTGACGGGCGCAATAGCACCCGCCCACGATCTCCAAGTTGCTGTTCTACCGCCACAACGGCTCGATCAATCGCTGCAGAGCTGGAGACACCTCGCTGTCGTAGCGGCACATTGATCATCACCTGCGGATAACGCTCGACCTCACCACACCATTGCGCCAGGCTTTTTTCGCTCTCCGCCACCTCATACAACACCTGCAGCGCACTGATGATCCCATCCCCCGTGGTGGTGCGATCAAGACAGAGCAGGTGCCCGGAGGACTCTCCACCAATCAACCCGTCGTGAAGCTGCAACTGCTCCAGCACATAACGATCTCCAACCGCTGCACGCAGGAATGGGATCTGGTGCGCCTCAAATGCATGCTCCAGCCCCAGATTGGTCATCAAAGTACCAACCACTGGGCCTTGAAGCTGGCCACGCAGCTGGCGGGAGCGCGCAATAATATAGAGCAGCAGATCCCCGTCCACCTCGGCACCCGCGCCATCCACCAGAATGCAACGATCCCCATCCCCATCCAGCGCCACACCCAGATCTGCCTGCCGCTCGACCACCGCACGCTTCAACTGTTGCAGATCAGTCGAGCCACACCCCTGATTGATATTCAATCCATCCGGCTCAATCCCGATCGATATCACCTCTGCCCCCAACGCCTCAAATACATGGGGCGCTGTGGCGTAAGCGGCACCATTGGCGCAATCCAGGACCACCCGCATCCCGCGAAGTGTGAACCCTGTCGGCACACTACTTTTGCAAAATTCGATATAACGCTCCGCCGCATCATCAATCTGCAGCGCCTTTCCAAGCAACTCAGAATCAACCATCTCAATCGGCTGCTCCAGTTGCGTCTCGACCGCTAACTCCCATCGGTCCGGTAGCTTTTTGCCCTCGGCAGAGAAAAACTTGAACCCATTATCGTGGTGTGGGTTATGTGAAGCACTAATCACCACACCGGCAACAGCGCGCAGGGTACGTGTCAGATAGGCCACCGCAGGTGTCGGCATCGGGCCCAGCAAGCCAATATCCATCCCCGCTGCAGAAAATCCCGCCGCCAGTGCCGACTCAAACATATAACCGGACGCCCGCGTATCCTTACCGATCAACACCGCGCCTCGCCCCTCTTGGGCCAGGACACTGCCCGCCGCATAACCGAGCCGCATTGCAAAATCAGGGGTGACTGGATGCTCTCCAACACGCCCGCGCACCCCGTCGGTACCAAAATATTTTCTGCTCATGATTTTCCCATCAATCTATCAGGCCGGCACCCTGTAGCGCTTCCTTGGTCTCCCTCACATCATGAACGCGCACAATCTCTGCGCCACGCGCCACTGCAACCACAGCTGCCCCAACGCTACCAAAAAGGCGCTGCTCTACCGGGACATCGCCCAACAGGGTACCAATCATCGATTTTCTGGAGATACCCACCAGCAGCGGTGCGCTCAACCGCTGAAACTGCTCCAGCTCACTCAACAGCTGCAGGTTGTGATCCAACGTTTTTCCAAAACCAAAACCGGGATCTACCCAGAGATTCTCTCGGCGGATGCCGCCGCTGACAGACGCATCAATGCGCCGCTGAAGAAACTGGATCACATCATCGGTCACATCATCGTAGTGAGGGTTCTGCTGCATGGTGCGCGGCTGCCCCTGCATATGCATCAGGCAGACGGGGACATTGAGTATCGCAGCAGCTTTGACGGCTCCATCCTCTTGCAAGGCGCGCACATCATTAATAATCGACGCGCCAGCAGAGACAGCCTCTCGCATTACCTCCGGCTTGCTGCTATCAATCGAGATTTCCACCTCGCTATGTTGACGAATTGCCTCGATCACCGGCATCACGCGCTGCAGCTCCTCCTCTGCTGTCACAGAGCTGGCACCGGGGCGCGTGGACTCTCCCCCAATATCCACAATTGAGGCACCCGCTTCAACCATCTGCAGTGCGTGCTCAACCGCGGCCTCTCGCTCAATAAAATCACCCCCGTCCGAAAAGGAGTCGGGGGTGACATTAAGAATCCCCATGATTCGGGGAGAGCGACGACCGCTCATTCGTAACGGCAATTAATGCTGGTTAGCAGGATCACCAACCGATGGTGATTCAGGATCCTCGGGGGCATCATCATCTGCCTCTGTTTCCGCAGATGCAGAACGGCCTGCGCCATCATCTTCATCCAGATCATTCCAATCTTCAGGGGGCTGCGGGGGGCGCCCTTCCATAACATCTTTGATCTGTCCCTCATCAATCGTCTCGTAACGAATCAACGCGTCCGCCATCATATCGAGTTTCTCACGGTTTTCTGTGAGGATCTGCTCTGCGCGCTCATAATTCTGATCAATCAGGTAGCGAATCTCTTCATCAATCAGATGAGAAGTCTCATCAGAAACCTCTTTATGCTTGGTCACCGAACGACCGAGAAAGACCTCTCCCTCCTCTTCCGCATAACTGAGTGGTCCCAACTTCTGAGACAGCCCCCACTTGGTCACCATATTGCGCGCCAGCTCAGTGGCGCGTTCGATATCGTTCGAGGCTCCTGTGGTCACCGCATCGGCTCCGAAGACAATTTCCTCAGCAATGCGTCCGCCAAACAGGCTGGAGATCTGGCTCTCCAGTCGCTTCTTGCTGTGGCTATAGCGATCCTCTTCCGGCAGGAACATGGTGACCCCCAATGCACGACCACGCGGGATAATGGTCACCTTATAGACCGGATCATGTTCTGGAACCAGTAGCCCCACAATCGCATGGCCCGCCTCATGGAAGGCGGTTAACGACTTCTCGTCATCACTCATCACCATCGAGCGGCGCTCCGCCCCCATCATGATCTTGTCCTTAGCCTTCTCAAACTCGGTCATGTTCACCAAGCGTTTTCCGCCCTTGGCAGCAAACAGTGCAGCCTCATTGACCAGGTTGGCCAGATCTGCACCAGAGAAACCGGGCGTACCCCGTGCCAAAACCTTGGGTTTGACATTCTTTGCCACAGGCACTTTATTCATATGCACCTTTAAAATTTGTTCACGTCCACGCACATCCGGCAGTGGCACCACCACTTGTCGATCAAAGCGCCCAGGACGCAGCAGTGCGGGGTCGAGCACATCAGGACGGTTGGTGGCTGCAATCACAATCACCCCATCATTGGCCTCAAAACCATCCATCTCGACCAGGAGCTGGTTGAGGGTCTGTTCGCGCTCATCATGCCCCCCACCCAGACCTGCACCACGATGACGCCCCACTGCATCGATCTCATCAATGAAGATGATGCATGGCGCGTTCTTCTTCGCCTGCTCAAACATGTCTCGCACACGAGAGGCGCCGACACCGACGAACATCTCCACAAAGTCGGAACCGGAGATGGTAAAGAAGGGCACTTTTGCCTCTCCCGCAATCGCCTTGGCCAACAGAGTCTTGCCGGTACCCGGAGAGCCGGTTAGCAGCACACCACGTGGAATCTTTCCGCCCAGCTTCTGAAATTTCCCTGGGTCTTGCAGAAAATCGACCAATTCAGAGACCTCATCCTTGGCCTCTTCTACGCCAGCCACATCCGCAAAGGTGACCTGAACCTGGTCCTCATTCAACAATCGAGCCTTGCTTTTTCCAAAGGACATGGGGCCACCTTTACCGCCGCCCATGCCGCCTTGCATCTGACGCATGAAGAAGACCCAGACGGCAATCAACAACAGCATCGGGAACCAGGAGATGAAGATCTGCATCAACATCCCCTGCTGCTCTGGGGCCTGCGCCTCAATCGCTACCCCATTTTCAATCAGATCACCAATCAGTCCTCGATCGCCCGGATCATACGTGGTGAAAGAGTGGCCAGAACTGCTCACCCCCTTGATCAGGCGTCCCTCGATCTCAACCCGGCTGACCCGGCCTTGACGAACATCGCTGATGAACTGTGAGTACTCCATACTCTGTGAGTTGGAGTTGCGTGGTCCAAAGCTGTTGAAGACCGACATCAGGACGGTGGCAATGACCGCCCAGAGGAGAATATTTTTGGCCATGGGATTCAATATCTATCCTTGAAAAAATTCGTGGTGGAATCGTCTAGTTTATCGAAAAACAGAATGCGGCTAAAGCATGGAATAGCCACAAAATCATCAGGGGCAATCAGGAGGCATGCAACAACATCCAGATATCCTCTGCCTCAAACGGTTTACGCAACAGTCGGTAACCATCCGGCAACCGCTCCGTCAACTGCTCTTCACTGTAATCCATATATGCGGTCACAAAAATGATTTTCAACCCCGGATCAATCTCTCGCAACCGCTGCGCCGTCCTAAAGCCATTAATGCCAGGTGGCATTCTCATATCAATCAATGCATGGGTATAACGTTGCTGCCCAGCATCGATTGTACGGCTGACCTCTTGGATACCCTCTACCCCTTGGGAAAGCAGTGTCACCTGGTATCCCTCCACCCCTTCTTGCTGATGATTCTCCAGGCCAACCAGGTCAAACAGGTCATCAATCTCATCCATGACTTGATGACGCTCATCAGGCAGATTGAAAATGACCCGATAGTGGTCCAACACCTGAGGATCATCATCCAACACCAAAACCCGCTTTTCAGCACCGTCCTTATTCTGTTGATCACTCATGTTCTTCCACCATCATGGGTAACTCAATTCGCAAGATTGCGCCTTGATCAACGCCATCACTCTGCAGAGAGATCTCTCCACCAAGGCTATTGACGAAATTCGCTGCGGAGTGGAGCCCAAAACCGCTCCCCCGCTCTTTGGTACTGTGCCCAGCCTGGAAAATAAAATGCTGGTGATCAGGAGAAACTCCTTCACCATTATCCTCAATCATCAGCTCGAACCGGTTCTCATTAAGTCGTTTGGAGGTGATCACGATTTTACCGGCATGTTCAATCTGGCGCACCATCACCTCCCCAATCGATTCAATGCTGTTTTTAAATAGATTGAGCAGAAGTTGAATCATCGGGTTTCGCGGAAGATGGAGCATGGTCACCTGAGAATCAAGATTCATCTCAACCGTAACCCGGTATTTCTCCAGACTGTCCTGGATCAGACTCAACATATCCGTCACCACAGATTCCAGCATAAAACGACTTGGCTGAACCACTGGCCGCGCTGCACTCTGTTGGATGGAAATAATTTCCCCGACATGATGAACGCCATGCTGCAACTTCTCGAGGTAATCACCAATTCCGGCCTCACCGACAATCTTTTCCAGAACCTTTCCACTACGGATAAAGGCCTCACCGCTATGATCAATCTTGTCCGCCACTTCCGATGCGTCAGAAAGGGATTGGGCCAGTCGTTTACACTGGTTTCCCTGCTCGATCAACAACGGAACAATACGCTCAATCATGCGGACCTGCTGTCCAATCCCAAGCACATAACCCGTCATTCCAGTGACCGCATTTCCAACATTATGAAGCACGGAGGCCCCCATCTCCACAATCCCCGCCTGGAATGAGGCGTACTGCTCTTGCTGCTCCATTTTCAGGCGCTCTCTCAGATCATGCAGCACCCAGACCGATTGCTGCGGAGAGGAGGAGAATGAAGAGAGGGTTGAGGTAGAACGAATCACTGGTATCTTCTCTCCATCAACTGCACGCACGATCACCTCATCCTCTTTTTCTTGATCAACCAGCTCTGCAATGGGGCGCCCCTTGAGCTGCTGAACCCCACATCCGATCAGTGACTCTGCGGCAGGATTCATCTGCACAATCTTCTGCCCAATATCAAGAATCAGCAGTGGCTCTGCCATCGAGGAGAAGATCTGGTCCATATCCTCGTACTGCTTACGAAGGTCTCGAGTCAACTGCTGCTTGGCCTGCTGTAGCTGGTTGAAGGCATCCACCAGCGTATTGATCTCACGCGTATCCCCATATTTAACCATCCGATCAAGGGAGCCGTCTCGCTCCAGCGATTCCAACTGTTGGGTAAATCGATTGACGGGCAACACAACCGCACGCCCTGCCATCACGATACCGGCCATCAATGCCACCAGATCGAGCATCAATACCACCAGCAAGGTCTGATGCAGATGCTCAAGTGCGGCAAAGGCGATCGCGCGCTCCTCTGCATAGTAGACCCCCATCGCCGGGAGTGTCGTCAACACCTCCTCAGCCCCAATCATCATCCTATCATCAAGATCAGCCACCGTCCCAAGGTCATCATCAACGCCCCAGCGCCCTGAATAGAGAACAGCCTGATCTTGGGTGCGAACCAACGATGCCTCAGCCGGCAAATGTCTTCCAAGATATTCCATAAGTGCTCTGCGCTCGACATCCAGCACCAGGATCCCCTCTGGCCTGCCATGGTAGTAGACCGGTGTTGCGAAGTGAAAAACGCGCGATGCTGGCTGAATTTCCAGTAATTCCTCCCCACTCATCAATCGCCCAACCGCTTCCGCATTGATATGGCTCTCTTGAGGTCCAATAATAGTTCTGCCTCGATAGTCGAGCAGTGAGATCGACGCCGATCTCAAGTCGGCAATCTGCAATGAGCGGAAGAAGGCCTCCATATACTCCTGATCCTCCCCCTCCTGATCTATCAGCGCCTTGACCATCAAGCTATTGGAGGCGAGATTGCGAATCACCGAAAGGATATTGACCAAGCGGCTATCCGTGGTTACCGCCAGCCCTGCAACCTTCTGGTCGATACGGGAGGTGGTCTCTTTGACCAGTGAGCGCTCCGAGACCTGAATCACCAAAATCCAGATCCCAACCAACACCAAAATAGAGAGCGGCAGAATGCGCCACAATACCGTACTCAGCAGTGGCCGGTTCCTCTCTCTGTTGGCATAGCGCTCCACTGTGAGCAGTCTACTCTACAGGGACGATGGCACCACTCTCATCATAACGGGCAAGACGAAAGTCGACACCGCTCAGTGCGTCATGATGATCAGCCGTGAATGGTGGTTTATAGTTCCGAACCAACCCCTGATACTCTGGAATCTGCTCCAGAGCGTCACGTACCGCTTGACGCTCAACAGTGCCTGCCCGCTCAATCGCCATCGCCAACAGGTGAATCAAATCATAGGCATGCGCGGTCCCGACTGGCGCGAAAATTGAGCGTGCTGGAGTTGTAGTGTTATCACACCCAAACTGCTGGCAGTACTGCTCCACCAGTGCCGCCGCACGATCGGGATTATGGGGATTGATAAAGGAGTAGGTCTGCAGGAATTGCAGATCAACCTCACTCAGAGCCCCTCCCACTGACTCAAAAAAGTCTCCACCGGTAATCCCCCAGTGAGAGAAAACCTTTGGCCGAATCGTCGGTGGCATCTCACTCACACCACGAATCACCGCCTTCCCTTCTGGTGCATTGGCTACCAGCAGCACCGCCTCTGCACCCGCCTGCTGCATACCCTTGAGAATTGGCAGGAATGCCTTATCCCCCCAGTGAAACCACTCCACCGCAACGGGCTCCAGCTCACGCTTGGCCAGCGCTGTGGTCATCGCCTTCTGATTTGAGCGCCCCCAGCCCGTGCGCTCCAGCAGTAGCCCTATTTTCTGATGCCCCTGCCGTGTCGCCTGCTTGACCAGAAACTCTCCAGCATACTGATCTCGTACTGAAACCCGGAAGGCGTAGTTGGGGGTGTAGCCATTGGCAATCACCGGGGTTCCCGCTGCCCAGGGCACCAGAAAGGGGATCTGATTGTTGTGTACTGTCTTCAGCTCTTTCATCGCAACCGGCGTATGGAGTCCTCCCATCACCGCGACCACATCGTCCATCTGCGAAAACGCCTCAATGTTATCGATCCCGCGCGAGGGGTTACCTCGGTGATCTTTGGCAATCAGCTGCAGCGGCCGCCCCAACACGCCCCCTTGCTGGTTGATCTCCTCCATCGCCAGTAGTACGCCACGTCGAATCGACTCCCCTGAGCGGGCAGACCCTGAAGAGAGGTCTGCATCCAGTCCAACCTGAATGGGGGCACTCCAGGCTACCGTAGAGAGGAGTAGTGCCGCCACTCCCAATGCTTTTCCAATCATGCGATTCATCAAACTACTCCTCATTCCATTTCATTGATCGACT
>CAZKCT010000005.1:0-65819 GCA_964551545.1 uncultured Piscirickettsiaceae bacterium | reverse complement strand
GTAAGTCGAGAGTTATTGTGCTGAGGGAAACTGCTGGTTTCTAGATGTAGTTCGCTGGACGCTTACGCTCTTGATGTCGGTTGAGCGCTCGATCTCTCTTGCGCGAGGCTATGTCCTTAATCTCGACTCATCTCAGGCAGAGGTGTTACTAGAGGAGATCGAGGAGGAGAGTGTTAATGTTGAGACACTGGTGGAGTTTATGGGGTACTCCGACTCCATCAAAGAGAATCTTGAGCAAGTCACCACGCTCTATCAGCAGTTCTATCAAGTCACGGAGGAGGTTGTTGAACTTCATGACGGATTGATTGATTACAATTTCCTGTTGAATGACCAACGGATGGATCTGAAGAGCTTCATTCTGCAGCAGCGAGTGGCGCTTAATGACTGGCTGGATGCCCTCGCGCTGGCCGCCAAGATAAATTCAACCTTCAAGGGTGATCTCGATTACGAGAATAGTGACTACATGCGCTGGTATCGTGGCTATTCCAGTGATGATGAAGCGCTACAGAAACTGTTGGATCAGTATGCAGAAACTCAACTAAAACTGTATGAATTTGCCAACAAAATCAATGAAGCAGAAGTGGGAAAAAAGCTTTCTCACTATGAGTGGGGCAGCTTCCTGCTGGTCGGATCGGCAAAGAAAAATCTGGATGCCATTGTGAAGTATGTGGTTCCTGTGATGGACCAATTGACACAGCAGGAGCAGGCGGCGGTTGAGCAGCTCAATCAGAATGCTGAAGAAATTGAGCGCTCAATCTATTCGTTGCGAGAGGTGATCGCGCAAGAGGTCGGGGCATCTCGTCAATTACTGACAGAGTCTGAAGAGCGTGCATGGAGTCTATTGGTTGCAACCTCGGTGATTGGGCTGATTGTCGCGATTGTGATTGCGCTCTATATTGCGCGTAGTGTGGTCAATCCGGTGCAGCAATTGATGTCCCTGATGCGGGAGGTGAGTGAGCAAGGGGATTTCTCACATCGAATCGAGGATCCATCCAAGGATGAGATTGGACAGATGGCGGTGACGCTGAATGCGTTGTTGGACTCTCTGCAGGCGGCCATTGGAGAGATTGGGGAGGTGATGTCAGCCTCTGCCGAGGGAAACTTCTCTCGCCGGGTGCACTCTGATCTGAAGGGCGACCTAAACCAGCTGAAGCAGTCGATCAATAACAGTGTTGAACAGACGCAGGGGGCCATTGCCCGAGTCAATCAGGTGATGGAAGCGGTTGAGGCGGGAAGTTTCGACTTGAGAATTGAGGAGCAGTTTGGGGGTGAGCTCCACCAGTTCCGCAATACCGTGAATGGTGCGCTGGACAGTCTGGAGCGGATGACGCGTAATCTGTCACAGGTGATGGAGGCCATCGTTGAGGGTGATTTCCAATATCGTATGAGTGGGACGGGTGGCAGTGAAATTGAGCTGCAGGTCAATCGTGCCATGCAGTCGATGGAACAGGTGATCGATGATGTGGCGAAGATTATGGCTTATAGTGCCCAGGGAGATCTGACTCATGAGATTCAGGGAAGCTATCCTGGCCAACTGGCAGCACTGGTGCGCTCAATCAATGAATCACTGGCTAATCAACGTGAGATTGTCAGCAAAGTACGAGATAGTGCTCGAGCCATTCAGGTGGGTACTACAGAGATTGCCAAGGGTAACGATAGCCTATCGCAAAGAACCACAGAGCAGGCGGCCTCACTGGAGGAGACGGCTGCCAGTATGGAGGAGATGGCTGGCACCATCTCGATGAATGCCAATAATGCGCATCAGGCCAATGAGCTGGCAGAGCGTGCGCGTGGAGAGGCAGTTGAGGGCAGTGCGGTAGTCGGTGATGCCGTTCAGGCGATGGAACGCATCAGTGATTCGAGTAGTCGAATCTCAGACATCATCAGCATGATTGATGGGATCGCCTTCCAGACCAATTTGTTGGCACTGAATGCTGCCGTTGAGGCGGCCCGCGCAGGAGAGCAGGGACGAGGTTTTGCAGTGGTTGCAGGTGAGGTGAGAACGTTGGCGCAACGCTCTGCGGAGGCAGCGAAAGATATCTCTGTGTTGATTGAAGAGAGTGGTCAACGGGTAGAGGAAGGAAGCCAGCTGGTCGGGCGTAGCGGAGAGGTGCTCGATACCATCCAATCCTCGATCAACAAGGTTTATGACATCGTCAATGGCATTGCGGCGGCCAGCCAGGAGCAGAACCAGGGGGTACAGCAGGTCAATCAGTCGGTGTCACAGCTGGAGGCGGTCAATCAGCAGAATAGTGCGCTGGTTGAGGAAGCTGCAGCATCCAGCCAATCGATGGATGAGCAGGCCGATGTGCTGATGGGGCAGGTGAACCAGTTCCGTCTGGAGCGTGATCAGTAAATAGTCTTTTGTGGATTAACTGGCGACCCAGAGGAGTACGCTGTAGCGTGCGGCCTTTCCAATTGCGATCAGTAGAAGGGCTGGAATAAAACGAACCTGGAACCACCCTGCGGCCAGACAGAGCCCATCTCCGATAACGGGCAACCAGGAGAGCAGTAGTGCGGGTGCTCCATGTTTCTGGATCCATTTTGCGGCCCTTGGGTCAATCTTGTGTTGTAGCTTCTCCCCCCAGCGTTGGGCAATCATCCGCCCGATCCACCAGGTAGAGAGCCCACCAAGGGTATTGCCCGCTGTGGCTATCCACAACAGTGTATGGTTAGAGTGCTCTCCTTGCTGTTGTAGCCAGAGGAGCACGGCTTCAGATCCCCCCGGAAGCAGGGTTGAAGAGAGCAGCGCAGAGAGAAACAGCCCATAAAGTGAGAGAGGGGCATCCATTGCTATTAAAAAGAGACCCTCAAAGAGTGCACCTGGTGCAGTCAGTATTGGCTAAACGGTGTCGTGCTGCCCTGTTTGTCAAAAGTGAGCACAGCATAGGGATCTTTTCGCTTACCCATCTCCATGCCAGGGGATCCGACTGGCATGCCCGGTACCGTCAGGCCAATCACCTCAGGGCGCTCTTTGAGTAGGCGGTAGATATCACGAGCGGGGACGTGGCCTTCGATCACATACCCATCGATAACGGCAGTATGGCAGCTAGTGAGTTGCTGTGGCACACCAAGTCGTTTCTTGAAGGGGGCGACGTTTGCGGTGTCATAGGTCTTTACATTAAGCCCGTTCTCTTGCAAGTGCTCTACCCACCCCTTGCAGCATCCACACGTTGGAGATTTGAAAACCTCAATGATGGGGGCAGCATGGCTGGTCGTCCAGAGGCCGCTGAGTAGCAAGAAGAGAGTGCCGGTGATCAGATGACTCCGTCGAGGAATGGTATTCATGGTGTGTCTCCAATAATCTGGGTAAATGCTATTTTTAATCAACAATCTATGATCAGAGTCCCATACAATGGACGGGAAAATAATTTCAATGAAAGCCATTGTAACGGGTATTGCGGAGAAAAGAGATGAAGCGGTGGGGGATTGTTGTGGTGAGTCTGTTGGTGATGTTGGGGGGTGCTTTCCTGTTTTACCAGGCGCTGCAGATTGAAGATACAGTTGAGGGGCGTTGGTATACTGAACAGCAAGTGGCACAAGGTGCACCGCTCTATCAGGGCCACTGTTCTGCTTGTCATGGCGTGGAGGCGGCATCGACGCCGGCGTGGCGTACGCCGGGAGCAGATGGTCACTACCCTCCACCTCCACTGAATGGTAGTGCGCACGCCTGGCACCATCCTATGTCGCAGTTGAGACGGACTGTCCGTGAAGGGGGCATTGCGCTGGGTGGAGTGATGCCACCGTTCAAATCGGTGCTTGATGCGCAGCAGATTGATGCCACGCTTGCCTGGATTCAGAGTCTTTGGTCTGACGCCACCTATCAGCAGTGGGAAGCGAGAAATGGGTAAGGGTCTGATCTTGGCGCAATGGCACAAAGAATCAGAATTTAAGAAATAGAATCGAAACAGTGAGCTGGTATGATCGGCCACCAGAGTGATCTCTCGAAGACCCCACTGAATAGATTGAATAAGGAGACGGATATTTGAACCGGGAAGCCATTGAGCAGAGGTTTTCTGCCTTTACAGGGCGATTGATTGATTGGAAGTGGAGTTCGTTGATCGTTCTGCTGCTGCTTAGTGCAGCGTTGCTGAGCCAGCTGCCAAAAATCACAATTGATACCTCCAATGAGGCCTTCCTGCGTGCGGATGATCCAACCCTGCTGGAGTACAACCGTTTCCGTGAACAGTTCGGCCGAGAGGAGGTGATCCTCATTTCGCTGCAGCCCAAAGAGATTTTCTCTGCGCCATTTCTGCAGAAGCTGCGCCGTTTTCATGCCGACCTTGAGGCAGAAGTCCCCTACCTTGATGAGGTCACCAGCCTGGTCAATGTTCGCTATACCGTTGGCACCGATGAGGAGCTGTTGGTTGAGGACCTGTTGGATGCATTTCCTGATACCCCGGAGGGACTGGAGCAGCTCAAACAGGCCGCATCGGCCCATCCTTTCTACCAGGACCTGTTGATTTCAGGGGATGGCACAGTCACCACTGTAGTGATCGAGACACTAGCCTACGCCGATGATGCGGCTGAGGCCGATCTGCTCGAGGGATTTGAGAGTGAGGAGAGTGATCGCTCACCCGAGGAGGTGCGTCACTTCCTGAATGATCAGGAGAACGGTGAAGTGGTGCGGGCCGTGACAAAGCTGGTAGAGCAGTATCAAGGAGAAGATTTTCCAATCACGATGGCAGGCTCACCGATAGTGATGGAGGTGCTGAAAAAATCGATGCAGAGCGATATGGGCCAGTTCACCCTAACCATGGTGGGAATCATCTTCATCTTTCTGTTTGCCCTGTTTCGGCGCAAGAGTGGCGTGGTGGCCCCGTTATTGGTGGTGATCCTCTCGCTGTTGGCGACCATTGCGGTGATGGCGCTGAATGGTGTGCCGATGAAGCTGACAACCCAGATCCTCCCCTCATTTATTCTTGCGGTCGGGGTGGGGGACTCCGTCCATATTCTCTCAGTCTTCTATCGTCGATATGATCATACAGGTGACAAGCGTGAGGCGATCCAGTTTGCTATCGGGCACTCGGGGTTGGCAGTTGTGATGACCAGTTTGACTACTGCAGCAGGGCTGCTCTCGTTCTCGACGGCTGAACTGGGGGCAATTGCAGAGCTTGGAGTATTTGGTGGGGCTGGGGTCGTTTTTGCGATGATCTATTCGCTGATCTTGCTGCCACTGCTACTGGCGATTTTGCCGGTTCGTCAACGCAATCATGCGGCACGACAAGAGGATGATGAGGGGAACAGTCACAGTGGATTGATGGACCGAACACTGGATCGTGCAGTAGGGATTGCAACCAATCACTCTACTACGGTGGTCTTTGTTGCAGTCATTCTATTTGTGGTTGCAATCGCAGGGATCACACAGCTCAACTTCAAACACGATGTGATGAAGTGGTTCCCGGAGGATCAACCGATTCGGATGGCGACCGAACAGCTGGACCAGGATCTGAATGGCACCATCTCCGTTGAGGTGTTGATTGACAGTGGTGAACAGGAGGGGTTGTATGATCCACAGTTGATTGCATCGCTGGCCAAGCTGCAGGATGAGCTTGATACCTTGGGTAAGGGGGATCAGCAACTGCAAACCGGTAAACGCATCTCGGTGGTTGATGTATTGCGTGAGACCAATCAGGCGCTCAATGAGAACCGGGCAAGCCACTATAAGGTGCCGGCTGATCGTCAGCTGGTCGCACAGGAGCTATTGCTGTTTGAGAACAGTGGATCAGATGATCTGGAGAACCTGGTCGATTCTGAATTGCGTACAGCGCGTCTGACACTGCGTCTGCCGTGGCGGGATGCGGGTGCCTATACCGTGCTGGTCGATGAGGTGGAGCAGCGGGTGGATGAGGCCTTTGGCGAGCAGGTAGAGACCCGAGTGACGGGACTGATGATGATCTTTGCGCGCACCCTTGATGCAATGATGACCAGTATGGCGCAGAGCTACTCCATTGCCGCCGTTGTGATCTCTCTAATGATGATGTTGCTGGTGGGGCATATCCGCCTTGGGCTGGTCAGCATGATTCCCAATTTGTTACCGATCATTATTGTTCTGGGCGTGATGGGATTGACTGGTATGCCGCTGGATGCATTCACCATGCTGATCGGTAGTATCGCGTTGGGGCTGGCAGTGGATGATACGGTCCACTTCATGCATAACTTTCAACGTTACTATCGCCGCAGTGGCGACTCGGTCGAGGCGATCACCCATACGCTCCATACCGCAGGCCGTGCAATGGTTGTCACGACCATTGTTCTGAGTCTTGGTTTTTTCATCTTTATGCGTTCAGAGATGAATAATCTTTTCAATTTTGGACTGCTAACCGGACTGGCGATCATTCTGGCGCTGTTGGCCGATCTGTTGCTGGCCCCGGCGTTGATGACGATGATTTTTGGCAAGCGGGAAGGCAATCAACAGGGAGCAAATAGATGAAACAGTTGCATCAATGGGTAACGGGCGGTCTCTCTATCTTGCTGGCCGGCACTGTATTGGCAAGCCCCACCGGGCGTGAAATCATGGAAGCGGTCAATGATCGGGATGATGGTGACAATGCCCGGATGGAGATGGAGATGCGCTTGATTGACAAGCGTGGCAAAGAGCGAGTGCGCAAGATGCGACGTTGGTCACAGGACCACGGTGAAGATAGCTACAGCCTGCTCTTCTTCCTCTCTCCCTCCGATGTGAAAAATAGCGGATTCCTGACTTATGACTATGATGCCTCGGGAAAGGATGATGATCAGTGGCTCTATCTGCCGGCCTTGAAGAAAACCAAACGTATTGCCAATGACGATAAAAGCGGAAGCTTCATGGGCTCTGACTTCAACTACTCAGATATGACCGATCCTGATTTGGATGACTACACCTTTACCTTGATGAAGGAGACGGCGGTGCGTGGCCACCCAGTCTGGCAGATCAAATCAGTCCCTAAGAACAAAGCGGTGATTGAGGAGACTGGCTATCGTCAGGCAGTGCTCTTTGTGCGCCAGGATAACTATGTGGTGGTGCGGGCAGTCCGTTGGATGGAGAAGAAGGGGCGGCTGCGCTACCTCGATATCAAGAAATTGGAACAGATCGATGGTATCTGGACCCCACTAGAGACCACGATGACCACCAAGCAGGGCAAAAAAGTGACCCATAAAACGTTGATCCGATATCACGATGTCCGTTATGGCGAAAGCCTGGACCGGGAGATGTTCAGCGTTCGTCGTCTGGAGAAAGGGGCCGACTGATGCATCCCTTGCAGGTGGCAGCTCTACTGCTGCTATTCGCAACCCGTGCCACAGCCACTGAAGAGGCGCTCTCCCTGGAGGATGCGCTAGGCGGCTTTGATGAGGAGATTGCAGAGTTGCCGCTGGAGGCCGATGCTGATCTTGAGGGGCTGCTTGAAGGATTTGATGATGAGCCTCCGGTAGAAGGGGAAGTTGGAGGACTCTCTGACCTTGATTTGGCACCCTCAAGCTCATGGCGCGGACACTGGATCAATGCGCTCTCCTGGAATATCGGCCATGATGCGCCTGCCGCTGCTGGCTCCGATTATCGCGGTCTCTCCAAGCTTTCGACCAAACTCTGGCTGGAGACAGAAAAGGACCTGGGAGAAGGGTGGAAGTTTCATGGAGATGGGTATTTGCGCCATGACTTCGCTTACGATCTGAATAACGAGCCCTACCCACAAGCGGTGATCGACCGATATCGTCAAGATGCAGAGATTGGAGAGCTCTGGCTGCGTGGATCGCTGAACCCGAATCTGGATCTGAAGCTGGGACGTCAGGTGGTGATTTGGGGACAGTCTGATTATTTGAGGGTCAACGATCGGTTGAATCCGATCGATCTGCGCGAACCAGGGCTGGGAGAGATCGAGACGCTACGTCGTCCTGTAACAATGGCTCGTGCCGACTACTTTCATGGCCCCTGGCGATTGACAGGACTGCTGATCCCGGAAAATCGTCCTAATCTGACTGCGCCTTGTGGTAGTGATTTTTCATCGGTGGGGGCTATCAGTGAGGCCAGATGTCAGGCACTCGCAGTGCCGGAGTTGTTCCCAGAGGATGGGTTGGAAGAGATGGAGATGGGGCTCTCAGCAATGGGGCGCTTCTCCGGGTGGGACCTCTCTCTGTATGTTGCACGGCTCAATCACGACACCCCGTATAAGGATCTGAATCAGAACCAGTTACGCTATGCGCGCATCAACCACTTAGGGGCTGCGATTAATGTGGCCGATGGAAGCTGGCTCTGGAAAGGAGAGCTGGCCCGGCTGGATGGGCTTGAGTATGCCAATGCAAGTGCCGGCAAGAAGGTGCGGTGGGATCTATTGCTGGGGGCAGAGTACCAAGGGATTGTCGATGTGACCCTCTCTGCTGAGACGCTGCGCCGCCAGATCGGTGACTATGAGAGTGGGCTCAGTGCCGAGCCGGACTACCAAGATCGGGTGAATTGGCAGACCGTTGTTGCCTATCAGCAGGAGTTCTGGAATCAGACGCTTCATCTCAAAGGGGTGTTGATGCGTAGTGGCGCCTCTCTGGATGAGGGGGGATATCAGCGTCTCTCACTGGCGTATGACCTGGATGATGAGTGGTCCATCAGTGGTGGCGGGATCTGGTATCAGAGTGCAAAATACCCGCCGGACTGGGGGAAGAGTGACCGTCTCTTTGCCGAGTTGCGTTATGATTTTTAAGAACAGTATTGGAGAGACGAGAGAAGATGGGATGGATCGATAAAATTCCACTGGGCCATTTGGCGGTGATGGCAATTTTGCTGGCTTTGATGCCGGCGATTGTGCCGCCTCATCCAGAGCCTCACCTGATGGAGAAGGTCAAAATGTTGTTGGATGGCACCCTCCAGAAGCCGCTGGATATTTTTGATCTCTTGATGCATGGAACACCTATCACGCTGTTGGTGATTCGTCTCTATCGGGATTGGAAACGCAAGAACGGATAGAGCACACTCAATATCGCCAATCAACCTCTTGGACGGTAACGCCCTCCATATCGGTGAGCGCTCTTCGCAACACGTGGTACTTTTGGGCTGGTGATTCGTATCGATCAAGGCTAGAGTGGTCACTCTGCAGAAGCGAGAAGCGTCCTGACAGGGGCTGATAGGGAGAAGCGTGTGTTTACAGGAATGAGAGATAAGGCTGTGTTGATGGGGGCGTTATGGATGGCAACGGTAGCTGTTGCAGAGGATTCTTATAGCGCCCCCTCTGATGTGTGGGGGCTAGAGTCATCCAGTGGTGAAGCGCACAGCACATCGAAAGAGGAGGTGTTGCAGCATCTTCTGCGGAAGAGAGAAAAAGGGGCGGCGAGAATGCGGTTGATTGAAGATGAGATCCGCTGTATCGAGAATGCAAATGATGAGGATGATTCGATCTTGCAGTGCTATGAGCTAGCCCAATACAAGAAACGGCTATTCAAACAGAAATACCCTTCCAGTACCGCCAATCAAAGACGATATCGCCAAGGAGGGATGATGCCAGACTTTAACCGGATGGGAATGGGGGGGATGCGCATGCCGTGGTGAGTGTTGGGCTGGACTTGCCTGCTAAACATGACGGTATGAACTATATCTTTTGGTAGTTTTGCTTTTATAGAGTTGGCCGGTCTGGTGATTAGGTTATTAATACAGGGACATAGTCTCTATGTGTGGACTTTGTAGAACACCAGCAATGGTTAAAGGTGTAAGCCTTTTTCAAGTTGGTTGGAGTTTGGATGTCTTTGAGAGTAATACTAAAATAATAGTAAATATTGCAATATATTGGCATTAATACTAATATTGTGGTAATGAAAAGCAAGCATCTCATAATTATCGGCCAAACTCTCAAGAAAGCACGAAAGAAACACTTCCCACAGGATGATCTGCAGGCGTTTGCTGTCCGGATCTGTGTGAGCCGTGCGACACTGCAGAAGATGGAGAAGGGAGATCTGTCAGTTGGAATAGGCAAATACTACGAGGCTGCACGACTGATGGGTATGGAGAAAAACTTCTCCAACCTCTTCTTCGAGAAGGAGAGCCTTTTTGACTAACAAGCAGTATGACCTCTTCCTTAGTCTTCCTGCTGGTCCAGTTCATGCTGCTGACGTAGTCATTCAGGAGGAGGGGACTCAGCTGCAAGCGGTCGGTCTACGTTATCGGGAGAGTTATCTGGAGCATCCAGAGGCATTTCCGATTGATCCTTCCGCATTGCCATTACAAGTGAGGCCTCACGAATTCAGTGATGGTCATACGCCCGGATTTCTTGATGACTATCTGCCTGATGACTGGGGGAGGCGAGTACTAGCCCAGGTTGCCTACTACCAGAAAGGTGACAAGCTCAATGCCAATAGCGTGATCGATGCGCTGAAGATGTTGAGCCACAGTCGCATTGGTGGGCTTTCAATCGTCGATAAAGGAGGGTTACCTCATTTTGACCGAGGTGCCTCCATTGAGACACTGGAGAAGATTGAGCAGGCTGCAATACAGCTTGATGAGAACCTTGAGTACGATGAAGCGAGCCTGCTCTATCTGGGTAACAATGGCACAGGTGTCGGTGGTGCGAGACCGAAAGCGCTACTGCATGATAATCAACGTAGCTATGTCGCCAAGTTCAATCGCCCGCAGCATGACCAGTACAATAATGCGCGAGTCGAGCAGGCCACACTACTGATGGCAAAAACAGCTGGGATCAATGTGCCTGACTCTGAACTTCATGAAGGGGTAGAGGGGCGGGAAACCCTATTGGTTGAACGCTTTGATGTGAACCCGGATCAAACTCGTAATCACCTGGTCAGCATCAACACTCTGCTAAGAGACCCTGCAACACAACAAAATAGCGGTACGATCTTTCGGTATGACGATATCCATGATGTGTTACAGCGCTATGTTGATTCCATTGAGGAGTCTTCGAGACAGCTTCTGCTTCAGATGCTATTTAATCGTGCCATCAACAACACGGACGACCACCAGAGAAACTTCAGTCTGATCCATGCTGGAGCAGGATGGTCTCTCTCTCCTGCCTATGATCTGGTGCCTTCATTAACCAGAGGGGAATTTCATCAGGCCGGTTTCCGGCATGACCCATCTCCACCGCTGTTATCAGAGCTCGGCAAATTAAAGAAGGTATTTGGGCTACCTAAGTCAACCATTGATGAGGCTGTCGAGCTAGTGCATACCGCAGTTTCTGGGTGGCTCGATGTTGCAGAAGAGTGCGGTGTCCCGGAAGAGGACGCAGTGAGAATCCAAAAAGCTTTTAATGGGTAAGTTGAGGTTCCGATTAATCCGGCTTCCAGCCGTAACTACAAGCCACCGGCTTTTAGCCGGTGGTCGTTGACAGAAGTCCAGAAACCCCTTTTCCACAAGGCTACTTTTGCGCTCTAATAGACTCCAATGAAGATCTCTGTACGAATCGCGATTCAAACTGAAGAAGCCGTTTAGTCGAGAGGAGGTTTACCTGCTCGCCAGCGCGCTGTGCGAGACCTGGGATAAGAACCGTCATCTCAGAATGACGCTGGATGCACTAAGAGAGAGCAATCGCAAGTTAGAAGAGTTGGTTGAAGAGAATACAGAGATTCGAGATCAGCAGCGACGCCTGCAGTTCTATGACCCACAGACCGGACTGCTCAATCGTGGACAGTTTCTGATGGAGGTGGAGAGCGCTGTTGATAGTGCACGTAAAGGTGATTTCCGTTGTGGTGTGATTCTTCTCTCGCTTGATGAGCTGCATGAGGTGCAGCAGAGTGAAGGGGTGGAGCAGGCTGAAATGATGACGGTAGAGTTCTCTCGGCGCCTGCGTGACTTCTTCGAGGGGGTTGTCTTGCTTGCTCATCTCGGGCCAGAGATTTTTGGGTGCCTGTTGATGGATACGACCCGTCAAAAAATAGAGCGGACGGTAGAGGCGCTGAGCACCCTGATGGTGGATGCAGAAGTTCAGACCAGAATCAGTATCGGGGTTGATCTGTTACGTCAAGATAACCTTAACCATAAAGACCTTCTGACCAATGCTTTTGGCGCGCTCCATGTTTCGCAGCAAGATATTGGCTCCACCTGGTGTTTCTTTGATGGGGAGGTGCAGAAGGAGATGGTAGAGCGAATTGCAATGAAGAAGGATCTTCGGTTGGCAGTTCGGGAGATGGTATTTGAGCTCTATTATCAACCCAAGATTGATTTAAAAACCGGGCGCATGAGTGGTATGGAGGCGCTGATGCGTTGGCCCCGGGGTGGGGGGGAGATGATCTCGCCGGTTCGCTTTATCCCATTGGCAGAAGAGACAGGGCTTATTCAGGAGATGGGGGACTGGGCGCTTCGAGAAGCCTTTTTGCAGATTGTGGAGTGGAATCAGGAGCGTGACCGTCCACTGAAGATGGCGGTGAACCTCTCTCCAATCCAGTTTGTCAAACAAGGGCTGGTTGAGCGGGTTCGGGAACTGATGGAGGAGACTGGGGCAAAGGGAGAGTGGCTGGAGCTGGAGGTCACTGAAAGTCTTTTGATGGGGGACCATCGGCAGGCGAGAGAGATATTGAAACAGTTCCGACATATGGGGATCACCATTGCCCTCGATGATTTTGGTACAGGCTACTCCTCGCTAAGTTATCTGGAGCGCTTCCCGATTGATACCCTGAAGATTGATGCGTCGTTTGTGCTTAAGGTGCTGGAGTCTAATCGCCATGCTGATCTCACTCGAGCCATTGTCGCGATGGGGAAGGCGTTGGAGTTCCATATTGTTGCGGAGGGGGTCGAGACTGAAGCTCATCAGCAGTTCCTGCAGGAGTTGGGGTGTGATGAGGTTCAGGGGTATCTCTACAGCAAACCACTCCCTTCCGGAGTGTTTAAATCGTTGCTCAATCGTTGGTCATAATGGCCGAGAGACTGGTGTTGAGCCACATTAATCATAATTGACATTATCTCTTTCCTCTGTAAAATGCGCATCCTACGTTTTAGGCGCGTAACTCAGTTGGTTAGAGTGTCACCTTGACATGGTGGAAGTCGGTGGTTCGAATCCACTCGCGCCTACCAGATTTTTGAAGATGGTCAGACATCAGATTTGGATGGCTGGCCATTTTTTTTGATGCAACATTTGAAAACAAGCGGTCTTTTGTGTGGATCGCCACTGGAGAATATCAATGCCTACCATCACGCTGCCTGACGGCTCCCAACGTAGTTTCGAACAACCAGTCACTGTTTACGATGTGGCGGCCGATATCGGCCCTGGGCTTGCCAAGGCGGCACTGGCTGGGAAGATTGGTGAAGAGTTGGTCGACACCTCATACGCCATCACAGAGGATGCTGAGCTCTCGCTGATCACCAGCCGAGATGAGGAGGGGGTGGAGATCATTCGTCACTCCACAGCACACTTGCTGGCACAGGCGGTGAAGCAGCTCTATCCTGAGACCCAGATTACCATCGGTCCTATTGTTGAACACGGCTTCTATTATGACTTCGCTCGCGAGGAGAAGTTTACTCCCGAGGACTTCAAGGGAATCGAGAAGAAGATGGCGGAGTTGGCCAAGGCCAACACCAAAATTGAGCGTTCTGAAATGGACCGGGATGAGGCGATAGCCTTCTTTGAAGAGCAGGGTGAGGTCTACAAAGCGGAGATCATCCGCGATATCCCAGAGGGACAAGTGCTCTCTCTCTACCGTCAAGGCGACTTTATCGATCTCTGTCGTGGCCCTCATGTCCCCTCAACCGGCCACCTGAAGGGCGGCTTCAAATTGATGAAGCTGGCTGGTGCCTACTGGCGTGGTGATTCCAATAACGAGATGCTGCAGCGCATCTATGGTGCGGCCTTCCCTGATAAAAAACAGCTCAAGCAGCACTTACACCGCCTGGAAGAGGCGGAGAAGCGTGACCATCGTAAGATCGGCAAGAAGCTGGACCTGTTTCATAGCCAGGAAGAGGCGCCGGGGATGGTCTTCTGGCACAGCAAAGGGTGGTCGATCTATCGTGAGGTTGAGGATTATGTGCGCGAGAAGCTGCGTCACCACGGCTATCAGGAGGTTCACACCCCGCAGGTCATTGATCGGGTGTTGTGGGAGAAGTCAGGCCACTGGGACAAGTTTGGCGACATGATCTTCTCGACCCACTCCGAGAACCGTGACTACGCGATCAAGCCGATGAACTGTCCCGGCCATGTGCAGATCTACAATCAGGGGCTGCGTAGCTACCGTGATCTGCCGCTGCGACTGGCTGAGTTCGGCTCCTGTCACCGTAATGAGCCATCCGGGACATTGCATGGTCTGATGCGGGTGCGTAATTTTACCCAGGACGATGCCCATATTTTTTGTACCGAAGACCAGATTCAAGCAGAAGTGGCCGCCTTTATGGAGCTGCTGTTTGAGGTCTATGAGGACTTCGGGTTTGAAGAAGTGCTGATCAAGCTCTCTACCCGTCCCGAGAAGCGGGTCGGTAGTGATGAGGTGTGGGATCAGGCTGAAGAGGCGCTGGAGACCGCGCTCAATACCAAGGGACTGGATTGGGAGCTGCAGCCAGGAGAGGGTGCCTTTTATGGCCCGAAGATTGAATTCTCGCTGAAAGATTGCATTGGGCGGGTCTGGCAGTGTGGCACGATTCAGGTGGATTTCTCCATGCCAGGGCGGCTGGAGGCCACCTATGTGGATGAGCATGGTGAGAAGAAACATCCGGTCATGCTGCACCGTGCGATCCTCGGTTCGCTGGAGCGTTTTGTCGGAATTCTCATTGAAGAGTATGCCGGTTCCATGCCGCCATGGCTCTCTCCACTGCAGGCTGTTGTGGTCAATATCACCGATAGTCAACGTGATGGAGTCGAAAAAGTGGCAGAAACCCTCAATAATGCAGGTTTTCGCGTGGAATCTGACTTGAGAAACGAGAAGATAGGGCTTAAAATTCGCGAGCACTCCATGCAGCGGATTCCCTATATCTTGGTGATTGGGGATCGTGAAATGGAAGAGGGTACAGTTGCTGTGCGTATGCGAGGCGGCAAAGAGCTGGGAACGCTCTCTGTCGATGCGTTTGTCGACCATCTACAACAGGATGTGGCGCAACGCAGACAGGTATGACGCAAGGAAGACTGTACCTATTTTTTGTGGTTACAGAATATTGTTTGATTAGGAGAACTTGAGATCGCACTTCAGCCAAGAGGGCCGAGAGGCCGGATGCCAGAAAAGACACGAGAGCATCAAATCAATGAGGAGATAACTGCCTCCCCGTTACGAGTGTTTGGGGCAGATCAATCTGACTCCGCGATTGTCTCAAAAACTGAGGCACTGGCGATGGCAGAAGAGGCTGGGCTAGATCTGGTAGAGATCGCACCCAAGGCGGAGCCACCAGTCTGTCGTGTGATGGATTATGGCAAGTTCGTGTTTGAAGAGAGCAAGAAAAAGAGCGCTGCAAAGAAGAAACAGAAGCAGGTTCAGATCAAGGAGATCAAGTTCCGCCCTGGTACCGGGGAAGGGGATTACCAGATCAAGCTGAAGAATCTGATCAAGTTTTTGGAGCAGGGCAACAAGACCAAGATCACCATCCGTTATCGTGGGCGTGAAATGGCGCACCGTGAGATCGGGATGGAGGTGTTGAAGCGGGTTGAGAAAGACCTGGAAGAGTACGGTAAGGTGGAGCAGTTCCCCAAGATGGAGGGGCGCCAGATGATTATGGTGGTGGCTCCGATTTCGCGGAAGAAGTAAAAAATTTTGTAGGCCCCACGCCGGTAAATATGGCACACCGGCTGGGGAGGCTTTAACCGGGTGAGTAGTTTAGACACCCGCATAACGATAGAGGTGAGAAGATGCCAAAGATGAAGTCAAAGCGAGGCGCGTCCAAGCGCTTCAAGGCGACCGCGTCCGGTTTTAAGCGTGGACAAGGTTTTCGTAGTCATATCCTGACGAAGAAATCGACCAAGCGTAAGCGTCAGCTGCGTAGTCCAATGAGTATTCACGAGAGTGATGTAGCAGGCGTTAAGCGCATGCTGCCTTACGCGTAAACCGGGAGAAGAATTATGCCAAGAGTAAAAAGAGGTGTTCAGGCACGTGCTCGTCACAAGAAGGTCCTGAAGGAAGCGCGCGGTTATTATGGTGCCCGTAGCCGGGTTTATCGCGTTGCCAAGCAGGCGGTTACCAAAGCGGGGCAGTATGCTTACCGCGATCGTCGTCAGAAGAAACGTCAGTTCCGTTCACTGTGGATCGTCCGTATCAATGCGGAGGCTCGCAACAACGGTATCTCCTACAGCAATATGATCAACGGCCTCAATAAGGCAGGCGTTGAGATTGACCGTAAGGTATTGGCTGATCTGGCTGTGCATGACAAGAGTGCATTTGCGGCATTGGCAGAGCAGGCAAAGGCTGCCTTGTAAGCTGTACGGCTCACTGAAAAGCTAAAGAGAAGGGGTGGCATGCTGTTGAGGTTTGCTGCCCCTTTTTTATTTTGATTCTGAGTGCAGAAGTTAATGAGTACAGAACTGAATACGCTGATTGAAGAGGCCGAATCGGCCATAGAGCAGGTGACCGACCTGGCAGCACTGGATAAGGTGCGTGTCGGCATGTTGGGCAAGAAAGGGGCGTTGACCGCTATTCTCAAAACGTTGGGCGGGATGGATCCCGAGCAGCGCAAAGAGACCGGGGCAGCCGTTAACCGAGCCAAACAGTCACTGCAGCAGAAGATTGAAGAGAAGAAGGGCGCACTGGAGAGTGCGGTGCTCAATGAGCAGCTCTCAAAAGAGACCATTGATGTGACGCTGCCTGGTCGTCAACGCCATCAGGGATCAATTCATCCGGTCACCCATACACTGGAGCGAATCGAAGAGCTGTTCCGTCGGGTTGGTTTTGATGTAGCAGAGGGGCCTGAAGTTGAGGATGACTATCACAACTTTGAGGCGCTCAATATTCCTGAGCATCACCCTGCGCGTGCAATGCACGATACCTTTTACTTTCCTGATGGGCGCGTTTTACGCACCCATACCTCACCGGTTCAGGTGCGGGTGATGGAATCCAGTGAGCCACCGCTGCGAATTATTGCGCCTGGACGGGTCTACCGTTGTGACTCTGATCTGACCCATACCCCGATGTTTCATCAGGTCGAGGGGTTGATCGTTGATGAGTCAGTGAGCTTTGCTGATCTCAAGGGGCTGTTGCATGATTTTCTGCGCAGCTTTTTTGAGCAGGATGATCTTCAGCTCCGTTTCCGGCCCTCCTATTTCCCCTTTACTGAACCCTCGGCTGAAGTCGATATTGAGTGTGTGATGTGTGGCGGGGAAGGGTGCCGTGTCTGCAGCCATACTGGATGGTTGGAGGTGCTGGGTTGCGGCATGGTTCACCCTGAGGTGTTCCGTCACTCCAATGTGGATGGTGAGCGCTATACCGGTCTTGCCTTCGGTTTGGGAGTGGAGCGGCTGGCAATGTTGCGTTATGGCATTAACGATCTGCGCCTCTTCTTCGAGAATGACCTGCGCTTTTTGAAGAGTTTTGGTTGATAGATGGGTATTTTGTTGCGTAAAACATATCTTATGTTAAATCGGTTTTGAGTGAAGCGTCGATATGAAATTGAGTGAATCGTGGTTGCGTGAGTGGGTGAGCCCCGAAATTACAACCGAAACATTGTTGGAGCAGCTGACAATGGCGGGATTGGAGGTAGATGGCGTAGAGCCAGCCGCCCCAGATTTTGAGCAGGTGGTCATTGCGGAGGTAATCTCAGTCGAGCCACACCCGGATGCGGACCGTTTACGCGTGACGCAGGTTGAGGTGGGCGAAGAGGTCCCACTGACGATTGTCACCAATGTGGCAGACATTGCGGTTGGCGAGAAGGTTGCGGTTGCCAAAGTGGGTTGTGTGCTGCCAGATGGGATGAAGATCAAAAAGGCCAAGCTGCGAGGCGTTCCCTCATTTGGCATGCTCTGTTCAATGGGAACCTTGGGTCTGATGGAGGAGAGCGAGGCGCTAGAGCGATTGCCAGTCGATGCTCCAGTGGGGGTCTCCATTCGAGAATATATGGCGCTTGATGACCAGGTGATTGAGGTTGACCTTACACCAAATCGGGGAGACTGCCTCAGCATCGCCGGGGTGGCACGCGAGGTCGGAGTGATTAATCGTTCCGAGGTAAAACCCTTGGAATTTGAATCGATTGAAGAAAGTTCTCAAAGAACTTTCCCGGTTTCAGTAGAGAACCCAGAGGGGTGTCCTCGCTATTTGGGGCGTGTCATTGAAGGGATTGATCCAACAGCTGAGACGCCATTGTGGATGCAGGAGAAGCTGCGTCGAGGCGGGATTCGTTCGCTGGGACCGTTGGTGGATGTGACCAATTATGTTTTGCTGGAGCTGGGGCAGCCCATGCACGCCTTCGATTTGGCGCAGCTCAGCGGCTCAATCACCGTGCGGAATGCAGAGCATGGCGAGAAGCTCACTCTGCTTGATGGAAAGGAGCTGGAGCTTAGTGACGAAACCCTGTTAATTACCGATGAGCAAGGGCCTGTTGCGTTGGCTGGAATCATGGGTGGAGAGAAGAGTGGTGTGCAGGAAGATACCGCTAATCTTTTCTTGGAATGTGCCTTTTTCGCGCCACTGACGATTGCCGGTAAAGCGCGTAGCTACGGACTGCACACCGATGCCTCGCACCGCTATGAGCGTGGTGTGGACCCCGAACTGCAGCACCAGGCAATGGCGCGTGCGACTCAATTGTTGGTCGATATTGTGGGCGGATCCGCTGGTCCGGTTGTGGAGGCTGTGAGCGAAGCGCACCTTCCGGTTGCGCAAATGATCACGCTGCGTGCGGATCGCCTGCAGCGGATGTTGGGCCTCTCGCTGGAGCGTGACTGGGTGACAGAGACCCTGCAGGGACTCGGCATGGAGGTTGAGGTGCGTGCAGAGGCGTGGTTGGCAAAAGCCCCATCCTGGCGTTTTGATCTCTCTATTGAGGCTGATCTGATTGAGGAGATTGGCCGGATTTATGGCTATGACCAGCTGCCGAGCACCCATCCGCAGTTAAGTGCAGAGATTCGAAGCAATCCAGAGGCTGTGACTCCGCTGCGGCAGATGCGTCAACAGCTGACGGATCAGGGGTACCATGAGGTTATTACCTACAGCTTTGTGGATCCTAAGATCCAGCAGGCGATTGATCCTGATCATGAGGCGCTTGCTCTGGCAAATCCCATTTCCAGCGACCTTTCGGTGATGCGGACCTCACTTTGGGCGGGGTTGCTGCAGAGTCTGCAGTTCAACAGCAAGCGTCAACAGAGTCAGATTCGCCTCTTCGAGACGGGGCTCCGTTTTGTTCCGACCCCTGATGGATTGCAACAACAGCGCATGATTTCGGGATTGGTTAATGGTGATATTCAGCCTGAGCAGTGGTCTGTAACTGAAAGATCTATAGACTTTTATGATCTCAAAGGTGACCTGGAGTTGCTGCTTGAGCATACCGAGGCGGTACGCTTTGTGGTCGAACAGAATCCGGTACTTCATCCTGGAAAGAGTGCAAGAGTCTATAGTGGTGAGGTCGCGTTGGGTTGGATGGGCGCGCTCCATCCTGCGATTGCTGCAGCACTCTCTCTGCCGAAGAATATTTACCTCTTTGAGATGGATTTAGAGCAGCTGCAACAGCGCCAGATCCCTCAGTTTGCGCCGCTCTCCAAGTTCCCAATGATTCGCCGTGATCTTGCCATTCTGCTGGATGAACAGGTCTCCGCGCAGGCGGTACTGGATACCGTGCGAAGTAACGTGGATGCGGATTTATTACGGGATTTGCGCCTGTTTGATCTCTATCAGGGAGAGCATTTGGAGGCAGGAGAGAAGAGTCTCGCGTTTGGTCTTTTCCTGCAGCATGATGATCGTACCCTGACAGACGAAGAGGTTGAGGGGGTCGTTACTCATGTTGTCTCACAGCTTACAGAGGCGCATGGCGCCAGGCTGCGAGACTGAGGAAAAAACAGGCCGGAAAAGAGTTGCCGGAAGTTGTTAAATTTTATATTGTTACGGCAATTACACGAACCATACTAATACGACTGATCGCGCACGCTGTTTGCGATCATTGATTGAAGAAATATCGAAAGGAATTGGCGGAATGACATTAACCAAGGCTTCTCTCTGCGAATCACTCAACAATGAGTTGGGACTGAATAAACGTGAATCCAAGGAGATGATCGAACAGTTCTACGAAGAGATTCGTACCGCACTGGAGAGCGGAGAGAACGTGAAACTTTCCGGGTTTGGAAACTTCGACCTGAGAGAGAAGTCTCCTCGTCCAGGACGCAATCCGAAAACAGGTGAAGAGATTCCTATCACTGCACGTCGTGTGGTGACCTTCAAGGCGGGTCTCAAACTGAAAGAGAGCGTTAACGGTTACAGTGCTTCGGTACTCTCCTGATCGACGTTCTAAATGCTCTGACTGGCTGCAATCCCAATGAGCCATGATCCCACTGCAACAGAGGTAAAAGTCAGCGAACTGCCGCCGATTCCCTCTAAGCGTTACTTCACTATTGGTGAGGTCTCCAGGCTTTGTGTGGTCAAACCTCATGTGCTGCGTTACTGGGAACAGGAGTTCTCACAGCTCAAGCCGGTCACCCGTCGCGGTAACCGCCGCTACTATCAGCAGCATGACATCAAACTGATTCGCAAGATCCGTGGCCTACTCTATGAAGAGGGGTTTACCATCAGTGGTGCGCGCCACAAGCTGGGTAAGCGTGGTGATGGTGTGAGTACAAAGGCGGATCTTTCAGAGGTACGGCGTGAACTGGAGTCACTACTGGAAGTATTGAGTCGCGATTGATCGACCTTCTGCCTAAGCCCCTGAGTTAAATTTCCAGGGCATTCCGAATCTGTTCTATCCGTGTCGTTGCCTCAGTGTTGCTGTAAGGCTGGGCAGGGCTGTGTCCCCAAACTGGGGCAGGCCAAGCGGGGTCTTCTCGGTATCGAGCAATATGGTGGAGGTGAAGCTGAGGAACAATGTTTCCCAATGCGCCGATATTGAGTTTCTCAGGCTGAAATTGCTCCATCAATATCTGCTGAATGGCACATGACTCCTCCATCAGCAAGCTACGCTGTGGCTGGCTCAACTGATAGACCTCTCGGGCCTCTTCGACTGCTGGAACCAGAATGACCCAAGGATAGCGAGCATCATCCATCAACAGACAGTGACAGAGGTCAAGCTGGCCAATCCGGTGTGTGTCTTGCTGGAGTTGAGGGTGCAGTTCCATAAGCAGGTATACTACAGAAAAACCATGGGGGTGTTTGATGGAAGGGTTTGAACCCATTGCACTGGATCAATTTCTAGAGCATCTACAGCCAGCACTGTTGATGAGTGAGTTGGTGATCCTGGCGATTGCCTTGGTGTTGGCACTCTGGACCCAGAAGGGAATTGTTGGCTACGCCCAGATTGCAGCGGAGCAGCACACTCCGTTGGGGCGCTTTACCCTGCGTTCACTGCAGCGGATTGTCTTTCCGTTGGGAATGATGTTTGTGGTGCTGGTGGGGCGTGTCATTCTGGAGCGCTTCTTCCCTGCCGCGATGTTACTCAATCTTGCTGTGCCACTCTTGTTGTCACTGGCGATGATCCGGCTGGTGGTCTATCTGTTGCGCAAAGCACTGCGCCCGGGGCCGCTGGTGAAGGCGTGGGAGCACCTCATTAGTACCACGGTCTGGGCGCTGGTTGCGCTGCATCTGTTGGGTTGGCTACCCGAGGTGGTGCAGGCGATGGATGTGGTGGGTGTGTCGGTTGGTGAGAGCCGGATTTCGCTAAAGACCGTCGTGAAGCTGTTGGCGATCATCGGAGTGCTGATGGTGCTGGCGGCATGGGTCTCACGAATGATCGACCGGGCACTGCGAGGTTCTGAACTGATCACCCCTGCGGCCAAGGTTGGGATTAACAAGGGAAGCAAATTTGCACTCTATATTCTGGCGGTGCTGATTGGGCTCAACTCCGCAGGCATTGACCTTACTGCGTTGACGGTCTTTGGTGGTGCATTGGGTGTTGGGCTCGGCTTTGGACTGCAGCGAATCGCCAGTAATTTTATTTCAGGGTTCATTCTGATTTTTGATCGCTCAATCCGGCCAGGCGATGTGATCAGCATCAACGAGAAGTTTGGGTGGGTGCAGGAGCTACGAGCGCGCTATGTGGTGGTGCGTGACCGGGATGGCGTTGAGACGCTGATCCCCAACGAGAACCTGATTACCACGGAGGTGATTAATTGGAGCTATAGCGACCATCAGGTCCGCCTCAAGCTCCCGGTACAGATCAGCTACCAGGATGACCCGGAGGTGGCGATGGAGATCCTGGTGAATGCAGCAAAGAGCTCATCTCGTGTGTTGACAGAGCCAGCCCCAGTAGCGCGCCTGATGGGGTTTGGGGAGAACGGCCTAGAGCTGGAGTTGCGAGTCTGGATCATGGATCCTGATAATGGGGTTGGAGGGGTCCGTTCTGACGTGAATCGAGTAATCTGGCGAGAGTTCCAGGCTGCTGGCATCACCATTCCTTATCCCCAACGAGAAGTTCGAGTGAGCCAATCTATAGTTGATGATGGTGAATCAACCCAATAGCAGACTCGGACTGGGGCGCTATCTGTCCGTCCTGTTTTTGAATGCCTTTGTGGATCTGGGGCACAAGATCACAATCCAGAATACGGTTTTCAAGGTGGAGTCTGGGGAGAGTCAGATCCTACTCACCGCGCTGGTCAATGCACTGATCCTGATTCCATTTATTTTGCTGGTAGTGCCTGCAGGGCGGGCGGCAGATCGATGGTCCAAGGCACGGGTGATGGAGTGGTCGGCCGCCATCGCAGTGGTGGTGACGCTGTTGATCACGCTCTGTTACTACCAGGGATGGTTTGAGGCGGCCTTCTTTCTTACGTTGGTACTGGCAATTCAGAGCGCCTTCTTCTCTCCAGCTAAATATGGTTATTTGCGTGAGCAGGCCCCTGTGGAGCAGCTTGCCAGTGGGAATGGTGCAGTGCAGGCCGTGACCATTGTGGCTATTTTGTTGGGAATGTTCCTCTTTTCCGTGTTGTTTGAGTGGCAAATCTCCGGCTTGCAGATCAGTCAGTCATCAGAATATCTGCAGGCAATTGCGCCTCTTGGGTGGCTGTTGGTCATCTTCTCGCTACTGGAGTGGGTGCTCGCACGAGGATTGAAAGAGTCGTGTGAGAAGCGTGCCTCAGCAGTTCAATCGCGCTCCTCCTGGGGGGTAGTTCAACAACAGCCGATGATTGGCTACTCCATTATCGGGCTGGCGATTTTCTGGGGGATTTCTCAGGTATCCATTGCTGCTTTCCCTGCTTATGCAAAAGAGGTGTTGCAGGTGGCCAATACGCTGGTGATTCAGGCGGTGCTTGCTGCGGCAGGATTTGGAATTATGGTGGGCGCACTGGTTGCCTCCAGGCTCTCCAAAGGATGGATTGAGACCGGATTAGTGCCATTAGGGGCGGCTGGTGTGGTACTGATGCTGGCAATGGTGCCGTTGTCCGCATCGATCCCAGTGTTGGCGTCGCTGTTTCTATTGATGGGGCTGTTTGGTGGAATGTTGGTGGTTCCACTCAATGCACTGGTTCAGTTCCATGCGCCGTCTGCGCAACTGGGACAGATCCTGGCAGCCAATAACTGGGTGCAGAATGTGGTGATGCTGCTCTTCCTCGGCGGTACGATGGCGGTAGCGATGAGCGGGGCTGTCGAGGCAGTGGATCTTTTTATCGTGATTGCGTGGCTCGGTGGCGTTGCAACGCTGGTTGCTCTGTTCCGCATGCCGCAATCTCTGGTGCGCCTGTTGGTTCGGCTGCTGTTCCGACGCCGTTACCATATTACGACGACGGATCTAAAATATCTGCCTGCGGAGGGCGGGGCGTTATTGTTAGGCAACCATATTAGCTGGCTCGATTGGGGGATCCTGCAGATTGTCTCTCCCCGTCCTATCCGCTTTGTGATTGAGCGAGAGATCTACCAGAAACCGATTCTGAGGCAGGCGCTTGACCTCTTTGGAGTGATCCCGATTTCCAGTCGCATGAGCCGCCAGGCACTGGATCAGGTGCGTCAGTTGTTGCTGCAAGGTGAGCTGGTCTGCCTATTCCCGGAAGGGGCGATCAGTCATACAGGGCAGATGCGACGTTTTCGGAGAGGCTTCGAGCGTGCACTCTCGGGTACCGGGGCAGTGGCCATTCCATTCTATATTCATGGATTATGGGGGAGTCGATTCTCTCGTGCAGGAAAAGGGATTCGCGCCATCCGTTCTACAGGGCTGCAGCGCCGTGCTGTACAACTTCGTTTTGGATCGCCGCTCTCCGATACAGTCTCGGCAGCAGAGATTCAACGTCATGTAACCGAGCTGTCGGTGCAGGAGTGGATGTCCATGGCGGATCGGTTTTTGTCGATTCAGCAACGTTGGGTACGTGCGGCAAAGCGCTCAGGCTGGAAGGTAATGTTGAGTGATACAGCCCGTCGAGAGTCACTGAGCGGCCTGAAGATGTTGACGGCAACGCTGCTCTTTGCGCGCCGGATTCGTCGTCAGTCAGCGAGCCAGAATGTCGGATTGCTGTTGCCAACGACTGCGGCTGCAGCGATCACCAATCTTGCGGTATTGATGGCGGGGCGCACCGTTGTCAATCTCAACTACTCATCGGGTGAGCGAGCGTTGCAGTCGGCCATTGAGCAGGCGGAAATTACCACCATCTATACCTCATCACAGTTCCTTGAACGGCTGGAAGAGAGAGGTGTAACGATCCCGGATCACCTTTCGGGTGTAGAGTGGATTGAGTTGGAGAAAATTCGTAAAGAGATCTCTGGAGCGGAGCGCTTGTTGACCTTGTTGCAGGCCTTGCTACTCCCTGCCAGTGTGCTCTCTCGTTGGGGAGTTGACCAGGTGCCAGTTGATCAGGTTGCTGCAATCATTTTTTCGAGTGGCAGTGAAGGACAGCCGAAAGGGGTGGCGCTCAGTCATCGAAATATTCTTGGTAACTTGCAGCAGATTGCGGATCTTCTGGAGTTCCGTCTGCACGGGAGTAAGCAAGATCGGTTGTTGGGATCGTTGCCGATGTTCCACTCTTTCGGTTTTACAGTGACCACGATGATGCCGCTACTGGAGGGAATTCCGCTGGTGACTGTGGCAGATCCAACGGATGCAGCCTCGGTGGCACGGGCGATTGAGCAGCACCGGGCCACGATCTATTGTGGAACGCCAACCTTCTTGCAGTTATTGAGCCGCAATAGTCACGTTCACCCTGATCAATTGACCACGCTGCGTCTAGTGTTTGCGGGAGCTGAACGGCTCAGGCCAGAGGTGCGAGCGGCGTTCAGTGACCGTTTTGGATTAGAAATCCTTGAGGGATACGGCATGACAGAGGCGGCACCGGCCGTCACTTTTAACCTCCCGGACCACAGAGACTCAAACAGTGGACGATTGCTCCAGCAAGGGAATAAGCAGGAGAGTGTTGGGCAGCCACTGCCGGGAACTGCCATTCGTATTGTGGATCCAGAGACTTTGGGGTTACTACCGTCCGGTGAGGCAGGGATGGTTCTGGTGCGCGGGGTGCAGGTGATGAAGGGCTACCTTTCGATGAAGAATGAGAAGCAGCCCTTTGTGATGTTAGAGGGAGAGCAGTGGTATCGCAGTGGTGATAAGGGGTGGGTGGATGAAGATGGCTTTCTCACGATTGTTGATCGTTACTCTCGCTTTGCCAAGATTGGCGGAGAGATGGTGAGCCTGTCGATGGTTGAGGAGGTGGTGCAGCAGTGCTTTTCCGAGGCGGGTGTGGCGCTAGAGGTTGCAGCGATGGCGATTGCGTCTGAGAGAAAGGGGGAGCAGATTATTATGCTCTATACCGGAGAGCTAGAGGAGAAAGCGTTGATGCCGCTGCTACGCAAAGGGGTCACCCCATCACTCCTGATCCCTGCTCGCATGGCTCAGGTCGATTCGATTCTGCTGCTGCCCAGTGGCAAGCGAGACTACCCATCGATGCGTCGCCGATATCTGTCATCAGAGGGAATCGATAGGGGTAACTAGTACCTCGATATTGGAGGCTGACTCAAGGGTAATATCTCCTGTTTCGGAGACGACATCCTCAATGACTGCCAGCCCCTCCCAGTGATCCTCTCCATTCTGTTCAATGGAGACAATCTCGCCAGCACCTTGTGGCGAACTGGATGAGGGGGATTGGAGGGCATCACCCGCAGCAGGTGCGCCATCATGAAGCATAATGCGATAGAGGGAGCGCTTGGCTTTGCCTAGATACTGCATGCGGGCAACCACCTCCTGTCCTGGATAACACCCTTTGGTAAAACTGAGGCCATTGAGGTTCTCCAGGTTGATCATTTGAGGGACAAAAGATTCCTGTGTGCGGAGCTCGATGGCAGGGAGGCCGGCACGAATATTAAGTAACTCCCAGGGATGTTGGCTGATCGGTGTGGACTGCACGTCGAGATGGCTCCAGATCTCTTTGGCCTGATCGACCTGGGTCAGTAGTAGAAACCGAGGGTGAGATGCAGTGTGCAGGCGGATGATCTGTAGGTGGTCCTGTATGACGCCTTGATCCACGTCCGCGGGAATGGTGCTGGTAAGTGGTTCCAGTTGGTGTACGGCATTGGGGCCGGAGAGGCCGATCCGAATGGTGGAGTCACTGCGGTCTGTAATGGTGACCTTGGAACGCATCACAAACATCTGTAGCCGTTTCTGTATGCTCTCCGAAAGCGCTGAGGGGAGCAGTAGGAGGAACTGGCTGTTATCCAGTTTGATGACCCGGAAGAGCACCAGTAGACGGCCTTTTGGGGTACACCATCCGCTGAGTTGGCTGTTGCCAATCTGCAGCTCCTGCAGATCATTGGTGAGTTGATTTTGCAGGAAGCTCTCACTCTCCTCGCCACTCACCTCAAGAGCAGCCCAGTGAGAGAGGTCACTCATGACATCTCCATTGCTGATGATTTGGCGCTCCTGTTGTGGGTTCCCAAAATTTTTGAGGATATTGTGGGAGAACTCCGCTCCGGCGTTTTTTAGAAACGATTGCCACTCTTGATTCATCACCAAACCACTCCATGTCTGAAAGTTGATGGGCAAAAACATAGTGCATCACTCTGATAAATACAATAGTCTGCGGTGTTTGCTTTTTGATGGTGCATTGCTAGTATCAGAACAGTTCAACCGCTTTTAGAAGGGAGATGTGTCATGAAAGGGATAGATAGACTTCAATGGTTGGTATTGGTGGCGATGCTGTTTTCAGGAATGGTGTCAGCATCGGAAGGAGAGTTCCCGCTGCGCGAGAAGTTTTCTGATGTAAAGACGGTCAGTGTTGAGGCGCTTAATGCCGGATATGATGAGTTTGTGATTGTGGACGCTCGCTCCCGTTTTGAGTTTGACACCATTCATATCAGCAAGGCGGTCCGCATTCCGATCTCCAGCAAGAGCTTTCAGAGTCTGTTAGCGAAGCGAGTGCCGGATAAAGAGGCCAAGGTCGCTTTCTACTGCAACGGTTATACCTGCTCAAAAAGTTATCGTGCGGCCGCTGCAGCGACCCGGGCAGGGTATCGTAATGCCTACGCTTTTGATGCCGGGATTTTTGAGTGGACCAAGGCAAATCCCGCTCGCTCTACGTTGCTGGGAGAGAGCCCAGTAGACCCTGAACAGTTGATTCCAAAATCGGTCTTTAATGATCATTTGCTCGACTTCGAACAGTTTAAGCAGAAGGCAGCGGAGTCAGGCGCTGTGGTGATTGATGTGCGTGATGCCGCACAGCGTAGAAATAGTGATGGGACCAAGAATGAGCTCCCAGACATGCCAAACCTGAGTAAGCGTAATGATCTCAAACTGAATATGGACCTGCTGAAGCGCAAGCTTAATGAGCGTAAATATCGCGGCAAACAGCTGCTGATTTTTGATGCCACCGGGAAACAGGTGAAGTGGTTGCAGTATTCCTTAGAGAAAAATGGTTACAGTAACTATCACTTTCTCAAGGGTGGGATCTACTCCGTTACCAAAGTGGTGCACAAATAGTTTGAGTAGGCTGGCCACGTCGTGGTCAGCTGTTTTGCGCCTCTTGGCGCTCTCGCAACATTCTCTTCTGGCGTAGCATCACCCGCTTGTCGATGGCTTCTTGGTGAGAGGAGGAGATCGCCTTGAACTCGCAAGCCATCTCGTAAGGGCCAAACTCAGTCTGGGAAGCGGGGCGGCTAAAGATCACGATGGCCATTGCGCGAATCTCTACCAGATTGCTAAAGCGGATACGGATATCGATCACCTCGCGACCATCATAGATCTCAGTGGTATGAAAGCGACAGCCGCCTGAACTGATATTGATCGGTTGTAGCATGGTCTCCTCCATGGAGTCCCCTTCAACCTTCTTCAGGATGTAATCCATCTTTTCGTTCATGGCTGAGAGAAGGCGCGCAAACTGACGATCTTTTCCCTGTGTAATGGCCAGCCCGTCGAGGATATTCTTATTGATGCTTGCGAGGTTGTTGATCTTGATGCTCTGGTTGATCTCCTCCGCAATCTGCCGAATATTGTTCTTTGGCACATGGCGAATGACCACATAGGCCTCTTCATCGACCCGGAAATGTTTTCGGTTGTTCTCGCTCATCGGTGATAGGTGGGTGGTTGTAGGATTGTATTATCGGCAGTTGGGCGTAAATCTGGATAGTCGAGGGTGTAGTGTAGCCCACGACTCTCCTCTCTGAGCATTGCCGAGTGAATAATCAACTCTGCCACTTGGGCAAGATTTCGTAGTTCCAGCAGGTTATTGGAGATTCGGAAATGGCTGTAGTATTCGGCGATCTCTCGTTGCAGCAACTCCACTCGGTGTAGCGCACGCTCGAGCCGTTTGGTGGTGCGAACAATACCGACATAGTCCCACATGAATCGACGCAGCTCGTCCCAGTTATGGGAGACCACCACCTCTTCATCGGAATCGGTCACTCGGCTCTCATCCCAAGAGGGGATAGAGGAAGGCTTCATCTCATCGACAGGAGTATGGTTGATGGCATCAGCGGCTGCGCGGGCAAATACCAGACACTCCAACAGAGAGTTACTGGCCATGCGGTTGGCGCCATGCAGTCCGGTGTGGGCCACCTCTCCGATGGCATAGAGTCCGTTGAGATCGGTTTTTCCCTCTAGGTCGGTCATGACACCACCACAGGTATAGTGCGCTGCGGGGACTACAGGAATTGCCTCCTGTTCGATTTGGATGCCAAATTTTTGCAGTCGTTTGCTGACCATCGGGAAGTGTTGCTGGAGGAAAATGGGGTCCTTGAAGCTGATGTCGAGATAGAGATGATCACACCCCAGCCGTTTCATCTCATGGTCAATGGCGCGGGCAACAATATCCCGGGGGGCCAATTCACCACGTTCATCAAAGCGTTCCATGAAGCGCTCTCCATTGGGGAGCAGTAGATGCCCACCCTCACCGCGGACAGCCTCAGTAACGAGAAAGGATTTTGCCTTGGAGTGGTAGAGACAGGTGGGGTGGAACTGGATGAACTCCATGTTGGCAATGCGACAGCCGGCGCGCCATGCCATTGCAATGCCGTCACCCGTTGAGATGTCGGGGTTGCTGGTATAGAGGTAGGCCTTGCTGCCTCCACCGGTGGCGAGAACAATTTTTGGGGCCTCAAATACATGCACCTGATCATTCTTTCGATCAAGAATGTAGGCGCCAACTACGCGATCATCTGCTGACTTGGCGTTCGCTTCGAGTTTGGAGGCGGTGATCAGGTCAATGGCGATATGGTGTTCGAAAATCTCAATATTGTCTCGGGCACGTACCTGTGCGGAGAGGGTGTTCTCAACGGCTTTTCCTGTGGTGTCAGCGGCATGGATGACCCGGCGGTTGCTATGTCCTCCTTCACGGGTGAGGTGATATGGAGAGCGAGGATTGGATGGGTCTGTGCGTGAGAAGATGACGCCAGCATCAATGAGTGCCTCGATGGCGGGCCTTGCGCGCTCCACTGTATGGCGGACCACGGACTCATCACAGAGTCCTGCTCCAGTATTGAGGGTGTCGTTGACGTGTGAGCGAATCGAGTCATCCTGATCCAAAACGGCTGCGATGCCGCCTTGGGCATAAAGTGTGCTGCCCTCTTCAAGATGGGCCTTTGACAGGACAGCGACGCGGTATTTTGGGTCTAGCTGTAGTGCCAGGGTGAGGCCTGCAGCACCACTGCCGATGATCAGAATGTCATGTTGGAAAAGCGCCATGCTGAAAGGAGGGGGTCGATCTTCTGTTGAAATGGAACCATTCTACATGGTGCTGGTCTACTCCATCCACAAGGAGTTTATTGCGTTGAATTTTTGTAGGGGTTGAGATGGGGCAGTTATGCTGTGTTACTGTAGTTTCTGATCAGGATTTGGCTTCGAGCAATGGAGAGCGCTGTTTGGAACAGAGAGATGCCGACCAGCTGTTGGTAGAGAGAGTGCAGCAGGGGGATAAGCGAGCATTTGATTTGCTTGTGCTGAAATATCAACGCAAAGTGATTGCGTTGGTAGGGCGCTTTGTCGGTACAGGGGCAGAAGCGGAAGATGTAGCGCAAGAGGCATTAATCCGTGCCTACCGTGCATTGGCGAACTTTCGTGGAGAGAGCGCCTTTTATACCTGGCTCTATCGCATTGCGGTCAATACGGCCAAAAATCATCTTGCTGCAAAGGGAAGAAGACCTCCGGCAACGGACCTGGATGCAGAAGATGCGGAACTTTTTCTCCAACAAGAGGGTCTGACAGAGCAGGCGACGCCTGAAAATGAGCTGTTACGGGATGAGGTACAGAGGACTGTGGTGCAAGCAATGGAGAGTCTCTCGGTTGATCTGAAAACAGCCATTACATTAAGAGAGCTGGAAGGGATGAGTTATGAAGAGATTGCAGAGGTGATGGGGTGTCCAGTGGGTACGGTCCGTTCGCGGATCTTTCGTGCCCGTGATGCCATCAGCCAGCAACTGCAATCGTTGGAGCGGCAACGATGAGTGAAATTCGGTCGAACGACAAAAAAACAGATGAACAGCTCTCCGCGTTGATGGATGGGGAGCTGGCTGCAGATGAGCTAGGTGCACTGCTTGATGCGATGGAGCGTGATCCGATGCTTCGCCAACAGTGGGCGGATCATCATCAATTGCGTGAAGTCCTATTTGAGCGTGGAGAGCAGCAGACTCCATCAGAGGATTTCTCATCTCGGGTCATGGCGTTGGTGGACCGAGAGCCGACCATTCTGGCACCACGAGGCGGGGGGCGAGAAGACCTGGTGAACGAAGAGGCAGTGAAGAGCAAACCATCCGCTGCGGCAATCACGAGTTCGAATCGACGCCCTTGGGTTCCTGTGGCGCTTGCGGCATCGCTGGCGCTGTTTTCGTTTTTGCTGGTTCAGCAGAATGGCCTGCTACAGAGTAGTGAGGGCGTAATACAGCAGGCTGCTGTGGCTCCTGCAGTGACGACTGAGTGGGTTGAGGTGGATGGGGAGTGGGTGGAGCGCTGGGTGAATCCGCAAGATCAGGATATCTCTGTCGGTTCCTACTTGATCCGCCATCGCGAACAGGGGCGAGCCGATGGTGCATTGGTCTCTACTGCGCCATCACAGCAGGGTCGAGAGGCGGTGAAGCCGGTGACTCGAAGAATTATAGGGTGGAAGCCAGGCTGGATGCCGGAAGGCTACCGTCAGATCGACACGCTAGAGCATCAGATTCCAACTTTTGGTGGCGCTGTGACGCATCTGGTATTGAGTGATGGCGATGCGCTTTTCTCGATCTTTATTGATAAGTCGAGTGCAAGAGAGGGAGAGCGTTTGATGGAACGGGAAGGGGAGCCGACCAGTCTCTACAGTTTTACCAGGTTGGGGTATCGCATTACCGTGTTAGGGGATGCTTCGATTGAGGTGGTTCGCCGTGTGGCTCAGGCAATGGAGCCGGAGCGAGGATAACTCAGTGGTGACTGAACAGGCTGTTGTGGTTGCTGTTGAAGGGGGGCGAGCCTGGGTAGAGGCCCAACGTCTCGCTTCCTGTGGTGGTTGTGAGTCTTCCGCCAGCTGTGGTACCTCAGCATTTTCTAAAGTGGTCGGAAACCGCTCCTTTCGGGTAGAAGCGGATAATGCCTTGGGCGCCAAGATTGGGGACCGAGTGACCCTCACAGTCTCTGAACGGGGGTTGATGCGTGGTGCTGCGTTGCTCTATCTATTGCCGTTGTTGGTGTTGATGTTTGCAGCGCTTGGGATGGAGTGGCTGCTGATGCGGCAGTGGGGGCGTGCGCCCGAGTGGCTGGTGATTGGTGGTGCTCTGGTTGCTGCAGGTTTAGCGGTTTTTGGAATGAGGCAGCGCGGCTGGTTTGAGCGTCAGGACCTTGTCCCGACCATTGTCTCAGTGGACTCAATGGGTTTTGTTGATTTTGGTGTTTCTGAAAATAACTTATAAATACAAATATATATCTAATAAAATGAAAGGAATTTCGATAATGAGTAATCTGCTTTTGAAGGTGCGAAAGCAAATGGCCGCTGGAGTGATTGGAGCACTGCTCTGGATGCCGATGGCAACGGTTGCATCCACGGTCGAGGGGCTGCCTAACTTTACACAGCTGGTCAAAGAGCAGATGCCTGCAGTGGTGAGTATCAGTGTCACGCAGAAGCGGACCATCTCGGGAATGAATCCTTTTGGACAAACCCCTGATGATCTTCCGTTTGATGAATTACCGGAGTTTTTTCAACGATTCTTTGAGGACCGTGGCCTTGGTCCTCGTTCTGGCCCTCATCCAGAACCCCGTGAGTTTGAATCTCAGGCGCAGGGTTCGGGCAGCATCCTGACCGAAGATGGCTATATTCTCACCAACCACCATGTGGTAGAGGATGCGGACGAGATTCTGGTTCGCCTGCATGATCGTCGTGAATTGAAAGCGACTGTGGTGGGATCGGATGCCCGTTCTGATGTTGCGTTGATCAAGATTGATGCCGAGGGACTCCCTACGGTCAAAGCAGGGGATAGTGAGAGTCTGGAGATTGGTGAGTGGGTGATGGCCATTGGCTCGCCATTTGGGTTCGAAATGTCTGCCACAGCGGGCATTGTCAGTGCCAAGGCGCGCAATATCTCGGAGGGAGACAACAAATTCAATTATGTCCCCTTTATCCAGACCGATGTGGCGATCAACCCTGGAAACTCAGGGGGGCCGCTGTTTAATCTTGAAGGTGAGGTCGTTGGGGTCAACTCCATCATCTTCAGCAAGTCTGGGGGCTATATGGGGCTCTCCTTCGCAATCCCGATTGAGGTCGCGATGGATGTGGTAGAGCAGGTAAAAAATGGAGGGCATGTCAGTCGTGGTTGGCTGGGTGTGATGATCCAGCCGGTCACCCGTGATCTGGCAGAGTCATTTGGAATGGATCGTCCGGTGGGTGCGTTGATTGCGCAGATCCTGGAAGAGAGTCCTGCCTCAGGTTCAGATCTCCAAGTGGGGGATGTCATTGTTGAGTTTAATGGTCACTTTGTGGAGAGTAACACCCATCTGCCGCCGATCGTTGGTCGCACCCCGATTGGTCTCCCGGTTCCTGTCAAGGTGATGCGTGAGGGGCGTGAGCAGGTTGTTCAGGTGGTGATTGGTGAATTGCCGCCAGAAGATGAGGCGGCCAGTGTGGTGCCACAGAGCAGCCCAAAAGAGGCAGAAAAGGCTGCGACCACACGCCTTGGAATGAGCCTGCGAGAGATCCCGAAAAAGGTGCGTCAGAGTCGCTCAATTCCTGCTGGAGGGGTCTTCGTCGAGAAGGTGGAAGAGGGAAGTGTGGCTGCTCGCTTTGGTCTCAAGGCGGGTGATGTGATCAGTCGCGTCAACTATGTGGTGGTTGAAGGGGTAGACCATCTGGTTGATCTGCTGGAAAGGTTGCCTGCTGGACGTGGGATCCCGATCTACGTGTTGCGTGAGAAAGGGCCGATCTTCCTGGCACTCCGCCTCCCCTGATGAAGCGACTGCAGTTGGTGGTTCGTGAGGGGTGCCACCTCTGCGATGAGTTTGAAGATCTTCTGGATCATCACCCGTTGCGTCCACAGTTTGAACTGGAACGGGTGGTGATCAATCGGCGCTCTGATCTGGAGAGCCTATACGGGACAAAAGTGCCGGTTCTGCTGGAGGAAAACCGAGAAATCTGTCATTATTTCCTGAATGAAGAGCGCCTCAGAGCTGTGCTTGAGGCGTAGAACAGAATGGCCCCTCACCGGGGTCATTTTTTTAGGTTAGGAAACCGATTTCGTGTACGACCTTTCGCAGATCCGTAATTTCTCTATTATTGCCCATATCGACCATGGCAAGTCGACCATTGCGGACCGTTTTATTCAGGTTTGTGGTGGTTTAACCGACCGTGAGATGTCAGATCAGGTGCTTGATTCAATGGATATCGAGCGCGAGCGTGGCATCACTATCAAGGCACAGAGCGTCTCTCTTGAGTACAAGGCGAAAAATGGGGAGACCTATCTCCTCAACTTTATTGATACGCCGGGGCATGTCGATTTTACCTATGAGGTCTCCCGTTCACTATCCGCCTGTGAAGGGGCGCTGTTGGTGGTTGATGCGGCGCAAGGGGTTGAGGCGCAAACCGTTGCAAATTGTTATACCGCCATCGACCTTGGTCTGGAGGTCGTGCCGGTACTCAACAAGATTGATCTTCCTTCTGCTGAACCCGAGCGCGTTATTGAGGAGATTGAAGAGATCGTCGGGATTGAAGCGGAAGAGGCCAAGCGGGTTAGCGCCAAGACAGGGCTCGGTGTCGATGATCTGTTAGACGAGATCGTTGAATTGATTCCACCACCAGAGGGAGACCCTGATGGTCCATTGCAGGCACTGATTATTGATTCCTGGTTCGACAACTATCTTGGCGTGGTTTCGCTCGTGCGTGTGGTCAATGGCCGTATGCGTGCCAAGATGAAGATGAAGGTTATGTCGACCGGCGATAGTCACCTGGTTGATCAAGTCGGGATCTTTACCCCGAAACAGACCAAGAAGGATGAGTTGGTTGCCGGTGAGGTGGGGTATGTGATTGCCGGCATCAAGCAAATTGACGGAGCGCCAGTTGGTGACACGCTGATTGATGAGCGTAACCCGGCTGATACACCGCTTCCCGGCTTTCAAGAGATCAAGCCGCAGGTGTTCGCCGGGATGTACACCGTCGACACCGATGACTATGAAGATTTCCGTGATGCGCTGGCCAAACTCACCCTCAACGATGCGGCACTGGAATATGAGCCAGAGGTCTCCCCAGCGCTGGGATTTGGCTTCCGCATCGGTTTCCTCGGCATGCTCCATATGGAGATTATCCAGGAGCGACTGGAGCGGGAGTACGACCTCAATCTGGTCACCACTGCACCAACGGTTGTCTATGAGATTGAGCGAACCGATGGTGAGGTGATTCACATCGATAACCCAGCCGACCTGCCGGTGGTCAACAAAATCAGTGAAATTCGTGAGCCGGTGATTGCAGCCAATATTTTGGTACCACAAGACTATGTGGGTGTGGTGATCGGGCTCTGCATCGAAAAACGCGGGATCCAGAAGAATATGCAGTATATGGGGCGGCAGGTTTCACTGACCTATGATTTACCACTTTCGGAGGTATTGGTGGACTTCTTTGATCGCCTGAAATCGGTCAGTCGCGGCTATGCCTCCATGGACTACCACTTCAAGGCCTTCGTTCCTGCAGATCTTGTGAAGGTCGATCTGCTGATCAATGGGGATAAAATGGATGCACTATCCATGATTGTCCACCGAGATGATTCTCTCTCTCGTGGGCGTGTGCTGGCGGATAAGATGCGTGAGATCATTCCTCGTCAGATGTTTGATGTGGCGATTCAGGCCACCATCGGCGCCAAGGTTATTGCCCGTACGACAGTGAAGGCGCTGCGTAAAAATGTAACGGCGAAGTGCTACGGGGGAGATGTGAGTCGTAAACGCAAACTGCTGGAGAAACAGAAGGCAGGTAAGAAGCGGATGAAGCGGGTGGGTAAGGTGGATATTCCACAAGAGGCGTTTATGGCGGTTCTGCAGACAAGCAATAAATAATTAATTAAGCGTTTACCATGAAGAGCATGAAGACAGTTCCTCCATGCTCTTCATGGTGAGAAAAAAGGATCGATATGCATTTGGATTTTTCGGGGATACTGTTAATTGCGTTGGTGGTCACTGGTGCAATCTGGGCACTGGATGCAAAGTTCTGGGCAAAGGGTCGGCATTACGATCAGCAGATGCCCATCTTGGTGGAGTATGCCCGCTCCTTTTTCCCGGTCATTCTGATTGTATTGGTTCTGCGTTCCTTCCTGTTTGAGCCGTTTCGGATCCCCTCCAGCTCGATGCGACCCACCCTGGTGGTGGGTGATTTCATTCTGGTGAACAAATTCACCTACGGACTGCGATTGCCGGTGATCGACACCAAGATTCTGGATGTAAACGATCCCCAACGTGGGGATATCATGGTTTTTCGCTATCCCGAAAACCCCAGCATTGATTACATCAAGCGAGTGATCGGTATACCAGGGGACCGCATTGAGTACCGTAACCGCCGCCTCTTTGTGAATGGAAAGGCTGCAGAGATGACCAAGCAGGGTTCTCACCTCTGGATGAATAACCAATGTCATACCATTGATTCGCTCCGTTTCCGTGAGCAGACGGCGGATACGAATCATGAGATTCTGATCATTCCTCGCCGCCCCTCGCGTGCTGAAGGGGAGTGGGTTGTGCCAGAGGGGCACTACTTCATGCTGGGTGACAACCGAGACAATAGTCGCGATGGTCGCTATTGGGGGTTCGTGCCGGAGGAAAATATTGTTGGTAAGGCGGTCGCGGTCTGGATGAGCTGGGACTTCAGTTGTGGAGACGGCATCAACTGGGGACGGATCGGGGGAGTTGAGTAGTGGTGAACAAGATGAGAATGCTGCTGGTTTTGGCAATGATGTTGTCGTCGTTTTCACTCAGTGCGAACGAGCAGCCCAATGTGCGGACGGTGACGGAACAGTTTAGAGACTGGACGTTGGTTTGTGTCGAGCAGGAGCAGCGTACGGTTTGTGAGGTTCAACATGCCATCGTAGCGCCCGATGGTGGTGTAATGGGGCAGGTGAGTCTCTCTAATCGCACGGACAATCCAGAGCAGCTGTTGTTCCAGATCGCATTGCCGTTGTTGGCTGACCTTAAGCGTACAGTGGTGATTCAGGTGGATGAGAATGAGCCGGTACAGCTGCAGTATGCATTCTGTAGCCCTGTCGCCTGTTTTGTGGCGGAAATGGCAACTGAGAGGCTGGTTGAGCACTTCAAGAAAGGGAGCAATTTTGTTATCCATTCGCGCAACATCCAGCAGGGAGAGATTGCGATGAAGGGCTCTCTGCTCGGCTTCTCTGCGGCTATTGGCCAGCTGAAAAAGAAGATTCAACCCTGATTGATGTCAGATCGCATGGTGGATAACGCGCTACAACGGCTGGAGAGGCGGATCGACTACCGCTTCCAGGACTCGCAGCTACTGCGTCAGGCGATGACCCACCGTAGCCACAGTCATCAGAATAATGAGCGTCTCGAATTTCTGGGGGACTCCGTGCTTGGCTTTGTGGTTAGTGGCCTGCTTTACCGTCACTATCCGGAGGTGAGTGAAGGAGACCTTAGTCGCCTGCGTGCTCGTCTGGTAAGGGGCGAGAGTCTGGCTGAAATTGCTCTGGAGCTGGATTTTGGTGATGCCCTGTTACTGGGGGCTGGTGAGATGAAAAGCGGTGGTCACCGTCGTGAATCAATTCTGGCCGATGCGATGGAGGCGGTGATTGGTGCGATCTACCTGGATAGTGACTTTGGAACCTGTGAGCAGTGGCTGCAGCAATTGATGAAACCTCGCGTTGATGCGTTGCCACCATTGGCACAGCTGAAAGACCCAAAGACTCGTCTGCAAGAGTGGCTGCAGGCACGCAAACAGCCGGTTCCCCGATATGAGGTGTTCAAGACCGAGGGAGAAGGGCATCAGCAGCGGTTTACCGTTCACTGTCAAATTCAGGAGCCACCCCTTACGGTTGAAGGAACAGGCCGTAGCCGCCGCAAGGCAGAGCAAGAGGCGGCCACCCGAGCCATTGCCAAGCTGGAGGAAGAATCACAGTGAGCGAAGCGACTCAACGCAGTGGAATCATTGCTATTGTAGGACGGCCCAATGTGGGTAAGTCTACTTTGATGAACCGGATTCTGGGCGAGAAACTCAGCATCACCTCGCGCAAGCCGCAGACGACACGTCACCGCCTGCTGGGGATCAAGACGGTTGATGACAAGCAGTTTGTCTATGTCGATACACCGGGGATTCACTCCAACCAAGAGACGGCGATGAATCGCTATCTCAACCGTGCAGCGACCGGCAGTATGGAGGATGTTGACCTGATTGTTTTTGTGGTGGATGGCGAGCAGTGGACCGAAGAAGATGACGGCGTCGTCGAAATCCTCAAGCGCCATAATTGCCCAGTGATTGCCGCAGTCAATAAAGTCGATCAGATTCCGGATAAAGAGTTGCTGTTGCCGGTGCTGGCAGCACTCTCCGAGCGTTATCCATTCACTGAGATCATTCCGCTCTCTGCATTGAAAGGGAAGGGGGTTGGTCGGCTAGAGGAGAAGCTGGGAGCACTGTTGCCAGAGGGCTATCCGTTTTATGAAGAGGATCAGATCACCGATCGTAGTGAACGTTTTCTGGTGGCAGAACGGATTCGTGAAAAGCTCACCCGTCAACTGGGACAAGAGCTGCCTTATGCGCTGACGGTAGAGATTGAACAGTTCAAGGAAGAGGGGAAGATGACTCACATTTCTGCCGTGATCTGGGTGGAGCGTGCTGGGCAGAAGGGGATTGTGATTGGCAAGAAGGGGGCACGTCTCAAGAGTGTAGGAAAAGAGGCACGTGAAGAGTTGGAGGAGTTGTTGCAGCGCAAAATTTTCCTGCAGCTCTGGGTCAAGGTTCGTGAGGGGTGGTCGGATGATGACCGGGCACTACAGAGTCTTGGGTATCGAGAGGACCTACTGTCGTGAATCCTCGCCATCGGCTGCATGATGCCTTTGTGCTTCATCGTCGGCCGTTTCGCAATAGCAGCTATATTGTCGATTTGATGACCCAGGATGAGGGAAAGGTCGCGGTTATCGCTCGTGGTTCTAGAGGTGGCCAAGGTGGCTCATTGGCACTGCTGCAGCCCTTTCGCCTGCTACAGGTTGGCTGGGGTGGGCGTGGCGAATTGAAAAATCTTCATGCTGTCGAGCCGAAGGAGCGGGGGTATGCATTAACCGGGCGCCGTATGTTCTGTGGGCTCTATGCCAATGAGCTGATGGTACGCCTGCTCCATTGTAGTGATCCTCATCCTGAGATTTATCACCTCTATCAACAACTGATTACGGCATTGAGTGATGGCGCAGAGGAAGGACGGTTGTTACGCAGTTTTGAGGTTCAACTATTGGAGCAGGTGGGCTTCGGGATTGATCTTCACCAGGATAGCGCAGGGGCTCCCATCGATGCCCAGCAGCGCTACTGTTACCACCCGGAAGAGGGCATGGTGCGATTGCAGAGAGAGGGCCATCGATCCCTTGCGGTTACAGGAAAAACACTGGAGTGGTTGCGTATGACCAGCGAGCAGGCAGAATCTTCGATTCTAGTTGAGGCCAAGCAGCTGTTGCGTCGTGTGATTGATGCCCATATTCCTGGTGAACTGCAGAGCCGAAAATTGATGGCCCAGTACAGCACTATTCAGTGAAAAATTTGATAGGAGAGATGAAGTGAGCACGCCACAAGCGATCCTGTTGGGGGTCAATATCGACCATGTCGCCACATTGCGTCAGGCACGAGGCACCTTCTACCCTGAAGTGGTTGCTGCCGCCATACAGGCTGAACAGGGTGGCGCAGATGGCATCACTATCCATCTGCGCGAGGACCGACGCCATATCCAGGATCATGACCTAGAGGCGTTGGCGCCTGTGATTAAAACAAAGATCAATTTGGAGATGGCTGTTACGGAAGAGATGATCTCCATTGCGGAAAAGTTTAGGCCTGCGGATTGTTGTCTGGTTCCGGAGAAGCGTGAGGAGCTCACCACCGAGGGGGGGCTGGATGTGGCGGGGCAAATTGAGAAAATGAGAGATGCAGTGGCTCGTCTTGCTGCAGCGAACGTTCAGGTTTCCCCTTTTATCGATCCTGACCCACGCCAGATTGAGGCGGTGGCCGAGATCGGTGTTCCAGTTTGTGAGATCCATACGGGCCGTTATGCTGATGCTGTCGAGCAGCAGGAGCAGAACAGGGAGTTTGAGCGGATTCGAGAGGCGGTTCGTTTTGCCAAAGAGTTGGGGATTCAGCCCAATGCTGGGCATGGGCTCCATTACAGTAATGTCCAGCCGATTGCAGCCCTGCCGGAGATCGTGGAGCTCAATATCGGTCACTCCATTGTGGCACATGCTGTGCTGGGGGGTGGGCTGGAGCACTCCGTTCGAGCTATGAAACAGTTGATGGTTGAGGCACGTAATCCGTAACTGATGATTGTTGGAATCGGGACAGATCTTATTGCGGTAGAGCGGATGGCCAAGAGCCTCCAGCGCCATAACGGGCGTATTGCCGAGAAGATTCTGGGAACTGCTGAGCTAGGGGAGTTTGGTGGTTGTAGTGAGGCGATGCAGCCCCATTTTCTGGCCAAACGTTTTGCCGCGAAAGAGGCGGCCGCCAAGGCGTTGGGGACGGGTTTCCGTGATGGCATTACCCTGCCTCAGATTGAGGTGGGGCATGATGATCAGGGGAAGCCACAGCTACAGTGGCATGGAGCAGCCCTACAGCGGCTAGAACAGATCAGCGTCACCTCAACCCACCTGTCGATTTCAGATGAAGAGAGCCATGCGGTGGCATTTGTAATACTGGAGAAGAGCGGATGAACTATCCCACAATGCAAGACCTGGTTGGTAATACCCCGATGGTGCAGTTGCAACGGATGCTGAGTGAGCGAGCCGTACAACGTAACAACACGGTGCTGGTCAAGTTGGAAGGGAATAATCCGGCTGGATCGGTCAAGGACCGGCCCGCACTGAGCATGATCCAGCATGCTGAGGCACGAGGGGAGATTCGCCCTGGGGACACCCTGATTGAGGCGACCAGTGGCAATACCGGCATTGCATTGGCGATGGCAGCGGCGATTATGGGCTACAAGATGATCTTGGTGATGCCGGACCATATGAGCATCGAACGCCGCGCCTCGATGCGGGCCTACGGTGCAAAATTGGTGTTAACGCCGCAGGCGGGCAGCATGGAGGCGGCGATCGATCAATCGCGTGAGCTCGAGGCTGCGGGTGAAGGGAAAATTCTGGATCAGTTCTCCAATCTGGATAACCCATTGGCCCACTACGAGGGGACAGGCCCAGAGATCTGGCGCGACACCCAGGGCGAAGTGACCCACTTTGTCAGTGCGATGGGGACTACCGGCACCATCATGGGTAACTCCCGCTATCTGAAAGAGCAGAACCCTGAGGTTGAGATTGTCGGCGTACAGCCCGAGGATGGCTCCAGTATTCCCGGGATTCGTCGCTGGCCCGAAGCCTATCTGCCCAAAATCTATGACCGTTCCCGGATCGATCAGCTGATCGATGTCTCTCAGGCCGATGCAGAAGAGACTACCAGGCGATTGGCGGCCGAGGAGGGGGTCTTCTGCGGGATCTCCTCCGGTGGTGCCGCTGCGGTTGCGCTGCGTCTCGCTGATGAATTGGAGAGTGCCACGATTGTCTCCATCATCTGTGATCGGGGCGATCGCTACCTCTCAACTGGCGTTTTCCCCTCAGAATAGTGGGGTTCTATTTCCACTATACAGCTGTGGATTCTTCGGTATAATCTTGAGTAAATAAGTCGGAAATAGGGGTGTCCCATGGAGCAGGTAAGTGATCAAGGTCTTGAGTATAGCTACGATGAGCGCGTGCTGATGACAGAGCGTGTGATGGGGCTGTTTGATGAGTGGGGAATTGGTAAGAAAGAGCAGATGCGGCTGTTAGGGTTAGAGGGGAGTAAAGAGCGGGTGCTCACCCAGTTCAAATATGGCACCCCAATTCCCGATGAGGAAGTTGTGTTGCAGCGTGCTCGCCATCTGATCGGCATCGGTGACGCACTGTTCCATAACTTTCCACGTGCCAAGGCGGGTGGGGCAGTCTGGTTGCGGAATACCAACAAGTACCTGACCAAACGCCCGCCACTGACCATCATGCTGGAGGATGGTATTCCCGGGCTGAAACAGGTCTGGACCAATCTTGACTGTACCCAAGGCTGGGATTGATCTGGATATTCACAGGGGGTGGTTGGCAAACGAAACAACCACCAAGCATACATACATGGCTGCTCTTTAGTGCTGGAACAAGTACAAGGCGCTGGTTTATGCACTGAGCGACCACTCTGAATATCACAAGCGGGAGCTGCTTTGTGAGCAGAACGGTTCCTGATGTGCCACTGAAAACTGCTCTCTGAACGATCAGATCTTACTGTTGCCGCTGGAACATTAGTCTAGACGTGGGGATTGTAGGTGGTTGCCACAGGGGGGGCAGAAAGTATGCATGTTACATTCGCTTACAAAAAAATGTTTCACAGACATACGCCATTTACATTCCAGCAGTAGTCTTATCCCCCTTGACAGTAACGACTCAAGGAGTCTCTGATGATCTCAAGGCGGCGGCTGCCACAAACAGCACTATTAACGGCATTGTACCCGTATTCCTGATTCAGGCCGCTCCCGGAACACCGTGACCCCCATACCCCCTGTATGTACCATTGCCATATTCTGGAGCATGAAGATCAGGGGATGATGGGGCAGTTTGTGGTGGTATGAATTGAAACCCCTTTTAAAGATAGCAGTGGAGAAAAGAGAATGCAGAAAACCGTAACCGTGGCCAATGTGATGTGTGGTGGATGTGCAGGTACCATTGAGAACAACCTCTCTCCGATGGAGGGCGTGGCTCAGGTAGCTGTCAATGTGGAAGAAAAAAGCGTAATGCTGGATCTGGATGAGGCATGTATGCCACAGGTTGCAGAGAAACTGACTGAGCTGGGATACCCCATTCAGGAGTAGTAGCCGTGCAGCCCAAGCCCTCTAATCTATTGGTGGTGGATGATGACCCGGAGATTCGCCGTCTGCTCAAGGAGTATCTGCAGAAGAGTGCGTTCCGGGTTGAGGTGGCTGCCGATGGTCTGCAGATGTTTGCCGCGCTGGGTCAACGACCATTCGACCTGATTGTGCTTGATTTGATGATGCCGGGTGAGGATGGCCTCTCACTGCTGAGACGGCTGCGTGTCGATTCCAATATACCGGTAGTGATGTTGACTGCAATGGGAGAGGAGACCGACCGTATTCTGGGGCTGGAGATGGGGGCAGATGACTATCTACCCAAGCCGTTTAATCCACGAGAGCTGCTGGCACGTATCAAAAGTGTATTACGCAGAGTGGAAACAGTACCTGGAAGCCCGGATCACTCTGATAGCATGCAGGCCCGTTTTCTGGGTTGGTCGCTCGATCTCCAGCAGCGCCATCTCACCTCCAAAGAGGGGGTGGTGATTCCACTCAGTGGTGGCGAGTTCCGCCTGTTGCGTGTCTTTGTCGAGCATAGTGGGCGGGTATTGAGCCGTGATCAACTGCTGGAGTTCACCCAGGGGCGTGAATCCAACCCCTTTGACCGCAGTGTCGATGTACTGGTAGGGCGGCTGCGCAAGCGGCTGATGGAGGAGCCGAAGAATCCACAGATCCTCCACACAGTACGGGGAGAGGGGTACCTGTTCTCGGCTGACGTTGAATTCTTTGATTGATCCATGAAGCTGATGCCACAATCCCTCTATGGTCGACTGCTGGCAATCCTGCTGGTCGGGCTGATGGTGCCACAGCTGCTGAGTGCACTGGTACATCTCTATGACAGAGACACACTGCTGCACCAGACCATGGGGGCGGATAGTGCCGAGAAGATCAGCTCCATTGTCGAGCTGCTGGACGGGGTTGACCCAGCTATACGCGGCAGTATGGTGGATGCGATCAGCGGATACCCGCTGGAGGTGGTGTTGAATGAGAGCAAAGGCTCCATGAAGCATTCAGTCATAGAGCATGATGCAGAGAATGAACAGTTGGTATTGCTATTCCAGGAGTATCTGCAGCAGCGCCTCCCGGCTGGATACGAGGCCCATGTAGAGGTTGTAGAGTCACTGAGATCTTCCGAATGGATGAGTCGAATGCAGCCACCCCCCGGAATGGAGCGGATGCATGAACAGATGCACCAGCGAATGGAGCCACCGCTGCGGGTGAAATCGTTTCATGTTCAGGTGCGGCTGAAGGATGGTGTCTGGGTTGATTTTCACTACTTTCTGCCAAAGCAGATCTTTGCCTGGCCCACCCGTATGGTGATTGCGCTCTCACTGTTGATGGTGGCGGTGCTGCTACTGACCTGGATTGCGGTGCGCTGGGTAACCCGACCGCTCTCGACACTCTCTGCAGCAGCCGAGGCACTGGGTAAGGATATCCGCCACCCCCCGCTGAGTCTGGAGGGGCCGACAGAGGTGCGCCGTGCTGCTGAAGCATTCAATACCATGCAGCAGCGTCTCAGCCGCTATATTGGTGATCGGGCACGCATTCTCTCTGCGGTCTCCCATGACCTCAAGACTCCGATCACCCGACTGCGGCTGCGTACCGAGTTGCTGGAAGATCAACAACTGTGTAGTGAACTGGAGAGTGATCTGAACCATATGGAGGAGATGGTTCACGCTACACTCGACTTCATGAAAGGCACCGAAAGACCGGAACGGCGACAGAAGATTGATTTTCAGGCATTGCTGGAGAGTCTGCAGGAGGATCTGCACCCTCTGGGTATCCAGTTTGCATTGCATGGAACACTATCGACTCCGGTTGATGCACAGCTGGTCTCCCTCAAACGGTGTCTGACCAATGTACTAGATAATGCAGTACGTTATGGCAATGGAGATACGGTAGTAACGCTTGCTGAAGATGATCAGGGTATCCGTATCACCATCCATAACGAGGGGGAGCCGATTGCAGAGGAGGATCTCAAGCAGGTCTTTGACCCCTTCTACCGTGTAGAGCACTCAAGGAGTCGAGAATCAGGTGGTACCGGATTGGGGCTGAGCATTGCCCGCAATATTGTGCATGCACATGGTGGCGAACTTCGTCTGGAGAATGCCCCCCAGGGTGGGGTCTCAGCGATCATTGAGTTACCCCGCTAATCGTTGATCAAGCGCTGATATCACTCTTCTTTTGTAGATAGGTCTCCCGGTCCAACTCACCATTGGCATAAGCGGCATTCAAAATGTCGATCGCACTTTGTGCGCCTTTACCTCTCGAAATATCGGCCTCTGATGTGGGTTTGCGATCTACAATAATCCAGATTACCAGCCCCAGAACAATCAGCCAGAAGAGTCCACCGAATCCACCACCAACCATCATCGTCTCCATGATTTTGCTCCTTACCTGGGGGGCTTGTTACAGCAGGGGGCGGGACGTGCTTGAGCATTCTCCCTGCCAATCTGGTCGCTGGACTGGTACATCTTGCCAAGCCAGCGAGACCAGAAGCCCCGTCTAACCACTACACCCGCATTGAACAACTGTTGCAGAATGGTTTCATAGTCAGTGGTTCGGATATCGTAGAGGACGGTGATCCGATCTCCTTTCTGGTTCCAACTCACAGTGTCTGCACCCGTTAGAGAATGGATCTGCCCGGAGGCACTTGCTACCTTGAAGCTCCGTCTCACCTGCCATGCATTCTGTATCTTGCTCATAACCTGATCATAGCCGGTCTGTTTTTGGTTTCTGATGTTTTTTGTAAGCCAACGTAAGTGGAGGATGCTCTGTTACATTCGGTTACAAAAAAGGGCATTCCAGACAAATTCAGCTTACATAGGGGGGGTAGTATCAATATCAGCGTGAGTCATCTCTTTTCAGATCCATTGCATATGCAAATTCTGTTGGAGGTTTTTCTCACTCAACATGAATTCCATTACTGCATAAGGAGCAAAACATGAAATTCTCAAGAAAGATGGTGGTTACAGTAATCTCTTTGGGGCTGTCTCTCCCTGTATTGGCGAATGGTAGTGACGGGAGTGGATCCGTCGTGAATGGCTCGCAAGCAATGATGCCAGCGACATCAGGGCAATACCCAATGATGAATCCACAAATGATTCAACAGATAAGGGGTGGTCAGGGGATGCCTATGATGAATCGACAGATGATGCCAATGATGATGGGTAATCAGTATGGTCAGGGGATGAATCCTCAGTCAATGCACCAAATGATGGGAGAGAAACATGCTCATATGAAACGGATGGAGGGGTTGATGATCAGTATCGATGCTTCACTCAAGGAGCTGGTCGCACTACAGAAAAAGTAGAGACGTCTGGAACTTTGTAGCTGCGAGTGTGTAAGGTTTAGTATGACTGCCAGCAATCTGCAAGAGGAGTGAAATATGAAGAGAGGCGCTGTTCTACGACCACAATTCATGATTGGACTGCTGTTTGGCAGTGCTGTTTTTGCACATGGTGATTACGACAAAGGGCAAAATATCGAGATTGTCTCACCGCAGCAGGGTGCAGTAGTCCGCAGCCCGGTGACCGTTACCTTCCAGGCAAAAGGGGTGAAGATCAAGCCAGCTGGTGTGGATAAACATGATTCCGGCCACTTTCACCTGTTGATTGATCAGGCGGTTGATGCAACGGTAGATGAGCCGATGCAGCCGTCCAGGAAGCATCTGCGTCTGATAGAGGGTGAGATGAAAACGGTATTGGAACTGAATCCTGGTCGCCATACATTGCAGTTAGTGGTTGCCGATGAGGAGCATACGCCATTTGAGAATCTGGTCTCACCGATGGTTACGATTCAGGTAAAACAGTAACAGATGAGTAAGCGATTGAACCAAATTGTTGTAGTTGGGGGTGTAGCTGTGTTGGGGGCTTTCTTGATGTTATATCGTGGTGACTGGTTTGATCCAGAGAAGATTCGTACACGCAATTTTCTCCCTGCTGCTGACTATCGACCCGATATTGTCCAGGGTGAAAATTACTATCAAGCGTCCTGCGCCCGTTGTCACGGGGGCCACTTGAAAGGTAGTGTTGAAGGCCCTCCTCTGCTGAATGCAACGTATGCCCCTTCCCACCATGCGGACTTGGCGTTCTACCATGCCGTCAAAAATGGGGTAAAGCAGCACCACTGGGATTTTGGTGATATGCCAATGTTGACCGGTCTGAATCCTGAGCAGGTGAGTGACATCATCTCCTATGTGCGGCGCAATCAACAGTTGGCAGGAATTAAATAGAGATTGATTATGGTTACAGGAAAACAGATACAGCAATGGATAACAGGGGGGGTTGTAATGGTGGGAGTGGTATTCATGCCGGTGAGCAGTGCAGTAACAACGGATACTGGGGTACGAGTCCCATTCAAACAGGCGGTAGGATTCAATCTGTTCAAGAAAAACTGTGCCCAGTGCCATGGTGAGTGGGCTAAGGGTAGCGATCAGGGGCCGCCATTGATCCATGATTTCTATAAGCCCTCACACCATGGAGATGGTGCTTTCTACAATGCAGCACTCAATGGTGTCAAAGCGCACCATTGGCGATTTGGAGATATGCCACCCGTCAAAGGGGTCAAGCGTAGAGATATTGCCAGAATAGTTGAATATGTGCGCTGGCTACAGCAGGCAAACAAACTGTATTGATGGAGTGAAGCGGGATGAATAAGATGGTTTTAGGAGGAGTGCTGCTACTATTGCTGGCGATTGGTGCATTGGTCGTTCAGATGCTCTCTGTTGGAAAGCATGTAGACTTGATGCAAATTGGCAATAGCATCACACAGGATGTAGAAACGGGGCGCTGGTACAGCTCTCAGCAGGTGGCACAGGGAGAACCACTGTATCAGGCCAACTGCGCCGGTTGTCATGGTGTTGATGCCGCAGCTACTCCCAACTGGCGAGAGGCTGATGCAAACGGGCGCTATCCACCACCGCCACTCAATGGTACGGCACATGCCTGGCACCATCCGTTGCCACTGCTGATCAAGACCATCAAGCAAGGTGGCGTTCCGTTGGGTGGGCAGATGCCACCGTTTGAGAAGCTGTTAACCGATGCCGAAATTCACGCCATCCTGGCCTGGATACAGAACCATTGGTCAGATGAAATCTACCGACGCTGGAGTGGACGCAGTGGCTAAGATTCGGCTCTCTATCTCCGGTATGGCCTGTGCAGGCTGTGTCTCTGCCGTGGAAGAGGCGCTACAGAAGGTGTCCGGTGTCACATCAGCGGTGGTCAATCTGGGAGAACGTATTGCTGTAGTTGAAGGAGAGCCTGAAGCGCAGCAGTTGATCGATGCGGTCAAGGGGGCCGGGTTCAATGCCGCCATACTGCATTCATTGGCAGATGAACGCAGCAAAGAGGAGGGTGAGGAGAGAGCCTACAAACAGAAACTGAGGCAAGCGGTCTCTGCGGGTACCGTCGGTGCAACACTATTTGTCAGCGGTATGGGGGGATGGTTGCCCCCCATTGGGACGGGAACACTGCTCTGGCTGGGGGTCAGCATGGTGACCCTGCTGGTGCTTGTGGGGGTAGGTGGTCACTTCTTCACGGGTGCGTGGCGTGCGCTGCGCAATCGCAGAGGTAATATGGATACCCTCATTGCGCTGGGTACTGGTACGGCCTGGCTCTATTCGACAATGGTTGTGCTCTTTCCTGACTGGGTTCCGGTATTGGCGCGCCATGTCTATTTTGAGGCGGCAGTCATCATTGTGGCTCTGGTCTCACTGGGGTCTGCGCTGGAGATGCGGGCCCGGGGCAAGAGTAGTGCCGCAATCAAGCAATTGATAGGACTCCAGCCAGACCGGGCCTGTGTGATTCGTAACGGTGTGGAGATAGAGCTTTCTCTGGATCAGATCGGTCTTGATGAGACCTTGAGAATCCGTCCGGGAGATCGCATTCCACTGGATGGTGTAGTCATTGAAGGGGAATCCTATGTGGATGAGTCAATGCTCACTGGAGAACCAATGCCGGTTTTCAAGCAGCGTGGTGTTGAGATGGTGGGGGGAACCATCAATGGGCAGGGTAGTCTGTTGATGAGAACCACCAGTATCGGCCAGGAGACTGTGCTGGCCCGTATCATTGATCTGGTGCGCAAGGCACAGAGCAGCAAGCCCGAGATTGGTCGTCTGGTAGACCGTGTTGCAGCATGGTTTGTACCAGCCGTCGTGCTGGTGGCAGCCCTCAGTTTTCTGCTCTGGTACAACTACGGGCCATCTCCCCAGCTCAGTTATGCAATGGTTACAGCAATGACGGTATTGGTGATTGCCTGCCCTTGTGCGCTGGGGTTGGCGACTCCGATGTCGATTATGGTTGCCGTGGGCAGGGCCGCAGGAATGGGTATACTGATCCGTAATGGAGAGGCGTTGCAGCAGTCTGGCGCGGTGACGACGGTTGTCTTTGACAAGACCGGCACGTTGACGGAAGGCAAACCGGAGCTGGTCTCCATAGAGATCATGGCAGCAGTGGATGAGAGACGGCTACTGCAGCTGGTTGCATCTCTGGAACAATATTCCGGGCATCCACTGGCCACGGCGATGATTCATCGTGCAAATGAGGCAGGGATTACGCTGCTTGAATCCACCGCTTTTGTCAGTGAAACCGGATGTGGTGCCTCCGCAGAGATCGATGGATGTCAGGTCGTGGTGGGTAACCGTGCCATGATGATATTGAACAGTATCTCCTGTGAAGGAGACCGGGAGATTATTCAGGCGTGGTCTGAATTGGGTATGACTCCGATCTATGTTGCCATTGATGACATGCTCTGTGGATTGATGGCAATTGCCGATCCATTGAAGAGAGAGGCCAGACAGGTTGTGGATCAGCTCCATCAGCATGGGTTGGAGGTGGTGATGTTGACGGGTGATCAGCATGGCGCGGCTGAATCGGTCTCAACCCGGTTGGGCATTCGTCAATTTTATTCAGGGCTGCTGCCTGCAGACAAGATTGAACAGATTAACCGATTGCAATCAGCCGGAAAAAAGGTGTTGATGGTGGGTGATGGTATCAACGATGCACCAGCCCTGACTCAAGCAGATGTTGGGTTGGCGATCGGTACTGGAACCGACATCGCAATTGAGTCTGCCGACATTGTGTTGATGCGCGGAGAGCTGCAAGGCGTGCTGAATGCCATACTGCTCTCAAGAGCAACCATGAGAAATATACGTCAGAATCTCGTAGGGGCATTTGCCTACAATACCATTGGTATTCCTGTTGCGGCAGGTGTGCTGTATCCATGGTTTGGGGTATTGTTGAGCCCTGTTGTTGCGGCAACAGCCATGAGCCTCAGCTCGGTAACGGTGGTCAGTAATGCTCTTCGGATGAAACGGATTCAATTAGGGAGTGAATAGGATGTTTATCAGAAAAATGGTTAGTACGGTATTGGGTCTGTTGATGTTGGCAGGCGGCCTCTTTTCGGCTCAACTTCATGCAGACAGTACAGACATTGTGGTCTATAAAAGTCCGACCTGCGGCTGTTGCAGTGCATGGATCGATCACCTGAAAGAGAGTGGGTTCACGGTTCAATCCCATGACCAGCAGAATATGGAGCAGGTGAAGAACCAGTTGGGTGTTCCTGGTAATCTCCGCTCCTGCCATACCGCAAAGGTGGGGAACTATCTGGTGGAGGGTCATGTTCCTGCGGCAACCATTAAACGGATGCTGTCGGAGCAACCCGACATCCAGGGGCTGAGTGTTCCCGGTATGCCGATGGGTTCACCCGGTATGGAGGGGGCACGCATTGACCCATATCATGTGATTGCTTTTGGAAAAGACGGTCTACAGATCTTTGAGAGTAAAAACCAATAACTGAGAGAGATGGGCTTTATTGAATGACTGCTTTGTGTATGAACCTTCCGCATGGTCTGATCAATGCTCAGTGACTGGTATTAGCAGACTAGAGAACTTTGGATTTGGATGATTGAACGGTAGCTTAGAGCGATGCTTTGCAGATGGCCGATTAATTGAGTCTCTAGTGATCGCTTAGCCAGCGGCCCAATCCTGTATAATCTCGCGGTTTTTCACTGAACCGCGAGATTTTTTATGGGTCGAAGACGCCGCAAACCTCTACCGCAGGAGCCGATTGAGGCCACGATTGAATCACTCTCTCATGATGGCAAGGGCATTGCTCATAATGAAGAGGGAAAGGTGGTCTTTATCTCTGGTGCATTGCCGGGAGAGGTGGTGCGCTACAAGATGACCGGGCGTCGCCGCAGTTTTGACTCGGGAGAGGTGGTTGAGGTGATCACCGCCTCGGCAGACCGGGTTGAGCCCCCATGCCCCCATTTCAATGGCTGTGGTGGTTGTTCGCTTCAGCAGATGGCGCCTTCGGCGCAGATTGCTTTCAAACAGCAGAGTTTGATCGATAACTTTGAACGACTCGGCCATGTCTCGCCTGAGCAAGTGCTCCCCCCACTGACGGACCAGAACCACGGTTATCGCCGCAAGGCCCGCCTTGGGGTCCGTTATGTTCCCAAGAAGGGGGGCGCACTGGTCGGCTTTCGGGAGAAGTCGAGCGGTTATCTTACGGTGATGGACTCCTGCCGGGTGCTGGTTCCAGAGGTTGGCGAGCGGATTGCCGATCTGCGCGCATTGATTACCGACCTGGAGCAGTGCAATAAGATTGCCCAGATTGAGGTGGCCTGTGATGATGCCGAGTGCATCCTGGTTTTTCGTAACCTTGAACCGCTGCCTGAGGCTGATCAGAAAAAGTTGGATCAATTTGGTGAGCAGCATGGGCTGAAAATCTACCTACAGCCGAAAGGGCCGGATAGTGTTGTGCCACTGAATGAGCGCCATGCAATGACGCTTAGCTATGGTCTGGAGGCGTTTGATCTCAATTACCAATTTCTGCCGACCGACTTCACTCAGGTGAATGCCGGGATCAATCGAAAGATGGTGCCGATGGCGGTGGAGATGCTCGATCTGAATGGTGAGGATGAGGTGCTTGACCTCTTCTGTGGTCTGGGGAACTTTACTTTACCAATTGCACGAACGGCAGGCGTAGTCGTTGGTGTTGAGGGTGATGAGGCACTGGTGCAGCGAGCGCGTGATAATGCGGCCAGAAACGAGATCACCAATGCAGAGTTTTATGCGGTTGACCTGCAGGATGAGGAGACGGGCGGGGTCTGGCTTAATGACCGATACAGCAAGGTGCTGCTTGATCCACCGCGCAGTGGTGCGCTGGAGATTGTGCAGAAGATGGGGCAGATCAAACCTGAGCGGATTGTCTATGTCTCCTGTAATCCATCAACGCTGGCACGAGATGCCGATGAATTGGTCAACAATCAGGGCTATCGTCTGGTTTCAGCCGGGGTGATGGATATGTTTCCCCACACTGCACATGTAGAGTCGATCGCACTTTTCGAGAAGGTCGGTTAGTTTTTTCTAACGGGGCAGCAGGACAATCTTTCCGGTGGTGCTGCCAGCCTCGATCATTTGGTGTGCCTCAGCGGCCTGTTCCAGCGGTAGCTGTTTGCTCAAATGGATCTGTAGTTTTTCATCCTCAAAGAGGGCTGAGCACTGCTCCAAAATTTCGGTCTGGTGGATGCGCATATCGTGCAGATTGAAGACGATTGGCGAGAGCATCAGCTCCTGACTGACACGTATATTTTTCAGGCGGGCCGCTTTCCAGTCGACCCCCTCGGGGATTTGCAGTAGCGAGACCAGTTCGCCGTAGTGGTCGAGCATCTGAATGGACTGATTGAGGATAGTGTCACCACCGACGGTATCAAACACCACCTCAACGCCATCACCATGGCTCCATGCCTTGACCGCCTCAACGCTATCCTCTTCGCGATAGAGAATGGCGTAGTCTGCCCCCAGTGCACGAACCACCTCCGCCTTCTCGGCTGAGCCAACGGTTGTGGCTACTCGTGCGCCAACGGCTGCGGCGAGCTGAATGGCCAGATGACCAACACCACCGGCACCGGCATGAACCATAACCTCATCACCTTCATGCAGGGTGGCCCGGTCGAAGAGGGCCTCCCAGGCGGTAATCAGTGCCAGTGGGGTGGCAGCCGCCTCTTCAAAACTGAGGTTCTCTGGTTTACGGGCGACATAACGCTCATCGATCACTGCAAACTCGGTGTAGTTTCCATCAAGGCCACCGAGACCACCATTAAAGTAATAGACGGCATCTCCGAGCTGAAAACGCTCACACGCCTCACCAACGGCCTTGACCACACCGGCACCATCACATCCCAATACATGGGTGGTGTGATCGGGAAAGTAGGGGCCGTTGCCCCTGAGCTTGGTGTCAATCGGATTAACCCCGGCGGCATGGATCTCCACCAATATCTGATGTGGGTCGGTGATTTCCGGGACAGGAATCTCACTTAGTTGTAGTTGCTCGACGCCTCCCGGTGTGGTGAAGGTGATCGCCTTCATGGTCTCAAGCCCCCTGTGCTGCACGAGCGCGCTTGGCCACGCGACGGTAGCGGGGGTCGGTTGCAGCCAGTGTGCCGCCAATAGACATTAATAACAGTCCCATCCAGAGCCACATGATAAAGGGCTTGTAGTAGACCCGCATTGCCCAGGCGTTGCTGTTCTTGATCGGTTCACCCATCGCCACGTAGAGATCACGGAACAGCCCCTCATCAATCGAGGCCTCGGTCATCGGCATGCCCTGAACGTTATAGACACGCTTCTCCGGGTGGAGTACGGCAACCTGTTCACCGGATGGATCGTAGACGTAGACCAGTCCTTCGGTGGTGACGTAGTTAGGCCCCTGGCGTTGTACCAGTCCATCAAGGTGGAAGATGTAACCGCCTGCCTCTTCGCGACTACCGGGTTCCATGCGGACATCTTTCTCAACACTGAAGGCATTGGAGAAGGCGACCCCGATGATAAAGACGCCCAGTCCGGCATGCGCCAGCAGCATGGCGAGATGGCTGCGGGAGAGTTTGCGTCCCTTGCGGATCCAGAAGTCCTGAACCATGGTTGCAATCACCCAGACCGCAACCGCACTGCTCAGACTGAGCTGGAATGAGGTCTCATTGAAGACCAGATAGGGGAGTAGTGCGCCGATGATGGTGGAGGCGATCAGAGTGGCCCGCTGTTCACCCACGATCCGATTGACCCGGTCGGCCTTCCAGCGGACGACCGCACTGACTCCCACCAGGAAGGACATTGGCAGCATCAGTGGCACAAAAACGGTATCAAAGTAGGGTGGGCCCACTGAGATCTTGCCCATCCCCAGTGCATCCAGAATCAGTGGGTAGAGGGTGCCGATCAACACGGTCAGTGTGGCTACCACCAGCAGAACATTATTGACCAGTAGCAGGGTCTCACGGGAGACGGACTCAAATTTCCCGCCCCCACGGATTGTGGGCGCACGCCAGGCATAGAGAGCCAGGGAACCACCAATAACAACGCCGAGGAAGAAGAGGATAAAGACACCACGCGAGGGGTCTGAAGCAAAAGCATGAACCGAGACCAGTACCCCGGAACGCACCAGGAAGGTGCCGAGCAGACTGAGGGAGAAAGCGAAGATGGCCAGCAGTACTGTCCATACCTTGAATGCACCTCGCTTCTCGGTCACTGCCAGTGAGTGGAGTAGTGCAGTACCCATCAGCCATGGCATGAAGGAGGCATTCTCGACGGGGTCCCAGAACCACCAGCCGCCCCAGCCCAGCTCATAGTAGGCCCACCAGCTTCCGATACCGATACCGAGGGTGAGGAAGACCCACGCTGCAGCGGTCCATGGACGTGACCAGCGGGCCCAGGTGGCATCAAGGTGGCCACCGATCAGTGCGGCAATGACGAAGGCGAAGGGGACAGCAAAACCGACATAGCCCATATAGAGCATGGGGGGGTGAATAATCAGTCCGGGATCCTGCAGCAGTGGATTGAGATCACGACCATCGGCCGCCGCCGGGATCAGGCGATCAAATGGATTGGAGGTGAGCAGCAGGAAGAGCAGGAAACCGATACTGACCAGACCCAACACCGCGATGGCCCGAGAGGTCAAGGTGAAGGGGAGGCTCTTGCTAAACCAGGTCACTGCCGCCGCCCAGAGGCCGAGCATGAAGGTCCAGAGCAACAGGGAGCCCTCATGTCCACCCCAGATGGCGCTGATCTTGTAGACCATTGGCAGCTGACTATTGGAGTGGCTTGCAATGTATTTAACCGAGAAGTCATCCTGCGCAAAGCCGACACCAAGCAGAATGATTGCAACCAACAGGAAGAAAAATTGTGCCTGTGCCGCAGGGCGCGCAACAGCCATCCAGTTGGAGATCCCGCGCTGAGCACCGACCAGAGGAACCACGCCTTGAATGACGGCAATGGCAAGCGCCACCATCAGCGCAAAATTACCCAGTTCTGGAATCATTGTGCCTGCTCCATGCCGCCCGGTTGTGCTGCCGCTTTAGCCTGCTCTTCGGCAGCCTTCTGCATCATTCGCTCTTTACCCTTTTTATGGCCCTCTTCCAGTGCTTCGGCGACCTCGGGAGGCATATAGTTCTCATCATGCTTGGCGAGCACCTCGTCGGCCACAAAGATGTTGTCATTTCCGAGCTTGCCGAGCGCAACGATACCTTGACCCTCTCGGAAGAGGTCGGGAAGGATTCCAGTATAGGCCACAGTGACCGATTCCGCCTCATCGGTGACATCAAAGTAGACGGTTAGCCCCTCTCCCTCATCACGTTTCAGGCTACCGTCGGCGACCAGCCCACCGAGGCGGAAGGTGTGACCTTTGGGTGCCTCACCGGCAACAACCTGTACCGGGCTGTAGAAGAGATTAATGTTCTCGTTGAGTGCTTTCATCATCAGAGTGGCTGCACCAGCCACACCAGCAATGATCAACAGCACCAGCAGTAGTCGTTTTTTTCTTTTTGGAGTCATAACAGATGTTCTCGAACGAATTATCAGTAGTTGGATCAGTGGTTAGATTCTTGTCGAATTCGACGGGCAATGGCTTGACGTGCATCACGCGCAGTGCGCAGCGCGCCCATCAGATTCAGCAGGAGGGTGATCAGTGCAATCCCGTAGGCGGCAAGGATATAACCGCTGTGATCACGAATATTGAGTGCGGCAATTGACTGGGCGCTCACTGTGACACCTGTCGTCTCTGAGGCAACTGTGCCTTTGACGTGTGCCCCCCAGTGGGTGCGAAGTTCTCTCGGAAGTTTTCCATGGAATAGAACCGTAACCTTTTGTTGATCGTCAGACACCTCAATCCGGTGTTGGTTCCCTTCAGAGTGAATGGCCTCGACGTGACCACGGAACTCAATCGGTGACTGGGTCGCCTCTAGCTGGGAGGGTGCCAGAATGGGTGTAGTGACTGTGGTTGCGGCATGGTAGCCGATCCAGCCAATGGCCAGGAGTGGGGCGATCCAGTGAAGAGGGTTTTGTCGGACTGCAGGCAGCTCTTCGACCCATTTTCCGCGTGAGTCTTGCTGCAGGGCCAACCCGCGGGCGCGGATCAGAGTGACCAGTGCAAAGAAGAGGGAGAGTGCCAGTAGCATGGTCAGCATGGAGGTGAGCATGGTCGCCTCCATAGAGGGCTTGGCAATCTTGGAGACAGTGGCCCCTTGGTGGAGGGTGTTCCACCACTCTACGGAGAAGTGGATGATCGGAATATTGACGACCCCGACCAGTGCCAGTACCGCACTGGCGCGTGCTGCATTCTGACGGTCATCCATCGCGGCGCGCAGGGCCATGTAACCGAAGTAGAGAAAGAGCAGAATCAGTTCTGAGGTGAGGCGTGCATCCCACTGCCACCAGGTTCCCCAAGTGGGCTTGCCCCAGATAGATCCAGTCAGCAATGCAAGGAAGGTGAAAGCAGCACCAATGGGTGCAGAGGCAGCGGCAATGGTGTCGGCCAGTTTGATTCTCCAGATCAGAAAGATTGCCCCAGAGGTGGCCATGACCATATAGATCATCATCGAATTGGAGGCGGCGGGGACATGGAGGTAGATAATGCGGTAGCTCTCTCCCTGCTCCGAGTGAGTGGGTGCGATACCAAAGCCGACATAGAGCCCAATCAGGAGTAACGCCAGAGAGAGACTGGCAAGCCACGGTAACAGCTTCCCGGACATCGAGTAGAAGTGTTTGGGTGAAGAGAAGCGGTAGATAAAAGCGGGTAGTTTCATGGTGGTATGGGTTACGCTGAGGTGCATGTAAAAGCAGGTCTCACGCAAAGGCGCAAAGACGCAAAGGATGAAAGCGTATGGCTTTTTCTATTGCTATATTTTGGAGTGATGTACTGAGTTTTGTTCATTGTTCTATTTGATAGCTGTTCTTGGCGGCTTTGCGTGAGGCCGCTGTTAGCTGATACTGATCCTGATTGAGGCCGCAGTGGCAACCGGTGAGAGGGCAAGAGTAAAGAGAAGCAGTGCCCCCAGAATATAGAGGTACCCATCAACGGGCAGTCCGGCTGCCGCCTCGTTGACAGCGAGTGCGCCAAAAATCAGCACCGGGATAAAGAGTGGAAGAACCAGCAGAGAGAGCAGTACGCCGCCGCGCTTGAGGCCTACGGTAAGTCCCATGCCGATGGCGCCGACCAGACTGAGAATAGGGGTTCCTAACGCCAGTGTAATAACCAGTGTTTTCATTGCCTCAAAGGGCAGATAGAGCAGCACACCCAGCAGTGGTGCGATAAAGAGCAGTGGGAATCCGGTAATCAGCCAGTGGGCAAAGATCTTTGCTAGAACCAGCACAGAGAGTGGATGGTGGCTCAGTGTAATCTGTTCCAGAGAGCCATCGTCGAAATCGGAACGGAACATGCTGTCAAGAGAGAGCATGGCGGAGAGTAGTGCGGCAACCCAGATGATCCCGGGCGCAATGGTCTCCAGGACCGAAGGGGCGGGGCCGACGCCCAGCGGGAAGAGGGTGACCACAATCACAAAGAAGAGTAGTGGATTGGCCAGCTCACCACGGTGACGGAAGGCAAGCGTCAGGTCACGTTTGAGAACTTGGAAAAAGGCGCCGGAGAGGGTGTTGGATGGTGTCATGCAGCGACCTCCTCTAGGTTGAGAGAGCGGTAGTACTGATCCTCCATCTTGAGCGGATGGTGAGTGGTCAGGACAATGATGCCGCCATCGGCCACGTGCTCCTCGAAAATTTTCTCGATCTCTGCAATGCCTTTACGGTCAAGTGCGGTGAATGGCTCGTCAAGAATCCATACGGTGGCATCGGTGGCGAGCAGTCGGGCCAGTGCAACGCGGCGATTCTGTCCGGCAGAGAGGTGGCGGCATGGTATGTCTTCATACCCGCGCAGGGAGAGGCGGGCAAGAATCTGATAGAGATCACTGTCACTTTTTGGCGTGGAGAGGGCTTGAGCGAAGTGGAGATTCTCCAGTGCAGTCAGCTCGCCCTTGATGCCGTTATGGTGGCCAAGGTAAGCCGACTCTGCATAGTAGTCGGAGCGCTCTTTGGAGATGTCGGCGCCATTCCAGAGAATAGCCCCTTCGCTCGGCATCATGATGCCGCAGAGCAGGCGCAACAGGCTGGTTTTTCCACAGCCATTGCGCCCCTCGATTTGGAGGATTTTCCCGGCTGGAATCTGCAGAGTGAGGTGGTTGAAGAGTACTCGGTCACCCCGGACACACTCCAGATCCACGATTGAGAGACCGTGCTCTATCGCGTGCTCGCTGCTTGATTGTTCCAAGGTCTCCGTCCCATGATGATTACTCCTCCTGATCCTTCTTGCTGAAGGTCACCGCCCCTATTGAGGGTCTCTAATTGCTTCGCGATTCTAGCACAGTGAGCGGCCAAATAGAGTAGCTGTGGCCGACCATATTACTATCTGCGGAATGGGTTTCGAAGGTCCTGCTGGATGGTATTGACGCGGTCTGAGACCTCTGCAACTTTTTTCTGTACGGAAGAGATTTCCTCGTGCAGGTCATTCTGGATCATCTGCATATTACGTGAGGACTTATTGACCTCAGAGCCCATTCGTCCGACCCCTTTGACGATGTCAGAGAATCCGCCGTTCAGTCGCTCAATCCCACGATTGCTCTCGTTAATGGAGTTGGAGAGGGCATCGATTTGCTTACTGAGCTGAGCAATGGCCTGCTGATTTGACTGGCTTAGTTCTGCTGCATCGTAGGTGAGCTTGAAGAGAAAGAATAGGGCGGCTACCAGAAACAGACGAACTGCCAGAGGGGTCTGAAAGCGGGGGGTAGGCTGGGTCGGTACCGGTAGTGAGGTGCGTTCACTTTGTGGTGGTTCGATGGTCTCTACCGATTCGTTGGCTGGTTCGCTCATGACTATTCAGTCTCCTCATCCAATTTTTGTTGTGCCTCGGCACGTTGATACCATGTCTGTGCCTTTTCGCCATCTTGTTCGACCCCATCACCAGCATCATAGATCATGCCCAAGGTGACCATTGAACCAGAAAGCCCTTGATCGGCGGCCTTGCCAAACCACTCCAGAGCAAGATCGATATTGCGTTCGGCGCACTCCCCTTGGTAGTACATAAAACCGAGGCTATGCTGGGCGAAAGCGTGCCCCTTCTCAGCAGCAGCACGCATCATCTGGTAGGCCTTCTCCTCATCAGGGCTCCAGACCAATCCGTTCTGGTAAATGATGGCAACCCGGAATAGTGCCTCGGGGTCACCCTGGTCAGCCAGCGGGGTAAGGTGCTGCATGGCGAGGGAGAAATTCTTGGTTTCAAAGGCGGCCAGTCCATCGGCCAGTTGGAAACTTTGATTTTGTGACATGGTGATTGAATCTTGATCCTGCTTGTAAATAATCAATCCAATATAGCAAAGTTTGGAAGGGGGCTGTACTCTTCCTTCCGACGCAAAAGATCAATTGAGGAGCCTTGAATGGAACGTCTTGCAGTGATTGGTGGAACCGGCCTGGAGCAGATGGAGGGCGGGGTGTTGGTACAGCGTCACTCCATGGATACGCCCTATGGTGCCCCCTCATCTGAACTGATTGAGTTGGAACTGCAGGGGCGAACACTATTCTTTCTCTCCCGCCACGGGGAGGACCACTCCATTCCCCCGCACCAGGTGAACTATCGCGCCAATCTATGGGTGTTGAAACAGATGGCAGTAGAGGGGGTGGTTGCAGTGGCAGCAGTCGGCGGAATTACGGAGGCAATGTTGCCAGGGCAGGTTGCTATTCCAGACCAGATTATCGACTACACCTGGGGGCGAGAACACACCTTTTTTGATGGGCCTGAGGTTGAGCATATTGATTTCAGTTGGCCTTACTGTAGTGATCTGCGAGGTCGATTATTGCAGGCTGCAAAATCTTCAGGGGTCGAAGCGATTGATGGTGGAACCTATGGTGCCACGCAGGGGCCCCGACTAGAGAGTGCGGCAGAGATCCGCCGAATGGAGCAGGATGGGTGTGATCTGGTGGGGATGACTGGAATGCCAGAGGCGGCATTAGCGCGTGAACTGGGGCTCTGTTATGGCTGCTGTGCGGTTTCGGCCAACTGGGCGGCTGGTAAGAGCGACCAAGAGATCACCATGGAGGAGATTCACCAAAACCTGGAATCTGGCATGGCGCAGATTCGGTCTATTCTCGACCATTTATAAGGTCGTTTATGTTGGCGTGATCGCTTGCTGGATCAGCGGCCAGTGGGTGGCGAGTTCATCTGAAATCTCTCGCCATGGCTCCTCTGTAGGCTGTGTGGAGATGGAGAGAACGGGCTCCTTGATCCGAGAGGTGATGGCGTCATGGTTGTGCATGGGATCTTCTGCCGTTTCCAGTGTCTGTTGGTGGTGGTTGAGTACCACAAAGGCAACGGGTAGCCCCTCTGAGCGGATAGCGTGATGGGTCAGCAGTACCTGATTGACGCTGCCTAGTCGGTCTTCTGCAACCAGAACAACAGGTAGCCCCAACGCTGCAGCGAGGTGGGCATTCAGCTTCTGTTCTGCAATCGGAGAGTAGAAGCCGCCAGCCCCTTCAACCAGCAGCAGTGCATGCTCATCTGCAGTCGCTGGAAGGTCGCACCCCTGCTGCACCATATCCAATGTCAGTGGCTGATTGGCGATGGCAGCAGCCCGCTCTGGAGAGAGAACGGCCTCAAAACGGTGTGGTGTAATGGTGGAGAGCGCGTCTATCGTCTGGCTAGCCTGTTGTAACGTATAGCCATCCTGTGGGAAGAGCGACTCTCCTTGGTGGTCGGTCAGGCAGCCAGACTCTACCGGTTTACGGGGGTGTACGGGAACTCCTTTACGAGCAAAGAGGGCCGCCAGTGCTGCACTGACTTCGGTTTTTCCAACACCGGTATCGGTACCGGTTACAAAGAGCCCCTGAGTCATATTTTATTCCTCTGTTAGTCGCTCCATCGCCTCGCGATATTTAGCAACGGTATTTTCAACAACCTCTTGCGGAAGGTCCGGTCCTGGTGGGGCCTTGTCCCAATCCAGCGTTTCCAGATAGTCACGTACATACTGCTTGTCAAAGCTGGGTGGGCTGATGCCTGGTTGATACTGGTCGGCAGGCCAGAAGCGGGAAGAGTCTGGGGTCAGTGCCTCATCAATCAGCACCAGATTACCCTCGCTATCCTGACCAAATTCAAACTTGGTGTCGGCGATAATGATGCCTCGCTCCAGTGCATAGGCAGCCGCCTCTTTGTAGAGTCGCAGACTGACATCGCGAACCTGCTCCGCCAGCTCTCGTCCCAATAGCTGAACAGTATGGTCAAAGTCGACATTCTCGTCATGGTCACCGACATCTGCTTTGGTGGACGGCGTATAGAGTGGCTCAGGGAGCTGATCCGCCTGCTGTAGCCCCTCAGGAAGCTCAATGCCACAGATTGCACCGCTGCGTTGATAATCTTTCCAGCCAGAGCCGATGATGTAACCACGCACAATGGCCTCGACCGGTAGCGCCTTGAGACGGCGCACCACAATGGCGTGTTCCTGAATGGGAGCACGTTCTGCCGGGTCGGGTAGTGCCTCTTCCAAGGTCATCTCTGCCAGGTGATTGGGGATGATGTTGCGTGTGCGGTTAAACCAGAAGTTGGCAACCGCTGTGAGCACGGCCCCCTTACCGCTAATCGGCGTGGGGAGTACCACATCAAAAGCGGAGAGGCGGTCGGTGGTGACGATTAGCATATGTTGTTCATCAATCTTGTAGATGTCACGAACCTTCCCCTTGTGGATCAAGGGAAGGGAGCGGATCTGGGTCTCAAAAACAGTACTCATGTCACTCATCTGTGCTTCAGGGGATGAAAGCAGCAGATTGTACCAAACCCCTGTGGCTGCAGGTTATTTGGTCAGTGAGGCAAACAGCGCGGGCATCTTTTCCGGCAGGCGCTCCACGTTATCAATCACTACAAACTGGTTGTCGAAGATGTCGCGCACGTACTCATCCGCATTGGGATCCAGAGAGATGCAGTAGGGGTAGATTCCTGATTCATCCAATTCCTGTACTGCCTTGCGGGTGTCGTGAATCAATAGTTGATCATCTTCCACATCCACGTCAGAGGGTTCACCGTCGGTGAGGATCAGCAGTAGCTTCTTGTCCGCCTTCTGCCCCTCCAGATAGTGCGAGGCGTGGCGAATGGCGCCACCCATACGGGTGGAGAATCCGGCCTTGATATCAGCCAGGCGCGCTTTGACATCATCATCCCAGTGCTCACTAAAGCCTTTGATGTGGTGATAGCGTACGTCGTGCCTGGAATTGGAGTGGAAGCCTGCAATGGCAAACTTGTCGCCCAACTGTTCAATAGTCCAGCCCAGTAGAGAGGTTGCCTCCTGGCACAACTCCAGGATGGTCTGGTTCGATCCGGCTACTTTCTCATTCAGGGATTCAGAGAGATCAATCAGCAACATCACGGCGATGTCGCGGCCGTCATTACGGTGGTCCATGTTGATGCGTGGATCGGGTTGGGCGCCACTCTTGAAATCGATCAGTGAACGGATGGCAACATCAAGATCAAGCTCTGACCCCTCTTCTTGATAGCGGATTCGGACATAGTTTTGTGGCTTGAGCAGATCGAGGATCTGTTTCATCCGTTTGACCAGTCCCTGATGTTTCTCTAGTAGCTCATCAATCTTGCTGGCATTGCCGGCAGAGTGTTTCGCCTCGTAGAGTGTGACCCAATCGAGACGGTAGCTCTTGGTATGGTAGTCCCACTCCTTGTAGTGGCGTGGTGGCAGGCCATCCACCTCATCATCCCCTTGTGGCTTGCGCTTCTCATCAAACTGCTCTTCATCATCGCCATCCTCGATGTAGATCCACATATGGCGGTTATCATCGCGATAGCTCACCTCGGTATCGGTGAAGCGCATATTCGGAAGTTGGTCTGCCTGACGGCGGGTCTTGGCGACAAACTGGGCGCCCAGTACTCCCATCTGCTGCGTAGAGTGCTCTCCCGATGCCATTATCTCGTGGAAGCGCTTAACAAACTCATTGATGGTCTCATTCTGGTAGCCGTGATCGGGGTCGAGAATAGCGCGTGAGAGCATGGTGGTGCGATGGCGAATGCAGGACTCGTTTTCGTGATCACAGCTTCCCTCTACCGGTGCAGGGTGGAGGGTCATGAATAGCTTTCTCAAACCAGGGTAGCGCTGTATCAACAGATACTCGATACGGCAATCTTCCAGCATGATGATGGTGTGGCGCTGGAAAGGACTGAAATTGTCAACGATGATTGACTCGGTCCAGACGCGATGGGCCGCCATATGAGCCAGCAGGGCACGGTAACGATCCATACCACTGATGCCGTTGAGCGGCTCATAGCTATCGGGGACACGAATACCATCTGCGGTGTAGTAGGGAAGTTGTTTCTCGTAGGGGTTATAGCCACGGGAATAGGGGACCAACTGCTCCGGGTCATTCCACATCGCGCGCATGTAGCAGTCGAGCTCACGCTCATTTTCGATAAAGAGTGTGCCGCTACGCTCCTTCATCAGCATCGCCTTACTGTCAGCGGTCTCCAGGCTGAAATACTCTTTCTGGCGATCTGGGTGAGTGTTGTAGTGCTTGATGCCATACTCGACCCAATTGGCGAGTCCATCGATACTCACTTGGTGAAGTAGATAAGGGGCCTTCTGCAGGAATTCGGGGAGCCCAGGGCTGGGGAAGGTGGTGTGGTGACCGTGAATTGATCCCGCAGTCTCCTCCGCCATATGGTTAATGAGGTCAAAATACTCCTCCATCTGCTCTGCAGTAGGCAGGCAGCGGGTCACCTCATTCAACCAGTTGAGAAAGGGGACAATAGCATTGCCATTGGGAGAGCGTGACATGATCCAGACCTGATCGGCAGTCTTCTGGATAAATGCCTCACCAATGCGATCTGCCATCTCTGGCATCTCTTCCAGAAAGATCAGAACCGGTTCAACACCGCGACCAATCATGCAGACAGTGGAGGCACCCTCCAAGTAGGTCTCAATCGCCTCATCCGAGAAGTGGCGCAGTGCATCCTTGATGAAATCTTCAAAGTGTTCATCAATGATGGGGAAGTTGCAGCGCAGCTTCTCCCGAAATGTTTGTAGCTCTTCTTCGTTCATATTGTCTACCACTTAAAAGCGTTCTCACGCAAAGGCGCAAAGACGCAAAGTTTTATAAGCCATTTGCCACTCGCTCAATTCCCTGCTTGATGAGTGGTGCACCAAAGTTAATGAGTAACCCAAGTTTTTTGTCTGCAAGTTTGAGGTAGGTTAATAGTTGTTTGCTATGTACGGGCTGTAGATTTTCAAGGGATTTCAACTCAATGATGATTGAATTATCAACGATAATGTCAGCACGATAGGCTTCATCAATAGTATGTCCATCATAAATCAGTGGTATTGCAACCTGGGTTTCAACAATATGTTTTCTCTTTCTCAGCTCATAGGCAAGTACACGCTCATACACAGACTCTAATAATCCTGGCCCAAGAGAACTGTGAATATGAAAGGCTGCATCAACGACTGATTTGGCCACTTCATTTTCGTTGCTCAACTTAGCGCCTTTGCGTGAGACTGCTGTTACAAGTTACCCAAATATGGCATCAATGGAGTGATCCAGAGTCTGGCGAATGTCAGCGTCATCTGTAATCGGGCGGACCAGTGACATACGGCAGGCGGCCTTGGTCTCGATGCCCTGATTCATCAGGTTGGCGGCATAAGTCAGCAGACGAGTGGAGATTCCCTCATCCAGGCCATGTCCCTTGAGGTTACGTGCAGTTTCTGCGATCTCAACCAGCTTGGCGGCAGTATCACTGTCGATGTTCCCCTCTTTGGCGACAATTTCTGTCTCCAGTTGCTTCGATGGGTAGTCAAAGTCGAGGCCAGTGAAGCGCTGCTTGGTGGACTGTTTGAGATCCTTCATCAGGCTTTGGTAGCCAGGGTTGTAAGAGATCACCAGCTGGAAATCGGGGTGAGCGTCGATCAGTTCGCCCTTTTTGTCGAGCGGCAGGGTGCGACGGTGGTCGGTCAGTGGGTGAATCACAACGGTGGTGTCCTGACGTGCCTCAACAATTTCATCGAGGTAGCAGATCGCCCCGATCCGTGCAGCAACAGTGAGTGGTCCATCCAACCAGCGGGTGCCGTTGGCATCCAGCAGGTAGCGACCCACCAGATCAGAAGCGGTCATGTCCTCGTTACAGGCAACGGTAATCAATGGTTTTTTCAGCTTCCACGCCATGTGCTCAATAAAGCGGGATTTACCACAACCAGTGGGCCCTTTAACCATAACAGGAAGGCGAGAATTATAGGCCGCTTCATAGAGAGCAACCTCATCACCTTGTGCCTCGTAGTATGGCTCGTCATTGATCATGTACTGTTCAGTATTGGTGTCGCTCATCTTGATCACTCCGCTTTTGGGGTTGTTAGTCTGTTCAGAGAAAGATACTACAAAAAGTAAGTCTTATCTTTGTCTAAAAAGGCTGTCTATCTTGATAAAAAAGGTTGGTTATTGGGTGAAAAAGAGACCCCGCGAGGGGGGTCTCTTTCCAAAAGCCTGGCTTACTTATGTACGCCCAGCTTGTCTCTCCATCCTGGGAAGATGGAATCTGCATCATGAGGGAAT
>CAZKCT010000004.1:58783-73530 GCA_964551545.1 uncultured Piscirickettsiaceae bacterium | reverse complement strand
TCCGCCAATATCTCACTCTGTCGGGTAACCATTAACCTATGATCGTTTTTATGAATCCATCTCAACAACCCAAGTGGCAACATTTCTGACTAACAGAGAATGGGCTCTCTACTAAACCAACTTCAGCAATGGTGGCGTCCCTCCGATACCTCACTGGAGCGAGACCTCCAGAGCACCATCCAATCCATCAACCCGCTCCTGTTCCAGAGTGCCGGGTACCCTCGACGCTACCGCAAGGCACTGCATGGCGCACTGGGCTATATTGATCAATTGACCGCACAGGTCCCCGGCCCGATTCTCCTCGACGACGCCCACTTTGGCAGCAATCCACTGGTTCGGTCACTCTTCGCCTCCCCCCAAGAGCTGAAGGAGATATTGAAGCTCAGCATTGCAATGCATGAGTTCTCACCCGCCGAGAGAGACCCTCAACAGCTCTTTGCACTGATGGGCGTTCGCTGGAGCCGCGTGCTCCACTTTGGCGTCGAGCAAGAGGGCGAGGTGCTCCATAGTGATGTCCCTCAACATACCATCGATTTTCGCGATCACACGTTTACTCTTCCAGCCGCCTCGGAGGAAGAGGCCCGCCAACTCCTCCGAGACCATTTTCTGCAACGTCTTGCCAACCAGGTTGGCCAAGGGATCGACATCCTAAAAGAGCATCGAGAGTCCCTTTACCGCCAAGGCAAACAACTCGAGGCCGAGATCCGAACCACAGACCGTGCTAAAACCACAGACCAGCCCCAAAAAGTCGAAGAGATTTGGGAGCAGTGGCGCGAGACCAACCGACAACTCGACACCAACCATGCCATCCACCACTTTCGCAAGGTGATGACTGATCCAGAGAAATCACTCCGACTCGAGCCGTATCAGCTCTCGATTGATCGAATGGGCATTGAACGTACGCCAGAACAGGGGGGGACCCCACTCGACTTCGTCAACCTCTACGGCTCTGACCGACGGATCTGGACTATCATGCTGGTCCAATTTGAGTGGCAACCGCCTCCCTCAACCCAGGAACAGATCGAGCAAGCGCACCGCTGGCTCTCCATCTCGTAATACGGGCCAGACACAAAAAAGCCCTCACAAGGAGGGCTCTTCTGATCTGACAGGAAAAAAGTTAACGCTGCCAATATTGTGCAGGCGGCATCATCTGCGGCATTGCCGGGGCAAATGGCATCCCACCCATTGCGCCATACGGTACGGGCGCATAAGGCGCCGCTCCATAACCATAAGGGGCTGGTGCTACGGGCTGTTGCTGCGGATAGTAGTATGGTGCCGGATAGTAGGGCACATTCCGATTCTGCAGATCAGCGCGGCTACGTGCACGGTTCTTGGCGCGACTCTCACCACTCGCCTTGCCTTCACCACTCGCCTTGCCCTTGAGCTTGGTATCCATATTAAGGTCCCACTCCACATCGGTATTGAGGTCACTCATCGCATCCCCCATCCCCATGTTATCCATCATGGAGTCGACCGCCCCCCAACCGTGCTCACCACCAAAGGGGCCACGCTTATCCTTACTGCCCCAACCAAAAGGAGCCATAGGGCTATTTGAGCCGTTGCCCCAACCATCTTTAGGGTCCCAATCTTTGGGGTTCCAGAAGGCAGCAGCACTCAGGGAGACCGCCAGACCAGTTGCTACAGCAACCCCTTGTATCCATCGTTTCATCATGTCGAAATTCTCTTTAGAAGCGGGCCGGAGCCGATTATTCAAATATTCCAGTAAACCCTTTAATTCTATCCATTTTCGATAGAAAAATCAACCGTCAGGACGAACAAGAACAATTAATTTATATTTTATCTGTTTATTTACAGCAATATATTAGATAAACATAAAGCTATATAGGAAGTAACACCATCGCCGTCACCGAGTGCACGGTTCCCGTAACAGTGCGGTTGGTCTGGTCCGCAATGAGCGTTGCCATCAGATCTTGCACTGCGGCCGCACGTCCCAATAGCCGAGAGAGCTCTCCCGCCTCCATCCGCAAATAGGGGGCACCCCCTCGCTGCTTGACCCGCTTGGCCATCGCTGCCGCCGTCTCAAAGTTACGGGCAGAGTGGTAAATTTTCTGCGGACTGAGACGATCCAATAAATAGAGTTGAGTGGTACCGTTGTAGGAGCGCATGGTCATGGAGACCAACGCTGCAGTGAAGGCGAGCACTCGATCTCCACGATACTCTGAGTCAAAGGGAAGACGCAGCATCTGATTCCCTTTGACCTGCCCGAATTCTGGGAAATTCCAGCGAATCTTCGCCCCAAAGATCCGCTCAACATTGGCCCGAACGGTTGACGGACTCCCCCGCTTCAGCTGCTCTGGATTGGCCGCGTAGAGCGCAATCATCATGGAGCGCAGGGCATCCAGCACCTCGCGCTGCCCCAACTCCGCCACCCGGCTCATATCGGATTTGGCCAGCATCTGCAGGTCATACTCTTCGATCTCCTGCTGCACCTGGCGAGGAACATCCGGGGGCACCGCCACACATCCACTGAATAACAGCAGACTCAACAACAAGACAGACAACCGTTGGGGACTCATTTACAATGGATTCCACTTTGTCATAGCAATGGAGAGGATACCCGATATGGATCTTGAACTGGTCAGTTTCAAACTCTGCCCCTACGTCCAACGCGCCGTGATCGCCCTGAAAGAGAAGCAGGTGCCTTACGACATCACCTATATCGACCTGATGGACCCACCCGACTGGTTCCGTGAGATCTCCCCACTGGGCAAGGTCCCCCTGCTGAAGGTAGGGGATGAGGTGCTGTTTGAGTCTGCCGTCATTAGCGAATACATCGACGAGACCTCCGCAGGGAGCCTCCACCCCGAAGACGCCTTGCAACGCGCAAAACATCGTGGCTGGATCGAGTTCGCCTCCTCCTGCCTGGAGACCCTCTACACCCTCAACACCACCGATGACGAAGCGGCTTTCGAGGAGGCCGTGCAGACCATGGCGGATCGACTCACCAAGGTTGAGGCCATACTGGGCAGTGGCCCCTTCTTTGGCGGCACAGCGTTCTCACTGGTCGATGCCGCTTTTGCCCCCCTGCTGATGCGCCTTGACCTGCTACAGCAGCTGGCTGGTGTCGAGGTGATGGCACAGCTGCCGAAAATCAGCGCCTGGCGTGATCAGCTATTGCAGCGAGAGAGCATTCAGCAATCAGTGGTCGAGGAGTTCCCGGTGATCTACAAGGGGATGCTGAAGATGAAAGCGGGTGTTGCCGGCTCCAGGGTCAACGACTAACCCACCAACAGACAGGCAACTCGGTGGCTCTCACTGAGCTGCCGTGTCTCTGGCTGCTGTTCACTACAACGTTGTTCTGCTTGCGGACACCTTGGATGAAACGGGCACCCGGCCGGAGGGTTGATGGCCGATCCTTGATCCCCCCTCAGGCGAATCACCTCTCTCTTTTCGTCATCAATGGTCGGCACTGCGGAGAGTAGCGCCTGTGTATAGGGATGGCGCGGCTCACTCATCACCTCCTCCACTGTGCCATACTCCACAATCTTCCCCAGATACATCACGGCTACCTCCTGCGCGAACCAGGAGACCGCCGCCAGATTGTGGGTAATAAAGAGATAGGAGAGCCCCTGCTCCCGTTGCAGGTCACGCAATAGATTGAGAATCTGGGCCTGCACCGAGACATCGAGTGCACTGGTCGGCTCATCACACACAATCAACTGCGGATTCACCGCCAGTGCGCGAGCAATAGCAATGCGCTGGCGCTGCCCACCTGAGAACTCATGGGGATAACGGTTGACCATTTCATCACTCAACCCGACCTGCTGCAGCAACGCCACAATCCGCCGCTGACGCACCTCCGGTGCCACTGCTTCACCCAGTGCATCCATCCCCTCTCCAATGATATCTCCAACCATCATTCGTGGATTCATTGAGGAGTAAGGGTCCTGGAAGATCATCTGCAATCGGGACCGTATCTGGCGCAGCGTTTTTCCCTGTAGATCCCCCAGAGGCTCTCCACCGAACTGCATTACCCCCTCGGTCACCTCCAGTAGTCGCAGAATCGACTTTCCAACCGTGGTCTTGCCGCAGCCAGACTCCCCGACCAGCGCCACACTCTGTCCACTACGGATCGAGAGGTCGATACCATCCACCGCCTTCACCTGCCCCACCACTCGGTGGAAGAAGCCTTTTCGAATGGGGAAATGAACCTTCAGTCCATCCACCTGAAGCAACGCCTCTCCAGAAACGGAGGATGAAACCCGCCTCACACTCTGTTCTTGGCCTGCATCAGTTGATTGCTCATCCAGTGATGGATCCAATCGATGGCATCGCACCTGCTGTCCTGCTGCCCCTGAGAACCATGCTGGATCTTGTTGTTGGCAGTGCTCCCATCTTCGATCACATCGACTTTCAAAACGGCAGCCTCGGAATTCAGCGGTGAGTGGTGGCACTGTGCCATGCAGCACCGTCAGGGATTGATCCCGTTTGCGGTGATCAGGCAGTGCATCAAACAAGCGCTGAGTATAGGGGTGTCCCGGTTGAGAGAAGAGCTGATCACGCGCAGCACTCTCAACCAACTGTCCTGCATACATCACTCCGACATGATCCGCCATCTCCGCCACCACACCAAGGTCATGGGTAATCAACAGAATGGCCATGCCACGCTCTCGCTGCAATCGACGTAACAGCTCAAGGATCTGTGCCTGAATCGTCACATCGAGTGCTGTGGTTGGCTCATCGGCAATCAGCAGTTCTGGATCCCCTGCCAGCGCAATGGCAATCATCACTCGCTGCTTCATCCCACCGGAGAGCTGATGCGGGTAGGCATCGAGTCGTTGGTCTGGATCCGGCAACCCAACATCTTCCAACAGCGCAACGACCCGTTGCTGCTGTTGGGCACGTCCCATCTTATGGTGCAGTTGCAGCACCTCACCAATCTGCTCGCCGACGGTCATCACCGGATTCAGTGAGGTCATCGGCTCTTGAAAGATCATGGCCATGCGTCCGCCACGCACTGCTCTCATATCCTGCTCGGGACGATCCAACAGCGATACACCATCCAGTAGCACCTCACCGCTGACCTGCTCCAGCCTTACCTCTGGTAGCAGCTGCATGATGGAGAGTGCCGTCATCGACTTGCCACAGCCCGATTCTCCCAGCAGCGCGTAAGTCTCCCCCCGCTTGATCTGCAGTGAAATTCCATCGACGGCTCGAACCGTCTGCTGACGGCTGGCAAACCAGACTCGCAGATCCTCGACTTGAAGCAGTGGCTGGCTCATCGGCGCTCCAGCCTCGGATCAAAGGCCTCGCGAACCACATCAGAGAAGAGGTTGGCCGCCAGTACCAGCACAAACATAAAGAGGAAAGAGGCGAGCAGCGTCCACCACACCACTGGCTCACGCGCCATCTCCAGCCGCGCACCATTGATCATATTGCCCCAGCTATACATTGTGGGGTCGACCCCGACCCCCACATAGGAGAGCACTGCTTCTGCCAATACCAATCCACTGAAATCGAGCACCACCGCAATCAACACCACATGCATCACATTGGGCAGAATGTGACGGACAATGATGCGCAGATGGCTCACCCCAAACGCATGAGCCGCGCTGATGTAGTCCATCTCACGCAGCTTCAGGGTTTCACCACGCAGCAGGCGACAGAGGCCAGTCCAGCTGGTAACCCCCAAAATGATGCAGAGGAAGAGAAGGCGCAGATCCGCCCGTTCTTCAGTGGTCTCAAACAGTGCCGCATTGTTGTCGATATAGACCTGAATCATCAGGATCGCTGCTGCAATCAGCAGTACACCCGGAATCGAGTTGAGCGTGGTGTAGGTATACTGGATAACATCATCCACCCAGCCTCGGAAGTATCCCGCCATAATTCCCAGCAGAATCGCAAATGGCAGCATGATCAGTGTGGTCAGAGTGCCAATCACCAGCCCGGTGCGAATACTCTTTACTGCCTGATAGAAGACATCTTGCCCCACCTTGTCGGTACCGAGAATGTGGTACTTCACCCCAACCTGAATCGCAACCATGACCAACAGTGTCATCGCCAGGGTAATCAACAAGATCGTGCGCCATGGCATGGTATCTCGCTCGGTTTCACGCCCTCGCAGGGTGATCGTCAGCCACTGTAAGGGAGAGTGCTCCTGTCGGCTTTTCAGTAGTAGCGCCAACATCAGCGCCAGCCCCAACCAGAGCGCAACCCCTTGCAGGGTTCCCGAGAAGAGAGAGGCGGCCAGATCTCCTCTGCGCGCACCCGGCTCCTGCAGGTGGGCACCACCATGTTGCAGCCGAGGGAAGTCGCGCCGAACCACCCCCTCTTCACTCTCCATATTTTCCCGACTATAGAGATGAGTGGCCAGCGGCGCCGAGTAACTCTTTTCGCTCTGCTCCCCCAGGTCGCCCACCAGCCAATCCAGCACAGTGCGCGCCTCGACCGCATAATGCGTCTCTTCATCCGCCTTGGCTTCCAGTGCGGGGCGGTAGTGCATTGAGTCAAGCAGTCCAATCACCACATAGATCAGCAACACAACCAGCGACCCCATCGCCAATCGACTACGTCCGACCCGGCGCCATGGCGCCATCAGATGAGGGTGGCTGCGCGTATAGGAGACGCCAAAAGCGATCACCGCCACCAGCAACCAGATCAGCAGATCGGTCCAGAGGAGGAGCGGCTTAAAACCCAGCATTGCGTATAAATCAGACATTGTTATTTATCTAACCACAGAGGGCTGTTAGTCATGACAAACGAACCCTTGGGTCGACAACCGTATAGGAGAGGTCCGTCAACAGTAGTCCAATGATATAGAGCACTGCACCGAGGAAAACCATCGCCCGCACAATGGCAAAGTCCTGTGCGTTGATTGCCTCAATGGTGTAACTGCCCAGTCCCGGAATTCCGAAGAAGGACTCGGTAATCAGACTCCCCATAAAGAGCAGCGGCAAAACCACGACCGCTCCCGTCAGAATTGGAATCATCGCATTACGCAGCACATGGCGAAATAGCACTTGGCGTTCAGAGAGCCCCTTGGCACGCGCAGTGCGCACATAGTCCTTCCCCATCTCCTCAAGGAAGATGGTGCGATACCAACGCACGCCAGAGCCGATGCCGGAGATCACTCCGATGGCCACCGGCAAGATCACAAAACGGAATGCGTCCAGTCCACTCTCATATCCAGAGATTGGTACCAGATGCATCAATTTTCCTACGACAAACTGCCCACCAATAATGTAGAAAAGCCCTGAGATCGACATCAGCACCACCGTCAACACAACCCCCGACAGCTCCAGATAGGTGGCACGAAAGAAGACCATCAGCAACGCGAAGGTGATATTGGTCATGATCCCAATCACAAAGGTGGGCACCGCAATGGCCAGACTGGGCCCCATCCGCTCCCGAATATCCTTGCCAATATCCCTTCCGTCATCGGCCACCCCAAAATCAAACTGGAACAGTTTGAGTGACTCAGAGAACAGTAGCGTCTCGCTCACGACTCCCACACCATTGGCCTGTTCATTCCAGAACAACGGGCGATCATAGCCTCGCTCCTGTTTCCAATTCTCAATCGCCTCTGGGGTCACGTGCTTCATCCCCAGCTGCATCTGCGCCATATCATCAGGCGTATTCACCACAAAGAAGAGGAAGAAGGTGATCAGGTTGACCCCAACCAGAATCGGGAAGGCGTAGAGTAGGCGTCGGAAGATATAGCTCAACATAACCGGTTAGATTATGCTGATGCGGAAGCGAACGAAAGGATCTGATCCTGATTTCTATAGGGGACAATATTTACATGATCACTCCCCAACAGTTCGATAGCTTCCCGATAGACAGATGTCTCAACTTTCAGTTCATCTTCCGGCTCGACGGTAAAAAGCACTTCTCCTGTGAGGACATTACGCTTTCTTAACTCATGCACACGGAACCCCCAGTGAGCACTGTGTTCCAATACTTTTGTAGAGTTCTCCAACATCAGGCTCAGCGGCTTGATCACCCTGCCTGCAGAGTGCCCCCCCTCTTTCTCGACAAAAGGGAAACGGGCCTCATACTGACTATCCCCGATCTTCCGTTCAACATAGCGGCGCTCCAAACCGGCACCCTTCAGCAGTTTACGCACCCCTTTCTCCAGCACCCTGTCCCGTACTTCCCGGTTCACAAACTCATGCTCGACATAGTAGGAGAACAGCTCATTCAGCTTCCCCTCCATTATTCCACCCAACACTACACGTGGATTACTGAAGCGAATCACATGCTCTCTCGGGCGCGTGACCTCATCAAACAGCCCTTCAACAAAACCAATGTTTCTTCCTGCCGCAGCTATTTCCAGCTCGCCCAGCTCATCACGCAAACTACGAATGACCTTCTGATAGGTGCCCTTCTGCATCTGATCAAAAAATTGGGTAATCCGAGAAAAACGACGACCCAATAAACGAAACTTGAGCGCTCCCCCCTGGGCATCCATCATCAGAATCCCCACATTGGCAAACTCTCCCGTCTCCACAAAGGGCATAAAGCGGATGATTGTGTATCGGTATACTCTTTTCACTATATTCTCCAGCAATCAATTCAGGGAGCGCAGTTCTGTGCCCCTAATATTCTCCTGCCAATTTCAACACAGTTTTCTGTAGCTCTGCGCTGATATAAATCTTACCTTTAATCAGCAAATCAAGACTCGGTTTCAAGGTCGTAATTAACCCCTTCTGCTTTGCTTTTAACAACACTCCTAACGAACCCACCGTTTGAATCCGGTTAATACCGGCTACTTGTCGTCCATGCCTGTCATCAATCAATAGCCAATCAGCAGTCAGCTGTTTATAGAGCAACATTGCCTCTGTCTCCCCCAAATCAGCATAGCCATCCAGATAGATATAGTTCTCCGTATCCACTGCCTCAACCTTTCCCTGGAGAAAACGATCCAACTCAACCGACTCTGATTTATTGCCCACAGTAACCTCCTGATACACAGCAACCGGAACTTTCACTTCACCAAACAATTGCTCCAGCAGTCCCAATCCATCGCAGATTGAAAGCGCAATCAGTGCAGAGCTATCCGCAACCAGAATCATAGTAACTTCAGCCCTTCCAATTCCTGCTGTAGTTCTTCCGGGCTCATATCAATCACCGGAATCTGCTCTTCACTGCAAAGTTCCATAAACCGGTACAGATCAAGGCCTGCCAGTTCTGCTGCCTTCGATATCGTCACCCTGGCCTGTTTATACAGACGTAATGCATAGGAAAGGCGCACTTCCCGCTCTACTTCATGCTCTTTTTCAAGCGCCATAAAGTCATTGGGTAATTCAATTGCTAACTGCATTTTATTATCTCCTGCTTCAACATCGAGTAGATCATGATTCCAACATTCAGCCAACATAACCTGTACATCAAAAACAAACCGCTCATAGTCCTTCAGCCTGCTGGACTCGGCAATCTCATCATGAGGCACCAACAGATAGCTCCAGGGCTTGCCACATCATCAATAGTCAAACCTATTGATTTTCTAGCCCAACGTAATATTTCTGGTTGAACACCATCAACCAGCCTGCCTTTCATATCTCTCCCCTGCATCTAAATTCCAGCATAGCATTACTCACTCTGCTTTGGCTGTTTCCCATATCAATGGCCATTCTGCCGCAATGACTGTCGCTCTTTACGTTGAATGCCGCGCCATGCTGGAACAATCAGCCCCAACATCAATAGCACCACCCCCAATAGCGGCCAGAGCACCGGATGGTTCCATGCCGCGCGCATCTGTTCCCGTTCAACGGGGTCGACCCGAACATACTTCAGGGTATTGTTGGCCATCAGGTTGGGCTTCTTGTTGTAGTACCAGCGATGATAGAGGCCAAAGCTTTTAGGGTGAAAGCCCCAGATCCATGGCGCATCCTCACGCAAAATGGTGACCATCTGATCAATGATCTGTTGGCGCGCTGGGCCACTCTCCATATTTTTCATCTGCTCGAAGAGTGCATCAAAGGCTGCACTGCTGTAGTTGGCGGCATTCTCCCCACCCTTTGCCATCTTGGCATTGGGGCCATACAAGAGGAACAGAAAGTTTTCCGGGTCTGGGTAGTCCGCATTCCACCCCCACATGAAGATCTGTGCATTGCCGTTGACCATCTTGTCCCGAAAGCGGTTGTAGTCGGTGTTACGAATCACCAGCTGTAGATCGATCTTCTCAAACTGTTTTCGGTACCAGTCCATCCGCGCCTTGTCGTCAGGACCGCTGGCAGTGACATCGAAATAGAGGGTCAGCGGCTTTCCAGTTTCCGCATCACGCCCCTGCGGATAGCCCGCTTCAGCCAACAGCTGCTTGGCCGCCTCAATCGAGCGACGCACTGGCTTGCCGTTCTCCCAGCGATAAACCACTGGATTCACCCCCTGCTCTTCCGATCGGTGACCGAAGATCCCTGCAGGCAGCGGCCCCTGTGCTGGAATGCCACGACCATTGGCAAAGATGGAGATGTACTCCTCATAGTCGACCGCAATGGAGATCGCCTGGCGCAACTTGCGTGCACGCTCACTATCCCCCCCAACAACTGAGTCTGCCCAATTGAACCCCATATAAAAAATTGAGGTAGAGACAGAGGTCTGCAACTTCATCCCCTTCTCTTCCATCTCTGGGCTCAGCTCTGCCTCTCCTGCGGCAGAGAACTGGACGGCCTGATCAAAGCTGTCGGAGCTGATGCCAGAGGCGTCATAGTATCCCTGCAGGAATTTATTCCAGTAGGGGATGGTCTCCTTCTCCAGACTGAATTCGATTCGATCCAGAAAGGGGATCGGCTTGCCTGCATCGTCCAGCAAACCACGTTGCCGATCCTCAGCCTCTCCCTCACCAGGATAATGATCACTGTGATAGTTGGGGTTACGCTCCAGCACCATCTTTCGATTGGGGTTGTTCACGGTCAGCATGAAGGGGCCAGTACCGACCGGATACCAATCGAGCGAGATATTCTTCTCTTTCAGTTGTGGCTGTGCATAGAACTGCTCCACCTCCCATGGCATGGGCGCAAAGAACGGCATCGCCAACCAGTAGAGGAACTGAGGGTACTTTCCATGCACCTTGACACGATAAGTATCGTCGTCCACTCGCTCCACCCCCTCCAGTGAGAACTGACGCAGATCAAGCCACTGTTCCGGGTTCTCTTTACGCGCAGCTTTCAACGCATCGCGCAATGCCTGCAGCCCCACAATATGTTCAGTCATCAAGCCAAAAATTGGCGAGTGAAGCGCCGGATGGGCCAGCCGTTTAATTTGATAGATGTAGTCATCCGCCACTAGCTGTCGACTTCCTTGCTGCTCCAGGTCGCTCATCTGCTCTGCTCGGTTCAGTGCCGTTTGAGGCTGTTCGACAAAGGCTGGGTGGGGCTGATAACGGATATCACTCCGTATATCGATTTCGTAGATCGAGTAGGCAATCTGCTCGATGGCGGCATCCTCTGGCAACTGGTTGCCCGCCTCGTCCAGATAGGTCACTGTGGGCATCGCTGCCGCCGCCAGCGGTTCCAGCTGGTAAGGGCGCTTCAGGTAGTGGTACTGCAGAGGCGGTTCATAGATCTGTCCGATAAAGGTCCACTCATCAGAGCTATAGGAGCGCGCGGGGTCAAGGTGCTTGGGACGCCCAGAGAAAGAGGAGTAGAGCACCTGCTTGCCAGACACCACTTCAGAGTGAGGGTTATTCCAGCTCCCCGCCTGCAATAACGGAGAGAACCCACACAGCAGTGCCGCAAGCAGATGAAACAATCCCCCTTTTTTTGCCCTGTAACTATTCACCTTGTCTGTGTAGAATTGTTTCGATTGAAACGGCTCGTCAAAAGACCATCGGAAGAGCCGGATCATATCAGAATAACTGTTTCAGAGAGGATTTGTAATGGGATTCATGCAGGGTAAAAAGGCACTGATCATTGGTGTTGCCAGCAACCGTTCAATTGCCTGGGGGATTGCCAAGGCGATGCACCGCGAAGGGGCCGAGATTGCACTGACCTATCAAGGTGAAAAGCTCAAGGGCCGCGTGGAAAAGCTGGCCGCTGAACTGGATAGCAATATCGTGATCCCCTGCGATGTCTCCAGCGATGAGGAGATCGCCAACACCTTCACAACCCTTGGTGAACAGTGGGATGGCCTGGATTGCCTGGTCCACTCTGTGGCTTTCTCTCCCAAGGGCGAGTTGGATGGCCGTTTTATCGACTCCGTAACCCGCGAGGGATCACAAATTGCACATGACATCAGCGCCTATAGCTTTGCTGCGGTCGGCCGTGAGGCACTGCCCATGATGGAGGGGCGTGACGGATCCATGCTGACATTGAGCTATTTGGGCGCTGTCCGCTCCATTCCCCACTACAACGTGATGGGACTGGCGAAGGCGAGTCTGGAGGCCTGTGTTCGCGCGATGGCCGCCGACCTTGGCCCCGATGGTATCCGCGTTAACGGTCTATCTGCCGGTCCGATCAAAACATTGGCCGCCAAAGGCATCGGTGACTTCAACCTGTTGCTCGACTACTCCGAGAAGAATTCACCAATCCGCCGCAATGTGACCATTGATGAGGTGGGCAATGTAGGGGCCTTCCTCTGCTCGGATCTCTCTTCCGGCATGACGGGTGAGATCACCTATGTCGATGGTGGTTACAACACCACAGGGATGGCAACACACGGGATTTCCGGTCAATAACAACCGTAAAAACTGAGCCCAATAAAAAGCCCGGCACATGTGCCGGGCTTTTTTGTTCCATGAGAGACTCGATGCTATTCGCTGAGCTGCTCCTCATAGATCTGAATCTCAGCGCCATTGCGTAGACTGGTGAGGTAGCCCTGATAGTGGCTCTGCATCTGTCCATCTGCAATCTGTCGACGCAGCACTTCACGCTGCTTGGACTCGACCCCCTGTAGACCGCCCTCATCCACGCCAGAAAGCTCGATCAGCGCATAACCACCGCCACGCAGCTCGGTTCCAGCATACTTCTTTTGATCCGACTTCAGTCCATTGATACGGAAGGCACGGGCAACCACCTCTGCTGGCAAGGAGAGATCCTTACGGCTGATGGTACGTGCCTCGTCCCAGTCGACTTCGGCTTGCTTCGCAACACCCTCTACAGCCAATGTTCCCTGCTGAAGCTGATTCAACAATTCGACACCTTGGTCTCGGGCTTCCTTGCGCGCGCGCTGCACCAATATCGCATCAATCACCTCTTTGCGTACCTCACCCAACGGCTTGCGGGTTGCGGGCTTGTGATCGCGCACGCGTAGTACCACGACATGGTCCTCAGCCAACTCCACAGGGTCACTGTTCTTCCCTTCATTCAACACCATATCGGAGAATGCTGCCTGGATAACGCCAGGCTTCTCTGCAACCCCTTCCCCGCCCTGACGACTGAAGAATTCACTCTGTTTGACCACCAGACCTGCCGCCGCTGCAGCCCCTTCCAAGGAATCAGGCTCCTCATAGGCGATATTGGCGATGGTTTCGGCATGCTCAAAAAAGAGGTTCTCTGCCCCCTGACGCTTGAGCTCGGCACTCAGCTCTTCACGAACCGATTCGTAGGGGCGAATCTCAGAGGCCTGAATCGCCTCCAGACGGATCAGGTGAAGCCCAAATTCCGTTTGTACCTCTACCGTATCTCCAACAGGCATCCCGAAGACCGCCTCATCAAATGCCGGCACCATAATGCCTCTGGGGAAGAAACCGAGATCCCCGCCCACAACAGCAGAGCCTGGATCGGCTGAGTACTCTTTGGCCAACGCCTCAAACGAATCTCCCGCTGCTAGCTTCTGCTGAACCTCTTTCATGCGCGCCTGTGCCGCATCCGTTGTCTGCTGGTCTGCCCCCTCTGGGAGCTCAATCAGGATATGGCTGGCTTGACGCTCCTCATCGGCAACCATCCCCTCTTTACGCTCCTCATAAAGCTTGCGTAAATCCGCCTCTTCAACCGGGACCTCTTGCGCCAGTTCCGCAACGGAGAGTTCGATATAGTCGAGTGTGACCTGCTCCGGAATCTCATAGGCAACCGCGTTGACTTCATACTGTGCGGCAATCTCCTGATCATCCACGACTCGATTCTCAATGCGCTCCAGGGTTGCTGGAATGGTCAACAGGCGTAGTGTTCTTTTCTGGTTCTGCAGGCGCACCGACTCTTGCAGCTCACGAGGTGTGACAAAAGAGGCGTGACGGAAACCGGTCAACAGCTGCGACTGCATGAGATCCGTCTTCATGCTGTTCTCAAAGAAGGATTTGCTCATCCCCTGTGCCGCCAGCACCTGCTCATAGATCTCTGAACTGAATCGTCCATCATGCTGGAAGGCCTCGATGCGCTGAATCTGATCCAGCAGCAACTCATCTCCGATCCGGAAACCATCAGCATGGACGGCCTGCGTCAGCAGGTCATTCTCAATCATCGCCTCCAGAACAGCGCGACGCATCTCTGGATTCTCCATCATCTCTGGGCGGTAGTTGGCCCCCATCAGGGAGCGAAGCTGTTGACGCTGCTGCTGCAGGGAACGCTGATAATCGCGCAGACCAATCTCTGTGCCGTTGACCTCTGCCACAACCGCACCACCACCTCCCTCAAAATAGGAGTTGATTCCCCACAAGGCAAACGGAATGATCAGCAGCCCCACAATGACCCATGCAATCCAACTCTGCGCCTGATCATGAATACTCTGTAACATCGTCGATTTCCTTCCTCAATCAATAAAAAAAGGGCGTACCTGAAATCAGGCACGCCCTTGCTATATGGCGGAGCGGACGGGACTCGAACCCGCGACCCCCGGCGTGACAGGCCGGTATT
>CAZKCT010000004.1:0-58708 GCA_964551545.1 uncultured Piscirickettsiaceae bacterium | reverse complement strand
CGACCCTCGCCTTGTAAGGGCGATGCTCTCCCAGCTGAGCTAAGCACCCTATCTCGTGGCTCTCATTGGCTGATCCCCACTCAGATAGCGCGCGCAAGTGTAAGGTATCCTTTCCCCTTTTTCCAGCTTAATCGAGACTTTTTTTGGATCTCTATTCACCATGGAATCAGTGGGTCCGTACGCGGCGCCCTTTGCCCGGTTTCTTCTTAGCGGCAGTGGAATCCGCCGGCTCTTCAGCCGCTTCCGCAGCACGCTCTTCCTCCTTGAGAGGCTCAGGTGAATGCTGCAGTGCGATCTCCAGCACCTCATCAATCCAGCGTACTGGCTTGACCTCAATATCCTTGAGGATGTTATCTGGAATCTCTTTCAGATCTTTTCGATTCTCGTGCGGAATCAGCACAGTACGAATACCTCCACGGTGAGCCGCCAGCATCTTCTCTTTCAGCCCGCCAATCGGCAACACCTCGCCACGTAGCGTAATCTCGCCCGTCATCGCCACATCCGCCCGCACAGGGATCTCGGTCAACACCGAGACCAGCGCTGTACACATGCCAATACCAGCACTTGGCCCATCCTTGGGGATTGCCCCCTCTGGCACGTGGATGTGGATATCACTCTTGTCATAGCTCTCTGGCTCAATGCCCAGTGCAGCAGAGCGACTCCGTACCACCGTGGTGGCGGCCTGAATCGACTCTTTCATCACGTCACCCAGCTGCCCAGTGACTGAGAATTTTCCTTTACCCGGCATCACGGCTCCCTCAATAGTGAGCAGATCGCCCCCTACCTCAGTCCATGCCAGACCGGTGACCTGACCAATTTGATTTTTCTCATCGGCAAGCCCATAGCGGAATTTCTTCACACCAAGATAGTGCTCTAGGTTGCGTACCGTGACCGAGATCTTTTTCTGCTGTTTCTTCAGCACCAGCTCCTTGACCACTTTGCGCAACACCTTGGAGATCTCACGCTCCAGATTCCGGACTCCCGCCTCACGGGTGTAGTAGCGAATAATGTCGCGGATCACCCCTTCGCTGATCGAGGCCTCTTTCTCCTTCAGCCCGCTATTCTTCATCTGCTTTGGAACGAGATACTGCTTCGCAATATTGAGCTTCTCCTCCTCGGTATAACCGGGGATACGAATCACCTCCATACGGTCCCGCAAGGGGCCAGGAATATTCATGCTGTTGGCGGTGGCGACAAACATCACATCCGAAAGATCATAATCGACCTCCAGATAGTGGTCCCCGAAGGTGTGGTTCTGCTCAGGATCCAACACCTCAAGTAGTGCAGAGGCCGGATCTCCACGGAAATCCATTGCCATCTTGTCGATCTCATCCAGCAGGTAGAGTGGGTTTTTCACTCCCACTTTACTCATATTCTGAATGATCTTGCCCGGCATTGAGCCGATGTAGGTCCGGCGATGACCACGAATCTCCGCCTCATCACGCACACCGCCCAATGCCATGCGCACAAACTTTCGACTGGTCGCACGAGCAATCGATTGCCCCAGTGAGGTCTTGCCCACACCGGGAGGGCCCACCAGGCAGAGGATTGCCCCCTTGATCTTGCCGACTCGTTTCTGCACCGCCAGATATTCGAGAATGCGCTCCTTAACCTCTTCAAGACCATAATGGTCCTCATTCAGCACCTTCTCGGCACGTGCCAGATCACTCTTGAGACGAGAGCGCTTCTTCCACGGCACCTCAATCAAAGTCTCGATATAGGTGCGCACCACGGCCGCCTCTGCCGAGGTGGGAGACATCATCTTCAGCTTCTTCAGCTCAGACTCTGCCTTCTCCCGTGCCTCCTGCGACATCTCTGCGTCACGCACCTTCTGTTCCAGCTCTTCCGCCTCATTGGTGCCATCTTCCGAGTCACCCAGCTCTTTCTGGATTGCCTTGATCTGTTCGTTGAGATAGAACTCGCGCTGATTGCGCTCCATCTGCTTTTTCACCCGGCCGCGAACCCGCTTCTCCACTTCGAGAATATCAAGCTCTCCCTCCATGATAGAGAGGATATGCTCCATCCGCTCTTGAACATTGAAGGTCTCCAGCAACTCCTGCTTCTCATCAATCTTCAGGGTCATGTGGGCCGCCACGGTATCACTCAGACGGGCCGGATCATCAATCCCGGAGAGGGAGCTCAGCACCTCTGGCGGGATCTTCTTGTTCATTTTGACGTAGTGCTCAAACTGCCCTTGAATCGATCGAGCCAGCACATCGACTTCTTGTTCGTTTTCGATCTGCTCACGCTGAATCGTCACTTGGCCACGCATGTAGCCACGCTCCTCATCGATTCGGTGAACCAGCGCCCGACTATTCCCCTCGACCAACACCTTGACGGTGCCATCTGGCAATTTCAACAACTGGAGAATGGTGGCAATAGTGCCTGCACCATAAAGATCCCCAGCGGTCGGCTCATCCTCCGTGGCACTCTTCTGCGCCACCAGCAGGATTCTCTTCTCCTCCGCCATCGCCGCTTCCAGTGCAGCAATCGACCCAGGACGCCCGACAAAGAGCGGGATCACCATATGTGGATAGACCACTACATCACGCAGTGGCAACAGGGAGAAATTTTGCTCCAGAGGGTTCTCGGAATCGAAGTGATGGTCAGCTCTGCCCATGTGGTTGATCTCCTATTCCGAAACCGCTGCGGCCAATTTTGCCTGTTCTCCCCCTTCAAAGATCAGCAGTGGCTCCGAATTTCCATCAATTACCGAGTCATCCACTACCACCTTCTCAACATCCTCCTGGGAAGGGAGGTGATACATGGTGTCCAGCAATGCATGCTCAAGAATAGAACGCAGGCCACGCGCGCCTGTCTTGCGCTTGATCGCCTTCTTGGCAACCGCACGCAGGGCATCCTCGCGAATATCGAGTTCAACCCCCTCCATTTCAAAAAGCTTTCCGTACTGCTTGGTCAGTGCATTCTTTGGTTCAGTCAAAATCTGGACCAGTGCATCCTCATCCAGCTCTTCCAGCGTAGCCTCAACCGGCAGTCGGCCAACGAACTCTGGAATCAGGCCGTAACGAATCAGATCTTCTGGCTCTACCTCTGCAAGGACCTCACTCACAGTACGTTCATTGTCCTTACTCTTCACTTCAGCGGCAAAGCCAATGCCACTCTTCTCGGAGCGGTCACGAATAATCTTGTCTAATCCTGCGAAGGCCCCGCCACAAATAAAGAGGATCTTGCTGGTGTCCACCTGCAGGAACTCCTGTTGTGGATGCTTGCGCCCACCTTGCGGCGGCACCGAGGCGATCGTGCCTTCAACCAATTTCAACAGCGCCTGCTGTACCCCTTCACCAGAGACGTCTCGGGTAATGGAGGGGTTGTCTGATTTGCGGGTGATCTTGTCAATCTCGTCAATATAGATGATGCCACTCTCTGCCTTCTCGACATCATAGTCACACTTCATCAGCAATTTCTGGATGATATTCTCCACATCCTCACCGACATAACCCGCCTCGGTCAGCGTAGTGGCATCGGCCATAGTGAAGGGGACATTAAGAATTCGGGCGAGCGTCTCGGCCAGCAGTGTCTTGCCAGATCCAGTTGGACCAATCAATAAGACATTACTCTTGGCCAGCTCGACATCATCCTTCTTATAACCAGACTCAACGCGCTTGTAGTGGTTATAGACGGCAACAGAGAGGGTTTTCTTTGCCCGATCCTGGCTGATGACATAGTCATCGAGCGTGGTGCGAATTTTCTCGGGAACCGGTAACGCAGACTGCTCAGCCTGCTCCTCACTTCCCTCCTGCTCCTCACGAATGATGTCATTGCAGAGTTCCACACACTCGTCACAGACATAGACTGAAGGGCCTGCAATCAGTTTTCTGACCTCGTTCTGGCTCTTTCCGCAGAAAGAGCAGTAGAGTAGCTTGCCGTCGTTTTCGTCTTTATCACTCATCCGATCTATACCTTCATGATTTCATCGTTTCACTGAAGTCGTCACTCCCTATATGGGTAGGTAGACTACTGTGAAAAGCCATCAATGGCTATCTTTTCCTGTAAGGGGGAACGTCGATTTCTCAACATCCCATACCCGAAAATCCTCAGAAATAATACAAGAACCATACCGCAAAGACCAACCATTTTTATCGGTTATTCGTCTCGACTGGTAAGCACCTGATCAATCAGGCCATATTCCACGGATTCATCACCACTCATAAAGTTATCACGGTCAGTATCTTGACGAATTTGTTCAATTGGTTGGCCAGTATGGTGCGCCAAAACAGTATTGAGTCGTTCACGCACACTGAGAATCTCCTTGGCGTGGATCTCAATATCGGAGGCCTGCCCCTGGAACCCACCCAGAGGCTGATGAATCATCATCCGTGAGTGTGGTAAACAGTAACGTTTCCCTTCCGCACCCCCTGCGAGCAACAGCGCTCCCATGCTTGCCGCCTGGCCAATACACATAGTGCTCACATCAGGCTTGATGAACTGCATGGTGTCATAGATCGACATGCCAGCAGTCACCGAACCACCCGGTGAATTGATGTAGAGATGAATGTCCTTATCTGGATTTTCCGACTCCAGAAACAGTAGCTGCGCCACCACCAAGTTCGCCATGTGATCTTCCACCTGCCCCACCATGAAGATCACCCGCTCCTTCAGCAGACGAGAGTAAATGTCATAAGCGCGCTCCCCGCGAGAGGATTGCTCCACCACCATTGGCACCATTCCGGAGTTCTCAATGATTGAATCTGTCATTCGGTTCCTATCCTTTGGTCTTCTTATTTGATATAGCCACACAACTCACTCTTCACTTTCGCCAAACGTGAAGTGCTCTGAATTACTGGCGGTTGGCATTGGCCTTTGTCATTAGCTCCTCAAAGCCCATCTCTGCTTCAGAGACTGCTGCATTTTTCATCACCAGGTCCACCACCTGCTCTTCCATCACCAGATTCTGGATCCCCTCAAGGTACTGAGGATTCTGGTTGTACCACTCCAACACTTCGGATGGGTTTTCGTAACTGGCAGCCATGGTCTCGATCTGCTGCTGAACACGAACCGGATCAACCTGAACATTATGCTCACGCACCACCTCAGCCAATACCAACCCCAGTTTGACACGACGCTCCGCCTGCCCCTTGAAGAGATCAGCACTCAATTCAGCGCCCTGACCACCCATCTGCTGCTGCATGTTCTCGGCCATGCGCTTCGCCTCTTCATCAATCAGTGCGCCAGGAATATCGAAATCATGCGCCTCATAGAGTCCATCCATCACCTGATCTTTGCTCACTTGAGTCAGTGCCTGATCACACTCACGCTGCATATTCTCTTGAATCTGCTTACGGAATGCCTCCATGCCTCCCTTTTTCACACCATACTTTTCGATAAATTCATCATCGATCTTGGGCAATACCGCCTCAGCAACACTATTCACCTTGATTTCAAACTGAGCCTCTTTACCTGCCAGCTCTTCCGCGGAGTAGTCTTCAGGGAACGTCACATCAATGCTCTTCTCTTCCCCGGCCTTCATACCAATAATGCCATCTTCGAAACCACCAATCATGGAGCCTGAACCCAGTGTGAGCGGTACCCCTTCCGCAGAACCACGATCAAAGACCTCACCATCGATAGAACCCTTGAAATCAACATTGACCTGATCACCATCGGCAGCCTCACGCTCGACAGTCTCCCAGCTCTTCTGCTGCTCTCTCAGGTTATCAACCATCTTATCGAGATCGGCATCACTCAAATCAACCTTCGGCTTCTCAACCTTGATGCCATCAAATGCAGCCACCTCAAACTCTGGATAGACCTCAAACACAGCCTTGTACTTCAGCCCCTCACCATCCCCAATCTCTTCTGGAGTAATCTGTGGCGTACCGGCTGGCGCAAGATTTTCCTGATTCACCGCCTCACCAAAAGTCGCCTGAATCAGCTCTTCAGCCACCTCATAACGAACTGTGGTATCAAACTGCTTCTTGACCACGGACATCGGAACCTTACCTGGGCGGAAACCATTGAGTTTCACACTGTTTTTCAACCGGTTGAGGCGTTGATTCACCTCTTTCTCCACACGCTCCGCGGGAACGGTAATGGTCATTGCGCGCTCAAGGCCCTGGGTAGTTTCTACAGATACTTCCATGTCTAACTCTCGATTCAGTGGTTAACAGTCTGAGACCTTTGCACAAAAGCTCTTTTGCTTTCATGCTACGTTAAAAGTGTACTCAATCGGTCATTGACGCCAGTCAACTCCCTCTCTCCGTGCACTTTTGCCTTGCCTGAAAACAAAATCATCTTCTGTGCAAAGGTCTCAGTACTAAATGGGCGGTCTGCACTAATCGTGAGCAGGCCGAGAAAGCAGCGTATCGTAGCAAAAAATCACCCTGCGGGGGAAAGAGATCCAACTCTCTCAAAGGTTGCAGTCTCCCTCTTTCTGGGTATGATTAATCAGATTCAAATGTGCGCACCAGAAATGTGGAGTTAGGCACTCTACAAAAAACAAAATAATATTAGGTGCAAGCAAGGAGGAGACAAAATGATCAGAACGGCAACAGCGCTGCTATTCGGCTCGCTATTATCAGCCACCACTCAGGCATGGAACGGTCTGGATCGTGGTGGTGAAGCGGATGAGGCGATGCATTTGGCCCCAAATATGGAAAATGGCCAAAAAATCTACCAAACCTGCGCTTTCTGTCACACTAGTAATGGATGGGGTATGGAACCCGGCATTGGGGAATATCGCGTTCCCGGCGCATTCCCCCAGCTGGCGGGGCAACACCAGTCCGTGCTGATCAAACAGCTTTCAGATATTCGCCGCCTTAATCGAGATAATCCAACCATGTACCCCTTTACCCTGCCACAGTATATTGGCGAGCCACAGGACATTGCTGACGTCACGGGATACATCACCACCCTATCGATGAGCAACGACAACCAACATGGCGCTGGGGACGACTTAGAGTTAGGCAAACAACTCTATGAGACACACTGTGAACAGTGTCATGGCACCAATGGAGAGGGAGACGCAGAGAATTTCTACCCACGACTCTCTAATCAACACTACCAATATATGCTGCGCCAGTTCATCTGGATCAAGGACGGCAAACGCCGTAACGCCAACCCCAAGATGGTCAAGCAGATTCAGGATTTCAGATATAGTGAGATGAAGGCGGTCATTGACTATTCCTCTCGCCTTGGCAATAGGAACTAAGCCCAGGAAATGACTCACTCACCGCAGTAACCGATATTTCAGGAGGAACCATCGATGAAAAAACTATTGATCCCAGCCATCATCTTCTTCGCCGGCATGGCTGCCCTTGGCGCAGCCAATGTCTTCTTTTCAGCGACCAATGAAATGGAGTTCTGTACCTCCTGTCACTCCATGAAGGTCAATCTGGAAGAGTATCGCCACACGGTCCACTACAAGAATCAGTCCGGTGTTCAGGCCACCTGCTCTGACTGCCATGTGCCAACTCAATTCTTCCCCAAAATTGCAGCCAAGATCATCGCAGCCAAGGATGTCTACCATTGGGTACTTGGCACTATTGAACCCGATGAATCCCAGCTAGTTGCCACTGACGAGAGCGGCAACTGTCCAGAGCTCTTTGTTCCTGTCGAGGCTGGCTCCAATCTCTGCGTCCCCAACTATGGCGAGCCATTCTCGGATGAGATGAGCGAAGAGGCTGAGGAACGTCGCGAGGCAGCACTGAAAAAGTTTGAGGCCTACCGCTGGAACATGGCCAACCGGGTCTGGGACAAGATGAAGGCGACAGACTCTCGCGAGTGCCGCAACTGCCACGACTTCGACAACATGAATCTGGACGAACAGGACCGTAGCGCTCGAAAGAAACATGGACGCGCCACAGAGAAGGGACAGACTTGTATCGACTGTCACAAGGGCATCGCTCATACCGAACCGGATGAGCCGGATGAGGATGAAGAAGACGAGCCTGAGGCATCCTGATCACATGGCTAGACAACGGAGCAACGACATGAAAAAGACAGCCATTGCGCTACTTGCCCTTCTCTCTTCTAGCACTGTAATTGCTGACCCAGCACAGGATGAGGCACTACGAAAAGCAGTCCTCAACGGAGACCTGCAGCAGAGTGAACAGCTCCTGCTACAGGGTGCCAACCCCAACACTCAAGGAAAATTGGGGCACACACCACTGATCTATGCCGCAGAAGATGGGTACCAGGAGATTGCTCAGCTGCTGATTGACCATGGGGCCAGCATCAACCAACAGACCGATGGTGGCTACACTGCCCTCTCCGCTGCAGCTGACGAAGGAAGCATTGCCTTAGTCTCTCTGCTACTGAAGGCAGGAGCCGACCCACACACCAAAAGCCGCAATGGACTCGATGCCCTAATGATCGCAATTCGTAGCGGTGAGGCCGATGTCATCTCCATCCTGATGGCCTACAACAGTAACATCAACACCGCAGACCGCCACGGACAGACCGCATTGATGATTGCCACCAAACACAACAATATCAATGTCGCTCACATGCTGTTGCTGGCCGATGCTGGTCTCGACATTCGTGACAAAAATGGACGCACGGCAATGATGATTGCAGCCGGCAACAATAACCTGGAAATCCTCACTGCCCTGCTTCAACGTGGCGCAGCCACTGAAGTCAAAGATGATCATGGGGCAACCGCCCTTCACTATGCCGTATCCAGAAAAGGAACGAAGGCGGCCTCTCTGCTACTCGGTCATGGCGCCACACTGGATGCACAAGACCGAGATGGCTGGACACCATTGATGGAAGCTGTCAGCCGAGGCAACAGTGCTCTGGTACAGCTCTTCATCGAACGTGGTGCCAGCATCCAGGTCCGTGACCAAGAGGGGCTCGATCTAGCACTGATCGCAGAGATGAACCGCCATCACAAACTGGCTAAACATCTAAAAACACTCATCCGGCAGTAAGCCACCTCCCCCAAACCTCCTCCCCCACCCTTGGCTTTTAAGGGTGGAGCCCCCTTTATTGCGCCCGCCAGACACTCGCCTGATCATCGCAAACACACGCCTTCAAAAAACCCTGGCTTTATTGATATTTTCCTTGCATGAAAAGTTATAAGCAAGATATGATCGACCTGTTCTGTGTATGGTTTTCTGCCTAGTGCTGAACGCCATAACAAAGAGCAAAATTAATATTAATTTTCGAAAAAAAACATCTCTAGATTCTTAGGAGGAGATATGAAACCAACGAAACTCGCAATGGCCGTGATCGGTGGATGTGCGCTTAGTTTTTCTGCACTTGCAGGGAACATGACTGGTGCCAGTGCTACTATGCTGGCCAACACTTGCGCAGGTTGCCACGGTACCGATGGTGCCAGTAGCGGTCCTGCAATTCCGTCACTTGCCGGTATGTCTCAGACTTACATCACCGACATGATGGCTGCCTACAAATCTGGCGACACCAAGAGCACTATCATGACTCGTATCGCCAAGGGCTACAGTGACGATGAGGTTGCCGCAATGGCATCTCATTTCGCAGCTCAGCAGGTTCACATGTCAGAGCAAAGCTTCGACGAGGCACAGGTTGCCAAGGGCCAGAAGCTGCATGATAAGTACTGTGAGAAGTGCCACAGCGAAGGCGGCACCCTTGCAGACGATGATTCAGGTCAGCTCTCCGGACAGCTTGCTCCTTACCTCCGTTACGCAATGGATGACTTCCACAGTGGAGACCGTGCTGTACCGAAGAAGATGAAGAAGAAGCTGAAGAAACTGAACAAGAAGGCAGGCGCAGCGGGTGAGGAAGCTCTCATCAACTACTACGCCAGCCAGCGCTAAGGAGGAGCTAATAGAATGAGCAAGTTCAATCGTAGAGACTTTATGAAGGTATCCGGTGGCGCACTGGGTGCCGCCTCTGTTGCAGCAGGCATGGGTTTTGCCAGCAGCTCTTTCGCGGGCTCCAAGGGACGTGTTGTTGTCGTTGGTGGTGGTCTGGGTGGCGCAACTGCCGCCAAGTACATCAAGCGTGGCGATGCCTCCATTGATGTCACCATCATCGAGCCAAACAAGACTTACTACACTGGCTTCACCAGTAACCTCACCCTCTCTGGCATGGTTACTATGGATCAGCTGGCCCACACCTATGAGGGTCTGCAGGCCATGGGCATCAATATCGTTCACGATGCAGTGACTGAGATTGGTGACAACAGCGTGAAGACTGCGGGCGGCGGCAGCTACGGCTTCGACCGTTGCGTTGTCTCTCCAGGTGTCGACTTCAAATTCGTTGAAGGTCACAGTGAAGAGGTTGCAAACAACTCTGTCACTCACGCATACAAATCTGGTCACCAGATGAATCTGCTGGGTAAACAGCTGAAGGCAATGAAGGATGGCGGTACAGTCGTCATCGCTGCGCCACGCAACCCATTCCGCTGCCCTCCTGGACCATACGAGCGTGTTAGCCAGATCGCTTCCTACCTCAAAGCCAACAAGCCAAAATCCAAGATCATTGTTCTTGATCCAAAGGACAAGTTCTCCAAGTTCGGCCTGTTCCGTGAGGCTTGGAAGATCCACTACGGCTTCGATCCTGCAAAGGACGGCGGTGAAGGCTCCATGATCCAGTGGGTCAAGGGTGCTGCTGGCGGTGCCATTGAGGCCGTTGAGGCAGACAGCAACACTGCTGTCTGCTCCATCGAGGAGTTCAAGGGTGACGTACTGAACGTTATCCCTGACATGAAGGCAGGAAACATTGCACATGCTGCTGGCCTGACGGATGGTGACTGGTGTCCAGTTGATCTGCAGACTTTCGAATCCAAGAAGCGTGCAAATATCCACGTCATTGGTGATTCCAGTGCTGCCAAGGGTCTGCCGAAGTCCGGCTACGCTGCAGCTTCAGAGGCGAAAGTCTGTGCTGCTTCAGTCGTTGCTGCCCTGAATGGCAACAGCGCACCAATCCCTGCCTACACCAACACCTGCTACAGTGTTGTGGCACCAAATGACGCGTTCTCTGTTGCAGCGGTTTACCAGCTGGCAGCGGACAAGTCCAAGGTGATGAAGGTCTCTGGTGGTCTTACTCCAAGTGGTGACAAGCGCAACGCGAAGTTCCGTGAGCGTGAGGTTGCCTATGCACTGAGCTGGTATGAGAACATCTCTACTGATGCTTTCAACGACGGCAAAAAGCTGTAACCAACTCTTTCATGAGTAACAAAAAAACCCCGGATCTGATCCGGGGTTTTTTATGCTTGCTGCAGTAGAGTGTTGTGCCAAATCTTTCCACTCCCCACTGCAACGCGGAGCATTGGATGACTGAGCCACTCTTTCACAATCAGCCGTGACAGATTGGCATGAAGCTTCTGTTGCTCATACCCTTCCTTTTTCAGTCATTGTTTTATTAACGGATGAACAATCAGCAAAGATGAGGAGACCGTCTTCATCTTTACTCCTGATGGCAACAGTGGTGATCCTCCTCACCGAATTCTCTCCCCAACAGTGCAGATTGCAGGAACTCCCGGTTAAGCCGCGCAATCAGCGAGACTGGGATTTGCTTAGGGCAGGCATCAGCACACTGATAGTGGTTACTGCAGTTCCCGAATCCCTCGGCATCCATCGCCTTAACCATCTTGAGCACCCGATGTTCCCGCTCCGGCTGCCCTTGCGGCAGCAACGCCAAGTGAGTCACCTTGGCGGCGACAAAGAGCATTGCCGAGGCATTGGGACAGGCGGCGACACAAGCGCCACAGCCAATACAGTTGGCCGCCTCAAAAGCACGATCTGCCACCTCTTTCGATACCAGCAATGCATTGGCATCAGGCGCCTCCCCGGTATGCACCGAGACATAGCCTCCCGCCTGCAGGATACGTTCAAACGGCGAACGGTCGACCACAAGATCCTGGATCACCTTAAATGGCCCAGCTCGCCACGGCTCTACGGTAATTTCTGCATCCTCCTCAAAGTGGCGCATATAGAGCTGGCAGGTGGTGGTTGCTCCCACTGGGCCATGCGGCACGCCATTGATGATCAGCGAACAGGCCCCGCAGATCCCCTCACGGCAATCATGCTCAAAAGCAACTGGACGTGCTTTCTTACGTATCAAATCCTCATTGAGGCAATCCATCAACTCCAAAAATGAGAGGTCAGGACCGATTCCATCAATCCAGAAATCCTCAAACTGTCCCTTACTGTTACGATCCAACTGCCGCCAGATTTTCAGATGAAACCTCATTGGTAGTTCCTCCGCCCAACATGGATCGACTCAAACTGCAGGGGTTCACGATGCTCTGCCGGCAGTCCCTCTTCTCCTTGATACTCCCATGCCGTGACATGGGAGAACTCGACATCATTGCGCGCCGCCTCTCCACCCTGCTGATACTCTTCACGGAAGTGAGCACCACACGATTCCTCGCGTTGCAGTGCATCCTGGCACATCAGCGTGCCAAACTCGATAAAGTCAGCCACACGCCCCGCCTGTTCCAGCTCTTGATTGAGAACCTCACCACGACCGCCCACATAACCTTTCTGCCAGAAAGTCTGCTGCAGCGCCTCCAGCCGGGTCATTGCATCACGAAGGCCTTCTGCTGTTCTCGACATACCGCACCCGTTCCAGAGGATCTCCCCCAGCTCTCTATGCAGTGAACGGATGGAACGATCTCCATTGAGTGAAAGCAGTACTTCGGTCTGTTGTTGGTTCTGCGCCACAGCATCCGCTGCAGTGGTCGGCTCCTGCCCTGCAATAGGGGGACGATCGGCCAGATAGCCCGCCATTGTCTGCGGCAGGATAAAGTACCCATCGGCTAATCCCTGCATCAACGCACTGGCGCCGAGACGGTTGGCACCATGGTCGGAGAAGTTGGCCTCGCCGATCACAAACAACCCCGGCAGATTGCTCATCAGATGGTAGTCGACCCAGAGACCACCCATCGTATAGTGGGCTGCGGGATAGATACGCATCGGACTCTGGTAGGGATTCTCGTCAGTGATATGGTGATACATCTCAAACAGGTTGCCGTAGTGCTCCTGAATCTTCTCCATGCCAAGCCGCTCAATCGCCTCGCCGAAATCAAGATAGACACTGCGCCCCATCTCACCGACACCACGCCCCTCATCACACACCTCCTTGACCGCTCTGGAGGAGATATCACGGGGCGAGAGATTGCCATAGGCAGGATACTTGCGCTCCAGAAAGTAGTCCCGCTCCGCCTCTGGAATCTGCTGTGGTGGTCGCTGATCGTTGGCCTGTTTGGGTACCCAGATTCGTCCATGGTTGCGTAGCGACTCTGACATCAGTGTCAGCTTGGATTGCCCCTCATGGCTCATCGGGATACAGGTAGGATGGATCTGAGTAAAGCCGGGATTGGCAAACAGAGCCCCTCGCTTGTAGGCCCGGTAGCTCGCGGTGACATTACAGGTGGCCGCATTGGTGGAAAGATAGAAGGCGTTGCTATAGCCTCCGGTTGCCAGCACCACCGCATCCCCCCAGTGGGCCTGAATGGTTCCATTCACCAGATCCCGGGTAATGATGCCACGTGCCACCCCATCCTCTACCAGCAGATCAACCATCTCGGTGCGAGTATGGAGTTTGATCTGTCCGCTATGGATCTGTCGATTGAGTGCTCCATAGGCCCCCAGCAGCAGCTGTTGACCGGTCTGTCCGCGCGCATAGAAGGTGCGAGAGACCAGTGCTCCACCAAAAGAGCGATTATCCAGCAATCCCCCATACTCTCGTGCAAACGGCACTCCCTGCGCCACGCACTGATCGATGATGTTGTTGCTAATCTGTGCCAAACGGTAGACGTTGGCCTCACGGGAGCGGAAGTCTCCCCCCTTGATGGTGTCGTAGAAGAGGCGGTGAATGCTATCGCCATCCCCCCGGTAATTCTTGGCCGCATTGATCCCCCCTTGTGCTGCCACTGAGTGAGCACGACGGGGGGAATCATGAAAGGTGAAACTCTCCACCTGATATCCCAGCTCCGCCATGGTTGCTGCTGCCGAGGATCCCGCCAGCCCGGTGCCCACCACCAACACCTTGTACTTACGTTTATTATTGGGACTAATCAGTTTGAGCCCATCAAGGCAACGCTCCCACTTCTGCTCCAGTGGTCCCCCTGGAATTCTGGCATCCAACATCAGACCACTCCCAGCCATACGGAAAACGGAATAGAGAGAAACCCACACACGATCAACACACTCAACAATTGTGCAACACGCTCCAGTAGCGGAAGATAGTTTTCATGATAGAAGCCCAGAGTCTGAAACAGGCCGCGAATCACATGCAACAAATGGGTCCAGATCAACAACATGGAGACGACATAGAAGCCCGAGATCCAGGGGTTTCGAAACCCCTCCACCACCCGCCGGTAGACATCAACCATCTGGTTGCTGTCGAGCGCTCTGAAGCTGGCATCGGCTCCGACCCCCAATGTCAGATGCCCGACATGAAACAGAATAAAGAGCAGTACTGCGACACCACTCCAGACCATATGGTGGTTACGAATATGGCGGGTAAACCAGCCAGGATAGTGACTGCCTGCGGTAGCTGACTGTCGGTTCTCACGTGCCAACTCCATCCCCATCACAATATGCAACCCCAACAGGGACAACATCACCAAGCGGAAGGGCCACAACATCACACTGTGTTGTAGCCAGTGGGCGTAACTGTTGAGGATCGGTGCACCGAAGAAGATGGTCATATTACCCGCCAGATGACCCACAATGAACAGCAGCAGAACCAACCCACTCAGGGCCATCATCAGCTTACGCCCGATCGAAGTTTGAAAGAGGTGTAGTAGTCGATACATACCTCTTACTGTATCACGCGCTTGGCCCCAATTCTTAAGTGAGCACTACTGTTAATGGTTGCCGGTCATCTGCCCTTACAGAAATCCGTTTCAGGTATAGCAGGGAGTTAGGGGTAGATGTCTGGCAACCCTTAACAAACGCCCCCCTCTCCCTCCTGCCAATGCCCACTTCACGCTAACTGCGATTTATTCGCCATCTCTAAAAGTAACAGACATAAAAAACCCGGCAAGTCACCGGGTTTTCAGGAAGTTGCTATCGGTCACTTACGATAGGATGGGCCATTGAACTCCAGACCATTACTCATGTAAGTGTGGAAGAACTCCAGGTTCCGATACTGCTCACTCTGCGCCTTGAATGGCTTTGCGCGAACCTGTTTGTTACAGCCACCATAGCGGCGGTGCAATGTACCGAGTCCATCACCATTCTTGTCTTTACCGGACCACTTGGCACGGAATACAGGGAATCCTGTAGACTGGCCCACCGCTGGTGAGAGCAGATCGGCACGGATGTGCTGACCAGACTGGTAGACATGACAATCTGCACAGGCAAGATTGAGCTGCCCACGCTTGGCATAGAAGAAGCGCTTACCATCTTCATAGGCCGCCTTGGCCTTGGGGTCATCAGGAATCACCACGTTGATCACCTGGCCACGGGCCTCATAGCTGATGTAGGCAGAGAGGTGAGCCATCGCCCCTTTCTTCCACTTCAGTGGCTTCTCGCCATTGGCCTTACGACACTTGTTGATGTCTCCCTCCAGCGTCACCACCTGCTCGCTTTTGGCATCCCAGTGTGGATAGCGGGCACGAATGGCAGAGACATCATCGCCAAAGCAGTCCGCATAGCCTTTACCGTTCGCAAAAGGGGTGCCCCATATCTCTTCACCTTGCTCGACAAATTGCTCATAAGGGGGGAACTCCTCAATCGCTTCCCACTGCTGGCGGAAACTCTCGTTAATGGAGTAAACACCATTTCTGAAATCAGAAAATTCCGTATTCGGGAACTTCTCTACAAAGTAGGCACGAAAAGCCTTCAGATCTTCTTCCGGGCTCGCCTGTGCACCCGCAATCCCCCCCATTGCAAGCGCAGTCGCGGTTACAGCCATCAGAAACTGCTTCATACTATTCTCCTTTGGTTTTTTTATAACACCCCCTCCTTTATGGAGGGGGTTATTCGGCAATCTTATTATTTTGCTGCCTTGGTTCCGCTACCAGACTCACCCTTGTTATCAGTCCAGGTGACGGTGATCTTGTCACCCTTGTCGCCTGCAACCTTGACTCTCAGGTATGGGTTTTTGGAAATGGTTGAGTTGAAGTCTGCATGCATGAATGGTGTGCCATTCTTCTCTACAACAACGCTCTGGATGAAGTGCTCAGGGATCTTCTGTCCAGTCTTCTTGTCTTTTCTCAGACCTGTCTCCATTGGATGACTCATCAGACATTTGATATCGATGACGCCTTTCTTTGCCTTGGCTCTCAGCTTTACTGCACTCTTTGCCATTTTCTTTTCCTCTCTATTCTTTGTAATGGGGTATTAACGTTCAGTAACGGGACTAACCGCCACAACCACCGATGGTGACCTTAACCTGAGACTTTGCATTCAGCAGGCCAGATGCAGTCTTCACTACACCATAGACATCACCAGTCTTACCCATTTTCAGTCGAGTAGAGACGAATGGAACTGCGCCTTCACCCATGTTGTAGGTTGCCGCCAGAGGACGACCATTCGCTGCCGCTACAATGCTGATGCTCTCAACAATGCCGTCTACGCCTGTTGCATCTACAGTAACTGGTACAACCGCACCATTCTCTGCAATCTCAGGGGCCTTGATCTTTACAGAGCCGCTGGCCATGCCAGTGTCCCCAAAGTTATCGGACTCCATGACAGCCTTTGGCCACGCTGCCAATACTGCACGAGGTGCCAACAGACCCGCTCCCAGGGCTGCAGTGACTGCACTACCCGCAAGAGTTCCCTTCATAAATAGCCGTCTTTTCACTATCGCTCTCCTTCTTTGAAATAATATTTTCTTTAGGTTTGTCTACCGCAAGAACTACAGACTGTAAATAAATTCAGTCACCTTGTCGATCTCTGATTCGCTCATCACTTTGTGACGCCCAAATGGAGGCATCACCGTATCAGGGTTGACTGCCGTCGCATCCCAAATCTGCGCACGCAGGTCTGCCTTATTGGGATAACGCATCTTCATCATCAGGATGGGCGGTGCAATATCACCTGCCATCTTGCCGCCCTCAATGCGGTGGCATGCCAGGCAGTTTCCCTTCTTTTTATTGAAGGCAATGGCCTTGCCCTCCTCAATTACCTTGTCTGCACCATGGCCATCCGCAGAGGCGGTAACAGGTACCAACAGGGCTGTCATCACTGCCCCGACCATTGCTTGTTTGATCAGCTTCATATCCATTTCTCCTTTGTCTGCTTTTCGCTTGTTATTAGAATTCTGAAATTAAAACCGTGGACCGGCACTGGCCTGACCTTTGGCCTGCTGCTGTCCGGCCTCCCCCTGGAAGCGAGCCTTCTTGGCCAGTTTGATCGCCTTGTCGTAGTGGCTGCTATTCGCTGCCGTCCGAGCCTTTTTGATCATCTTCCCGGTGTCACGCCACTCAAAACCAACCTTGGCCGCCCCTTTACGAGCCTGCTCAGCAGCAGCAATCTCTTGATCAAATGCGTTCATCTTCTCGATAATCGCATCAAACCGAGGGGCTGCACTGGCCTGGTTAATCGCTTGGGCCTGTCCTGCCTCACCCTGGAAGTGTGCTTTCTTGGCCAACTTGATCGCCTTTGGCAGCTGACCTTTGGCTGCAGCTTTCTCAGCCTTCTTGATCACCTTCCCCAGGTCTCGCCACTCAAATCCCGCATCCGCTGCCACCTTCTGTGCCGATTTGGCCATTGCCATCTCTTGCTCATAGATGTGGATGTTGCGAATGATGGTCTCAAAACGGGGGCTGGCATTGGCCTGAGAGACCGCTTGGGCCTGTCCCGCTTCCCCCTGAAATTGCGCCTTAGCCGCCAATGAGAGTGCCTTGTCGACATTCCCCTCTGCCATTGCAACCTCAGCCTGCTTCAGAATTTTTCCGGAGTCTCGCCACTCGAAGCCAACACTTTTAGCTCCCTTGATTGCAGCCTTGGCTGCAGCGATTGCCCCTTCCATTTTCTGCTGCTCAATCTTTCCCGGTCCAGAGGCCACCGCAGAGACGGAGGCCGCCATCAGGGAGAGTGTCAGACAGACCCCCGACAAGGCTTGGTGTGGTTTCGTCACTCTATTTTCTCCTTTGTTGGTGATTATTTTGGCAGGCGTCTGTTTTCCAGATCTTCTCTACCTTTTTTTATTATCAGTACTAACTTACCAGATTCCCCGGGTAATTGTTAATCCCCGGATTTCCTTTTGCTCCTTTGAGCGCTGGAACATTGAGTTTCTTCACGGAGGCCACCTTCTGGTCTCGCAGATAACCGGCCACAACATCCCAGATTGCAGGGCCTGGAGACTTCGATCCAACGGTCGCCCAGCCAGAGACTTTGTACATCTTGCTGGCCTCAACCTTCTCTCCATTGTCGAGTGTCATCTCACTCACCCGATTTCCCATCGATGCCATCGGATCACAGACGTAATCCAGCCCACCAACACGGACCATGTCTCCACCCTGCTGGTAGTAAGGGTCCGCATTAAAGAGATTATCAGAGACATCCTCAAGAATATTCTTGATATCGGCACCACGCATCTCTCGGCTATAGGTCTCTGGATAGGTGATACAGGTCTGGTCCAGGACATTATCCATGGTGATCTTCTGCCCCTCCATCACTGTGGTTCCCCAGCGGAAGCCGGGAGAGAGAGAGATCTGGGAATCATAATGGGTGTTCAGAGAGTCGCAGATAATCTGGTCAAAGGTGCCGTTGAAGTTTCCGCGACGGTAGAGCAACTGATCAGCGACCGCCAACTCCTCATTGAGCCAGTCACCATACGGTTGGCGAACTTCCTCAATCAGGCGATTCATTCCCGCATCTGCCTCCAGCAGGTTTGAGAAGACTGGCAGCAGCGAGTACTCAAAATCCTGCACCTTGCCATTACGGATGACAAAATCCATCACCCCGACGAACTTGCCGTTGGAGCCAGCATTGGTCACCAGGGTCTTGCCGCCCGCATTCTTCACCAACGTTGGGGCCGGCATCCCGTCATGGGTATGGCCGCCAAAAATCGCATCAATCCCAGAGACCACGGAGGCCATCTTCAGGTCAACATCCATGCCGTTATGGGAGAGCACGATCACCGCATCAGGGCGCTCATTCTCACGCACCTCATCGACCAGCTCTTGCATGGTGTCGTCACTGATCCCGAAGGTCCAGTCCGGCATGAAGCGGCCCGGGTTGGCGATCGGGGTATAAGGGAAGGCCTGCCCAATCACCGCAATGCGCGCGCCCCCCACCTCTTTCATCACGTAAGGTTTGAAGGCGTGACCGCTATCCTCATCAAAGCCATCAAAATCGGCGTAGTTGTAATCAAACAGTGACTCATCCCGGACCCGCACGTTCTGCGCCACAAAATCGCCATTGAAGGCATTCACATTTTTCAGTACTTCGTGATCGAGGTAGGTGTATTCCCAGTGGCCAGTCATCACATCGACGCCCAGCTCATTACAGGCCTTCACCATATCCATGCCACGAGTTTTGTAAGAGGTTCCGCTACCTTGCCAGGTATCTCCACCGTCCAGCAATAGACTATTGCCATCCCCCGCCTCACTACGCAGGCTGTCAACCAACGTCTTCATGTGGGCAAACCCACCGACCTTACCGTAGCGGCGCGCTGCCTCATCAAAATCAAGATAGGTAAATGCGTGGCTCTGGTGGCTGTTGGCCGGGACCCCGAAGTGATCCAGAAAGCGCTTTCCTACAACGTGAGGCGCCTTGCCATAGCCATAGCCGAATCCCAGATTGACATTGGGTTCACGAAAATGGATCGGGAGCAGCTGTGCGTGAGTATCCGTGATGTGCAGAATACGCACATTCCCTTTCATCGGACGCCGATAGAGCGCTTCTGCGGGGTTTCGATCTGCCAGTGCTGCCGTAGGGACCAGCCCCGCTGCACCAGCCATCCCCATCAGACGGATAAATTCACGTCGATTCAGTGACATTGTCACAACTCTCCTTTGATTTCCTAGGCCGCAATCTTCGCTACGGTCCCTTTATCGTTGATTATTTTTCTATTTTTTTATTCAGCCCGGCAGAGGCCTCTCTGCCGGGCTGATGGTCTATGCAGCTCTTCTGATCTTACTTGGACTGGTTGACCATATAGTCCACCACGGCCTTCAGTGCATCATCACTCAAAGCGGACCCACCACGAGGCATCATCACTGGATTCACTGTAGAACCGTTGATCGCGGTGTTATAAAGGGCATCCATCCCTTTGGCAATACGTGGTGCCCAGGCCGCTTTGTCACCAAGACCTGGGGCACCCAAAGCAGGAGCAACTGCACTAAAGTGGCAGCTATTGCATGCCCCCATGTAGTCCGCAGCCGCATCTGCAAAAACATTTGCAGAAAAAAGCGTTGTCGCGACAGTACCCAATACCATCAAATTCTTTTTCATCTTTTCCTTCCTGTGTTTCTGTTTGAAAATCCCTTTCATCCATTCCCGGATGGGGCCCTCGATTCTACATCACTCAAACTATGACCCACAACCATACTGGGTTATTCCACCCGATTGGGGCTTTTTATTTGACCGGATAAGGGATATAGGAATATCCCTGTTGCTGCAACGCCACCAGCGCCAGAATGCTACTCTCAACCAGCTCTCCTTCTACCAGTCGCAACGCCTCTTCCCATCCACCCCAGTCAGCATCCGCCTCTTGTAGCGACTGGCGCTCGACCAGAAAGTCGATCCCCTGCGAGCGCAGCCGTTTCAGCTGCTGCTGTATCCGTAGTTGCTGCTGTGCACGCACCAATAAGGCAACCCCACCACCATCCAGTACCACCTTAATGGAGAAGCTCCTCCCCTGCTCATACAGGTCCTCAAGGTGGTTCTTTATATTGAGTAACGCAATCTGCTGCCGATGCTCATCCGCCGTACTGAGGTGGTATGCCACCAGCACATCCGGTTGCTCTCTAGCATCTGCCCACTCCAGCGGTGAAGCAAGTAGTGCCAACAAGAACAGGAGAAGCCGCATCTGCTCAGATCTGGATGTAGGACCACCCCTGCTGCTGGCGCTGAATCACGCGTGAAATTCCAGAGCCTGCCCGGACCACATCCGGCAACAGATGAATTTCACCCACCCCTTCAGACTCCAACTGATCAATCGTTCGCTGGCAGGCCACAAATCGCAAATTGGGATTTTCCACGCGCATCTCGTGAATCTGTTCACCAAATCCACTGACATCTGAACGGAACATCCCGAGACCCTCTCCGTTGGCAATCACCTCAACCACAGAGCGCTGCTCCAGGTTACGGGTCTGCTCCAGCAGTGAAGAGACATCATCCAATAGTTTCCCCATCCGCAGTGGATCCGAGGAGGTCAGATGAAATACGATTCTCAGAGCTGCCGCCTGCTCCGCCTGTTGAAATGCAACGGGAGAAAACCCATCTCCCATCCTCTCCATCTGAGTCAGATCAGTCGTCTGCTGCGATGTATTCTGCATTCCACCTAACAGAACCACAGCGACAAGCAGGGAGGCGGCAAGTGCGCCCCACTTTTTTCCTCCCATGGAGGCACGTCGTGGTTGAGCAGCCTGAGCCACTGGGTCAGGGAGCGCAGACTTGTATGCGGCCCGGACCAACTCCTTGGTTCGCACCAGCTCACAGGCTCGTTGCGTCAGTTCCGGGTTTCCACCCAGCTGCCGCAAGATTTCAATCTTCTCTTCTGACTCAATCTCGCCATCAATAAAGGCGTTGAGGATCTCATCTGAAATTTCGTATGGCTTCATCATTTACATCCTGTTACTTCATCACTTTAAGATGGGCTCTGCGATCATCCTTCGTCGCCCGCCCTGTCTCACGATTTGCTTCGCGCCGATCAATATATTGGCTCAGCGCTGTTCGTGCTCTTGCCAGCCGACTCATCACGGTGCCAATAGGAATCTCTAGAATCTCTGCCGCCTCCTTGTAACTAACCCCTTCAATGTCGACCAAGGTGATAATCATCCGCTGCCCCTCCTTGAGCTGAGCAAGACCACTACGCACCTGAAGAATCTCTTCTGCGCGCTCAATATCGCGCTCTGCAGGATCCTCTTTCTCCATATGAGCCTCGAGCGACTCCACATCGACCTGGGGACGCATCTTGCGAAAATGCTTTCGGTAGGCGTTCTGCATGATGCGAAACATCCAGGCATCCAGTGCATCCTCTGACTTGAGCTGATCCACCTTCTCCAGTGCAGTAATCACCGTCTCCTGACAGAGGTCATCTGCATGATGACGATCATGACACCATGAGTAGGCCAGACGAAACAGTCGCTCCCTTGAGCCAACAATTCGCTCTTTCAGCTCTCGATTTTTTGTAAACAGCTCAACAATTTTCACACATCTCCCCTCATCCTCTCACTCCCTCATACTGATCCGCACAACGATGCTTTATTCCTTCTCAATCATCAGGAAACACCATACCAGAAAATGGTTCACCCCCTTTGAATCTGTTAGAGTGGCCCGCTATGCGCGAACTGATCGAGACTCTGTTGATGATTGGCACCCCGGTGGGTATCGCCCTCTTCTGGTACGACTCGATGAAGGCCCGCGAGCGCGCCATTACTGTCTGTAATCTTACCTGCAAGAATTTTGGTGCCCAGCTTCTCGATCAGACCGTTTCACTGCAGAAGATCGGACTGCGCAGAAACCCCCGAGGACGACTGCAGTTCCACCGCAGCTACCGGTTCGATTACAGCTATCATGGCGACGAGCGCCATCAAGGGTCGGTCGCCATGCTTGGACCCTACTCCGAGCTGGTGCACATTGATCCACCCGAACAACAAGACGAGGGACCGGTCGAGAAAGTTGCCATCCCAACGACCACGATCACCCAATAAACCAAAACTTAAAACCAGAGAGTCTGCGATGGGAAAACTATTCATCCTGCTTGCGCTGCTATTTGCAGTCGGCATCATCATTGCGCTACGCCGAGGTCGAAAATCGACCAAAAACCATTCAAGATAAGCATTGAATAAATCCGTTGAATATGGTAGAATCACGCCATAATTTTGATTGATAGAACCACTCCGCTCTGGTGCTACGACACCAACTCGACCCTCAGTCGAATCGAGTAAAGACTCAGAAAGTAAAGGATTAATTTGGTATGTTTCCACAAAACATCAGTTGTGAAGACGCGCAGCGGCTACTGAAAGAGGAAAACGGGCAGCTGGTCGACGTTCGCAGCCCAATGGAGTACGCACAGGGCTCACTCCCTAATGCCGTCAATGTCCCTCTGCAGACCATTCATGTTGCCAATGACCTGCTCGAAAAAAGGCGCCCGATCATCCTCTATTGTGTCACCGGGACCCGTACCCGCATGGCAAAAACCTATCTTGAGGCAATGGGCTTTGAGAACGTACACGATCTCGGTTCATTCCGTAATTATATGAGCTGTTAGACGGGTCATGGCCTGCACAAAAAAGCCCGCTCCTCATACGAAGAGCGGGCTTTTTGCTTGATTAAGGGCTGTGCAGCGAGTCGGGGTCAGGCTGCCTGTACAGGAATGGTATTGGCGGTACGCTTGATGGTGTTGTCCTCGGCCATATAGATCAGACGTGGCTTGAACTGGTCCGCCTCTGCCTGCTCCATTGCTCCATAGGCGCAGATAATAATGATATCACCTGGATCCGCTTTGTGAGCCGCCGCACCATTCACGGAAATAACACCAGAACGATCTTCGGCACGAATTGCGTAGGTGACGAAACGCTCGCCATTGTCGACATTATAGATATGAATCTGCTCATACTCCCGAATCCCTGAGGCATCCAGTAGCACGCCATCAATCGCGCACGACCCCTCATACTCCAGCTCGGAGTGGGTGACCGTGGCACGGTGCAATTTGGTCTTCAACATCGTTACTTGCATGATTCCTATTATCCCAGATCCAGTGGACAATTATCAATTAATCGTGTCGTTCCAAGCCGTGCAGCCGCCAAAATCACCAGTTTTTTTGCCCCTTCTAACGGAATTTTGAGATCCTGCTGCCGAATCGAGAGGTAATCAGATTCAAAACCGGCGGCCCTCAACTGCGCCTCACCCTCTGCTTCCAAGGTGGCGTAATCGGTTCGCCCACCCAACAATTGTCGACACATTGCCTGTAACAGACGATTCAACGCAGGTGCAATTGATCGCTCATTAGGACTCAAGTAGCCATTTCTGGAGCTCATCGCCAACCCATCTTCCTCTCGCATCGTCGACACTCCGACAATCTCCAGCGGAAAATTGAGCGCCTCCACCAGCCTTCGAATCACCAGCAGCTGCTGAAAATCTTTCTCTCCAAATAGCGCTAAATCGGGCTGCACGATATTGAATAGCTTTGCCACCACTGTGGCGACTCCAGCAAAGTGTCCCGGACGAGAGGCACCGCACAGTTGATCCGAGATTCCAGGCACCTCAATCCGGGCCAGCATCGCACGATCGGCACTGCCATACATGATCTGATCATTGGGAGTAAAGAGCAGATCACACCCCTCTGCTGTCAATAAATCCGCGTCTCGTTTGAGTGTACGGGGATAAGCGTCAAGATCTTCCCCTTCACCAAACTGGGTTGGATTGACATAGATAGAGGCCACCACTCGATCTGCTCGCTGCCGCGCCTGACGCACCAGCTCAAGATGGCCTTGATGCAGGTTTCCCATGGTCGGCACAAAGGCAATCCGCTCCCCATGCTGGCGAAAGCCTCCGAGCAGCGCCCGCAGCGGCTCAATCTGCTCCACCACCTCCATCAGGAGAAACTCTCCTCCTCAGTAGGAAATGCCCGGCCACGCACCGCCTCAACATATCCCTGTAGTGCCGTTGGAACCGAGCCAGCACCAACCATAAAGTTCTTCACAAAACGGGGCACTGTCCCTCCGGTAATCCCCAGCATGTCATAGAGCACCAGCACCTGACCATCACAGTCGACACCGGCACCAATCCCGATGACAGGAATCTGCAGTGCCGCACTGATCTCTGCAGCCAACAGGGACGGCACGCACTCCAACACCAGCATCGAGGCCCCTGCCTGCTCCAGTGTCACCGCATCTTCAATCATCTGCTGGGCTGCGTTCTCTTCCCGCCCTTGCACCTTGTATCCTCCAAGGCGATGAACCGATTGCGGCTGCAATCCAAGATGGGCACAGACCGGAATATTACGACTCACCAGCAGCTCCACAGTGCCCACTTGGTCTGCCCCCCCTTCGAGCTTGACCATCTGTGCTCCCGCCTCTTTCATCAGACGACCCGCGTTACGAAGTCCCTCATCCGGTGTGGCATAACTCATAAATGGAAGATCAGCCAGCAGCAGCGCACGCTTCAAACCACGCCCAACCGAGCGAGTGTGGTAGACCATCTCATCCATCGTGACCGGGATCGTTGTCTCTTTACCCTGAATCACCATCCCCAGGGAGTCCCCGACCAGCACCACATCGACCCCAGCCCGATCCACCTGCTGCGCGAAACTGAAATCATAGGCGGTCAGCATCGCAATTTTCTGCTGCGCCTGCTTCATCTCGATCAGCGTCGAGACGGTCACTTTCCGCTCTTTTGCACTCATTCTGTCATCCTTACGATCTCCCCACAGTCGCAGTATGTTAACTGCTCACCAACCGATCCGACACCGGGAATTTTCAGTTGATCTCCTGCCAACTCTTGAAGTGGCACCAGCACAAAGGCCCGTACCCCAACCCCCGGATGCGGCACCTGCAGACGTGGATGGTCCACCACCACATCACCATAGAGCAGCAAATCCAGATCGATCGTTCGCTCCCCCCAACGACGCCCTCGCACCCGCCCTTGCTGCCGCTCAATCTCTTGCAACCGATCCAGAAGCACAATGGGATCCAGTGTACTCTGCAGCTCGACGACGGCATTGAGGTAATCCGGTTGATCCTGCGGTCCCATTGGTGGCGTTTGGTAGAGCGAAGAGATCCTCACCACACTGATTCCATCACTCTGACGCAGATGGTCAATCGCTAACTGGATCTCTGCCGCAGAATCCCCGAGATTGCTCCCAAGGCCAATGTAGATGGGACTCAACCCTTCTCTCAGTCGTTAGAGGCGGGCGCCTTTTTGCGGCGTCGGCGGCGGCGTTTTTTGGGACGACCCTCTCCCGGCGCCTCATTCGACATCTGCTCCCGCTCCTTGCTCCCCACCTTCTGGAAATCGGTCCACCACTGCGCCAATTCGGTATCACACTCCCCCACCTCGGCGCGCAACAGCATAAAATCATAGGCGGCGCGGAAGCGTGGGTGCTCCATAAAACGGTAGGGTTGACGCCCTCGGCGTCGAATGAAGCGAGGTTGCAGCTCCCAAATCTCCTGCGCCATGATGGCAAACCGCTTCGGCATTGACAGACTCTTGCGCTGTTGACGCAGCACATTCTGCCCGGCTCGATGCAGGCGCACATTCTCTGGCAGGCGCTGACCGCTGTCTGGGTTCTTCTCTTGTGAGCGATCCGCCTGCTGCCGCACCTCCTCCCACAACAGTGCCGCAATCAGGAAGGCTGGCGTAATGGGCTTGCCGGCTGCAACTCTCTGATCCGTGTTCTCCAGGGCACGCATCAAGAAGTTATGCGGAAACCCCTCTTGCTGATCCAACACATGATCTGTAATCGGAAACAGATAACGGAACAGTCCATAATGGCGAAGTCGCTCAAAAGTCTCCAATGCCTGCCCCGCCTGGAACATCTTGAGGAACTCCTCATAGAGCCGCGCCTGCGGAATCTGCTCCAACAGATGGGCCAAACGGATAATCGGTTCTTCCGTTTCATGCTCAACCTGGAAACCCAATTTGACCGCAAAACGGACCGCTCTCAACATCCGCACCGGATCTTCCTGATAGCGCTGATCTGGGTCACCAATCAGCCGAATCTGCCCCCGCTTGAGATCCTCGATACCGCCAGTGTAGTCAACCACCGAGAAATCGGCGATATTGTAGTAGAGCGCATTGATGGTGAAATCGCGACGCCAGGCATCCTCTTCCAACGAGCCATACTGGTTGTCCCGCAGGATCATCCCCTGCTCGCTCTGTGCCGCATTTTGGTCTGTTCCATCCTGCCCCGACCGGAACGTGGCCACCTCGATAATCTCTCGCCCAAAGTGGACATGTGCCAGGCGAAAACGGCGACCAATCAGTCGACAGTTGCGAAATAGCGCCTTCACCTCCTCCGGAGTTGCATCGGTGGCAACATCAAAATCTTTCGGTTCGCGCTCCAGCATCAGGTCACGAACCCCACCACCAACCAGATAAGCACTATATCCCCCCTGGTGAATACGATTCAGCACCTTCACTGCATTACGACTCATCTGTCTTCGAGAGATCGGGTGCTCATCACGGGTAAAGATCTGTTTTTCCACACTCTGCTGCTTCGGTTTATCAGCAGAGAAGAGGCGTCGAATCCACCCTTTTTTCCGTTTCCCAGAGTGATTCCCCTGGCCGTTTTTGGTACCTGCAATTTTCATCATCCGCGTATTGTACTTGTTTTACCGGCGTGGCAGAATACGCACCCGTTCGTTAATGCGAACAACCTGAAATGCTCTCTTCGTCTAGCGGTTAGGACGCTGGCCTCTCACGCCGGTAACAGGGGTTCGATTCCCCTAGGGAGTACCAACAGATCTAAAGCCGGTCTTTGCCTCAACGCGAAGACCGGCTTTTTTATGGTAGTATTCGCCCCCCTTTTCGATTTCAGGACACTCAAATTGCCCAGTATGAGCGCCCAAAAAACCGAAGTCACCGTTACCATTAACGGCAACCAGATCACCGTACCTTCAACGCTCTCTGTCATTCAGGCGTTGTGGCACGCCGGTTATCCCCGCGTTCAGGGGGTTGGCTGCCTAGAAGGTGTTTGTGGCTCTTGTCGTGTCCTGGTTCGCCGTGCCGACACTCAGCAGGTCTCCATGGAGATGGGGTGCCAGACACTGGTTGAGGAAGGCATGGAGGTGATGTTCCTGATCTTCCCCTCCCCCTCCCAGCATAGCTACCAGCTGGAGCAGATTCCAAACTCCTGGGAGGTGCAGACAGAATTCCACAACATATTCCCCGAGGCACAACAGTGCCGTCACTGCCATGGCTGCACCACCGCCTGCCCCAAGGGAATTGATGTCGAAAAAGGGGTCGAGCTGGCCGTCAAGGGACGCTTCAAAGAGGCTGGAGAGCTCTTTATCGAGTGCATCATGTGTGACCTCTGCATGACGGGCTGTCCTGAATCGATCGCCCCTAACCGTGTCGGCCTCTTTGCCCGCCGGGTCACAGCCTACTTTCACGCTCGCCCCTCCAATCTGATCAACCGTCTAGAGAAGATCCGCAAGGGTGGGTTCAGCATTATCAAGGAGGAGTCTCCATGACCGACCTCCAACCGGGTACTGCTTACCAGCAAGCGCTCGAATCCTATCAGCCCAATGAGACACTTCCCCTGCCCGACCCAGCACTGGACAACCACATTCTGCTGAGTCGCTTTCACCCAGACCATATTGAGTCCTCTCTGACTCATCTAGAGATCGGTCCCAATGCCGGCGCCGCATGTCACACCCAATTGGCACAGCAGCTACAGTCTGACTCGCGCATCAATGAGTCCGATCTCGCAGGAGCGGCCACCGTCAACACCGATGTCCTGGTCATCGGCGGCGGTGGGGCTGGCTGCGCTGCCGCATTGATTGCAAAGCAACAGGGTGCAAGTGTCATTCTGGCCACCAAACTGCGTCTGGGTGACAGCAACACCATTATGGCCGAGGGGGGCATACAGGCCTCCATCAACAAAGGGGACTCTCCCCAGCTTCACTATAACGACACCATCCAGGCGGGACACAACCACTCCGATCCCGGTCTGGTAGAGCAGTTGGCACTGGATGGCCCAGATACCATACGCTGGCTGATTCAGCAGGGTATGCAGTTTGATCTCGACGAATTTGGAGACCTACTGACCCGTCGTGCCGGTGGTACCAGCAATGAGCGCATCTGTTTCTACCGGGACTACACTGGACTGGAGATGATGCGTGTCCTGCGCGAGACAGTCTACAACAGCGGGGTCGAGGTATGGAACTACTCCCCAACCGTAGAGTTATTGGGAGATGACCATGGTGGCTGCTCGGGCGCCGTCCTCTCCTCCCTCAAAGATCGAAAATATATTCAGGTCAATGCCAAGTCGGTCATCCTTGCCACAGGCGGCATCGGTCGAATGCATCTCAACCAATTCCCCACCTCCAACCACTTTGGTGCCACAGGAGATGGACTGGTACTTGCCTACCGCATGGGGACAAAACTGCGAGACCTCGACAGCTTTCAGTACCACCCCACCGGCCTGGCTCATCCCTACCACCTCGCTGGAACACTGATTACCGAAGGGGTCCGCTCCAACGGCGCCTATCTACTGAATGGCCACGGAGAACGCTTCGTCGATGAGCTGCAGCCACGCGATATTGTTGCGGCATCCATCATTCGTGAATGCCAGGAGGGGCGTGGCATCGTCACTGACGACAATCAGGTTGGCGTCTGGCTCGATACACCCGGCCTCAATCTACGCCACCCCGGAATTATCGAAAAACGGTTTCCAAAACTGATGCATCTGGGCAAAAAAGCAGGGGTCGACCTGACCCAAAAACCGATGCTGATCTACCCCACCCTCCACTATCAGAACGGGGGGGTCGTTATTAATGAGCAGTGTGAAACTTCGGTTCCTGGCCTCCTCTGTGTCGGCGAGGTCACCGGCGGCATTCACGGCAAGAACCGACTGATGGGCAATGCGCTGCTGGAGATCATCAGCTATGGACGACGCGCTGGTCTGACCGCTGCGGAACGACGCAAAACCAAACGACGTACACAGCTCTCGATTGAACATATTAACCAACTACGTCGGGAGATCACCATTGCCGGGCTCGGACTAGACCACGAAGGTCCTCTTCTCTTCCCGGAGTACGCAAAATTTGATCTCGACTCCGACTATGCCGGACTCCATCGCAACCGCAGGAGCGGCTCCTCATGAGTTCGGACACCTCTCTTCTCAACCAGGTGCTACTCCATCCCGACCGCCGCTTTGGTGCAGACCTTGATGCCTGGCTCATTGATGTGGGCGGCGATGGTCTGGAGCAGGCAATTACCGACCCTGCAACAATCCTCCCCGCCATTCGTGAGGCGCAGCTGCTTGGACTCGGCGGCAGCGGATTCCCCACGCACATCAAATGGGAGTTTGTTGCCAACGAGCCCAACAATCAGGACAAATACCTGATCTGCAATGGCAACGAGGATGAACCCGGCACCTTCAAGGATCGCCTTCTGCTGGAGGAGACCCCGCACCAGGTGATTGAGGGGGCCATCATCACCGCACTCGCCTGCGGCATTAATCAGATCGTCTTCTATATCAATCCCCATTTGACCGGCTCCATGGAGGCGATGCGAGAGGCGGTCAATCAGTGGGATGACACTAAATACATCAGCCAGGTCTCGGGAATTCTGGGACGTCCACTGGAGTTCTATATTGTGGCCAGCTCTGGCCTCTATGTCGGTGGCGAAGAGACCGCAGCGATCGAGTCAATTGAGGGCAACTTCCCCTTCCCACGCGGCAAACCACCTTATCCTGCACAATCCGGACTGTTTGAGTCTCCCACTCTGATCAACAACACCGAGACCCTCGCCAATGTCTCCCACATCCTGCGCAATGGCGCCGAGTGGTTCATCAATCAGGGGGAAGGGGCATCACACGGCACCAAGATTTTTTCACTCAGTGGGGATGTCCTCCATCCTGGCGCCTACGAATTACCAATGGGTACCCCGCTCTCTGAGCTCATCTACAACTACGGCGGCGGTATGTTGCTGGACCGCAAATTGAAAGCGGTCTTTGTTGGGGGTCCATCGAACACCATTCTCACCCCAAAAGATCTGGATGTACCGCTCGACTTTACCTCCGTCCAGCAGCGTCGCTCCAGTCTGGGAACTGGCGCCATGATCGTCATCTCTGAGGGAACAGGCATCGTCCGCCGCGTGACCGAATATGTCTCTTTCTTTGCCACGGCATCTTGTGGTCAGTGCCCCTCCTGTAAAACCGGCACCCACTACGCCTCCCAATTGCTGACTCGAATCGATAGCGGCAACGGCACTCGAGCCGACTTGGATACCCTGATCAACCTCACTCGCATCCTGCCCGGCAGCGGCCGCTGTCATCTACTCGATGGTGCCATGAAACTACTCGATAGCTCGCTCTACCACTTCATGGAGGAGTACGAACAGCCACTCCGGCACAGTGAGCAACCACTTTTCTAATATTTAAGGGGGCTCTACAAATCTCCCCTATTAGAACAACACAATCGACGCCATTGATTTTTTCAATGTTTTGATAAATTTCAATAAACTCCACAAAAAACAGCAAAACTTCGGGCATTTTGCAGGCATCTGAAGAGCACAAAATCCCCTAAAACTTGATTTCTACGCACAAATAGTGCGATTATTAAGGGCTGTCATTACCCGCCTGAACCTCAGGCTACACAAGGAATTTTTGTTCTACGAGGGAACTGTTTTGAGTCCAACAACCATTCAGGAACACATCGTCGAGATCGTTAGCGACTCCGGCGAAGGCGCACAGAAGTGCGGCCAGACTTTCGGAAATATCAGCTCCAAGATGAATAACGGCGTCTGGACGGTAGAGATTATTCCGGCCGAGATTCAGCCGCCCGCTCGCACCCCGTCTGGTGCCAGCGGCATCCGTATTCGTCTCGGCTCCAAATACATCACCAATGTCGGCAATGAGGGCGATCTCGTCGTCGCCTTTAACGAGCAGGTACTCTACTCTCGCATCGCCAACGGCGCCTACAAGAAGGGCTCTGTAGTATTGCTGGATAACCGCTGGGCCACGGATGCCTCCGAAGAAATCCAACAAATGTACGCCAAAGCTGTGAAGGAGTTCCGTGACCACGGCCTGGTCGTTCACGAATTGCCGATTCATGAGGCCTGCCTGAAGGTGGTGAAAGATCCCCGCAAGGGCAAAAACATGTTCGTACTCGGGATGCTCTGCCGCATCTACAACCGAGACAAAGAGTTGGGTCGCAATGAGATCGCCCTCACCTTTGCCGGCAAGAAGGAGGCGATCATCACCAGCAACCAAAATCTATTTGATGCTGGTTACGCCTTTGCCGGAGAACAGCTTCCCGAATACTTCTTTGACATCCCCCCTGCAGAAGAGATGGGACAACAGAAGATGGTGGTCACCAACGGAAACCAGGCGGTCGGACTCGGTGTCCTCGCCTCGGGCATGGAGCTGGTCTCGATGTATCCGATCACCCCGGCCACCTCTGCCACCCACTATCTGGCAGAAATCTATCCTGAAGCCGGTGGTTTCATTCATCAAGCGGAAGATGAGATTGCCGCAATCTCCTTTGCGATTGGTGCCTCGTACGCGGGCAAGACCGCCTGCACCATCACCTCTGGTCCTGGCATGGCGCTGAAGACCGAGAATATCGCGCTGGCAGTGATGGCCGAGATCCCACTGGTGATTGTCGACGTACAGCGTGGCGGCCCCTCTACCGGTCTGCCTACTAAGATTGAGCAGGCGGATCTGCTCTCCTCTCTGTACGGTATGCCGGGCGATGCTCCAAAAATCATCATGGCAGCTGCCACCATTGCCGAGTGTTTCAGCATGGTGGTCACTGCACGTAAACTGGCCGAAACCTTCCGTGGCCCAGTCATTGTATTGACCGATGCCAATCTGGCAACCGGCGTACAGCCGTGGGCACGCCCTGATGTCACCCGCGAGATGATGGCACCGCCACTGGATCAGTCAGAATGGGATACCAATGTAGCCCCCTTTGAGTGGGACGAGAACACCGGCCTCTCACAGCGTCCGATTCCGGGTATGCCGAAGGGTGAGTACATCATGACTGGTCTCTCTCATACCAAACACAGCAAGGTCTCTTATGAGTCCGCTGAAAACCAGTATAGCCACACCATGCGCAGCCGAAAGCTGGGCACACTGCAGAGCACCCTCACCCCACCCAAGATTCATGGGGATGAGTCTGGTGATATGCTAGTCATCGGCTGGGGTTCTACTTGGGGCGCGATCACCGAAGCGGTCGATAACCTGCGTGAGAAAGGCAACAAGGTCTCTACCATCCATCTACGCTTCCTCTCTCCTCTAGAACCGGGATTGAAGGAGATCTTCTCCCGCTTCAACAAGGTGATTACGGTGGAGGTCAACTATAGCGATGATCCCAACGCACCGATGGTCACCGATGAGAACCGTCGCTACGGCCAGCTCGCTACCGTACTGCGTGTACAGACCCTGGTCGATGTCGATTGCTGGTCTGTAGTCTATGGTCACCCGCTACAACCGGACCTGATTGAGGGGGCGCTGCAAGAGCGCCTGGATCAACTGACCGACAGCGAGACAGGAGAATAAGTTATGTTTGGAATTAAGGCAGATTGGTCTCTCGACATTCAGGAGCGCTACTTCACCATCGATGACTACGAGGGTAACGTGGCGCGCTGGTGTGACGGTTGTGGTGACCACGCCGTCCTGGCAACCGCCCACCGCGTATTGCGTGATGCACAGCTCCCTCCCGAAAAGAGTGTCTTTGTCTCCGGCATCGGCTGCTCCAGCCGTATGCCCCACTATATGGCCACCTACGGCCTGCATGGCATCCATGGTCGCGCGCTGCCACTCGCCTGCGGTGTAAAATCCCGCCGCCCCGATCTGGATGTCTGGGTCGCTACCGGTGATGGTGACTGCTACTCCATCGGTGCCGGTCACTGGATCCATGCGGTTCGCTACAACATGGATATGACCGTATTGGTCTTCGATAATCAGATCTACGGACTGACCAAGAAGCAGACCTCTCCAACCACACCACTGGAGTTCCCCACCAACACCCATCCAGAGGGGGCATCGATTGATATGATGAACCCCAACACGGTCACCATGGCGATCACCAACGCCTCCTTTGTGGCCCAGGTAGTTGACTGGAATCCACCCCTGCTCTACGAGACAATCAAGGCTGCACACGCCCACAAAGGGAGTAGCTTTGTCCGCGTCATCCAGCGTTGCCCGGTCTTCAGTGACAGCATCACCAAGGAGCTGCAGGAAGACAGCTCCCGTCTACTACTGTTACAACATGAAAATGGTATTCCGGTCGCTCCCGGCATCGACCGCCTCTTCCCGGAAACCCGCGAGCACGACCCCTCTGACTTCAATGAAGCGATGGCGATTGCCCGTGACGAGACCGACAAGGGAATCATCCCCGTCGGCCTGCTCTACCAGGATGCGTCTCGTCCCTGCTATGACGAGCTCTCCAGTGTCGGCCATGACGCCACCGACGAGCAGAAAATTGCAGCGACCAACAAGGCGCTGGACACCTTTGCCATTTAACGGGTTGAACCAACGATGAGTAGCGCACCTCCTCTACCAACCCTGCATGCCTCCACACAGCCGGATCGTGAAGCTGAAGCGGCAATCTTGCGAACCCTGCACCACTTCCATTTGGGAGATCCCAGTGTGGAGCGGGAGACACTCTCCATCAACAGCGAGCACCTGCCTGCACTGTTGAGTCCGTTTCGTGACGCCTCCAAGATCCGCTATGACTATCCGCTGATCCTCTTCTCTCGTCACTCCCAGTACAAGGATCGCCATGCAGAGCCACTTGCCAGCTTCCTCAAGGAGCATATCGAGAGCTTTGCCCCGGGCGAGAACAGCGCACGTATTCTCAAAGACAACCTGGATTGGCTGGAATATGCCATTCGCAAGGAGATCGAAGCGTTAGAGGGGCCACAATTACTGCGCCCAATTGTCGAAAAGTCTAACCGTGCGCTGCTGGAGCATCTCACCCTATCGGAAGAGAACAGTGCCAACCTGCAGGCCGACCTTGACCAGCTGATAGAGGGCGTTCACCCCAAAGATGAACTGCTCCCCTATGACCGCTACACCACCATTCATCTGATGATCCATCTGGTGCATGGCCGCTTCCATGCCCGCTGGGATGCCTTTGAAGATGAGGTAAAAGGCCTACAACGCCAACTCGACCAGCTGCTTGATGTGGAACGACACAAACGAGGAGAGATCGATGCCACAGCGGTCAGTCGCAGCATGGGTAACGAAGCCGCCCATTTCAATACCGACCGACTCACCGACTTGCTACCGAAACAGTCCGCAACCGTACCAATGTCAGAGGATCGACTCAATCGGATTGAGCAGGCCACAGCAGTCATTCACCAATTTGAACAGCCCTCTATTCAGGTCCGGTTCGTCCACAGTGGAGATTTTAGTGGCTCTTGGACCCGTAGTCCGGAACACTTCGAAACCATTTCGGATGAAGACCCCTGCAGCCGAGCTGCCATCCTGTTTGATGAACAGGCCGGCCAACTGGCAACGCTCTTCTCGGCCTGTCGTATCGCTCGACTGGAGATCGACAACCAGTATGACTCAGTAGTCCACGATCCCTGGTTCGACAATTTTGGCTGGGAGGCCTTCTCCGAAGAGGAGCTGCTACTGATCCCGGCCACCATTGCGCTGGAGTCTTCACTGCGCCTTGCCGACAATGGGATGAGCGCCTTCTCCAGACTGCTCAACTCTGGTCGCCCTGTGCAGGTACTCACACGAATTAAGGGGCATGGCAACCCCGCCGCCAGTGACGAGCACCCATTCCAGGATTTCCGTCTGGAGCTAGGTTACCTCGCCACTGCGCATCGTCAGTGCTACGTTAGCCAGACCTCTGCGGCACGCTACCAGCACCTGATGCAGGGCTTCCTGGAGGCCACTGAGATCCCCCGTACCAGTGTTCACCTCATCAATACCGGCATGCAGGATGAGGTCATTCTGCAAGAGGCTGATCCTCACCTGGTAGGGGAATCGGTCACCAAGACCCGCAAGCAATTCCTGATGGACCCCTGGATGGTCTCCGGTGCAGCGCTGGAGGGGCGCGTTCACCCCTTCTTCCGCATCAACCCGAAGCATGGGGATACCTTTGCCGAGCGTATGAACTTCAGTGTCAATCCACAAGCGGAAAAGGATTGGGCCATTCACCCCTTCAGCTACCGTGACGATAGCGGCGAGATGGTGCATACCGAGCTGGCCTTCACCTTTGCTGACTATGCGCTTCTGATTCCACAACTGCGTAATCATTTCCGTCAGATTCCTGCTGGCTTTGACTCCAACAGTCTGATCCCCATTGCCGATTATCTTGGACAGAGCGATGAGGAGACCTTCTCACTGATCCCCTTCGTCTGGACAATCAATGAGGAAAATGAGCTGCACAAGGTCGTCGTCTCCCGTGAGTTGATCCTCGCCTGCAAGGATCGCCTCAACTACTGGCATACCCTGCAAGAGCTCTCTGGCGTACGTAACCCGCACGTTGAACAGTCCCTCAATGAAGCCAACCTATTGGCAGAGGCCAAACTCAACAGCCAAATCAGCGAACTCAATGCAGCCCATGAGGCAGAGCTCACCGAACTACAAGGCAATGCCACCACGGAAGTGATGGGCAAGCTGGCTCAAGTGTTGATGGAGATGGATCTCTCACAAGGTTTCAGTTCCACAGCGACACCTGCCAGCTCATCAGCTCCGGTCACTAAGGAGAACCAGGAAGAGTCCAGTGAAGTGGACTCCGAGCCGAATGCACCCACAGAGGAGGAGGATGCAGCAGAGGCGGTGATCGAGATTAGTGAAGATCCATGGGTCGACTCTATGCTCTGCACCACCTGCAACGACTGTCTGGCGATCAACCCACAGCTATTCGTCTACAACGAAGATAAGCAGGCCTACATCACTGATCCTAACCTCGGCACCTATGCACAGATGGTCGAGGCGGCAGAGATCTGTCCTTCACGCTGCATCCATCCGGGTATGCCGCTCAACAAGGATGAAGCGGATCTGGATGAGCTGATTGAGCGTGCCGCACCATTCAACCAGTAGAGACTCCCTGCTGCGATGAATAGCGCACTCGCCTCCCCTGCCATCATGACCGGCATTGGCCTCTTCTTTGGGGTTGTGTTGGCCGTGGCCTATCGCCTGCTCAAGGTGGAGGAAGACCCGCGCATTGACCAGACCGAGGGAATGCTTCCCGGCACCAACTGCGGCGCTTGTGGAGAGCCGGGATGCCGCGCCTTTGCCGAGGAGCTGATCGCTGGCAATATCGAGCCAAGCAAATGCACCGTTGCCCCCAAGGAGGAGATCGAGGAGATTGCTGATCTCTTGGGTGTTGATGCCGGCGAACAGGTCAAGCGAGTAGCCCGTCTCCACTGCGCAGGCGGAAAGGCTGAGGCGTGGCAGATTGCAGAATACCAAGGCTTTGAGAGCTGTCGCGCTGCGGCAACGGTATCGGGCGGAGGAAAAGGCTGCTCTTGGGGTTGCCTCGGATTGGCCGACTGCGAGATCGCCTGTACCTTTGACGCCATCCACATGAACACGAATGGCCTGCCCGTCGTGGACACCGAAAAGTGCACCGCCTGTGAAGATTGTGTTGTGGCCTGCCCCAAGGACCTATTCCAGATTCACTCGATGGATGAGCATCTCTTTGTGCAGTGCAATGCACCACTGGAGGGGGAGGCGATCACCGTGCTCTGCCGCTCCGCCTGTGATGGCTGCGGCAAGTGCGCTGCCGATGCCACGACAGGGCTGATCGAGATGGTCAACAACCTTCCAGAGCTGAACTATCAAAGCGGAAGCAAGGCTGATCCTAAAGCCACCTGGCGCTGCCCCACCGGAGCCATTCTCTGGCTCGATGGAGAGCAGTTCAATGAAAACAACCGGAACATGACAGAGGGTCAGAAACGTTATGCCCAGCTTCACTGAAATCGCCAGCCGCCTCTATCGCCAACTGCTAGGACTGCAGCGCACTCCACAGAGTGATGAGCATGGGATCACCACCCTGCTGGAGGGTACTGTTGCGATCGCTACCGTAGAAGCGATCCTCTCCGAGGCCTCCGCAACCGGTGACAGTTTCCCGCCAGAACAGGGTGCCATTGCCTTGCGTGGTGAGCAACAACGTCAGCAGCTCAATCTATTTGGCCAACCGTTACTACAACTCGAAAGCGAGAGTCCACGCGCAGCTCTATCTGGCGCGATGGGTCTGGTGCTAGCCGGAAAAAGGAGCTCCTGCAGCCTCTGGTCCAGCGATTTAGCCGCCGCACAAGACCTGGTGCGACGAGCTGTCGGGCAACACCTGCCACTGGTGATCCACACCATCAACCGTGCCCAGCCCCTACAAGGGGAGAGCCATGGAGGCAGCCACCAGCCTCTGCATCAACTCCGCAATAGTGGTGCATGCGTGCTCTTTGCACAGAATGGACAGCAGGCAATCGACTTTACCCTGATTGCGCATGCAGTGGCAGAACAGACACTAGTACCTGTGATCGTGGCAATGGATGGTGATGAGACCGCCTTTTCCATGCAGAAATTGCAGCTTCCCTCTCCGCAACTGATTCAGCAGCTGGTGGGAAATTGCAGTGACACCATCACACTGAAAGATTCAGCACAGAAGATGCTGTTTGGCGAGAGCCGTCGCCGCATCCCCTGCTGGCACAACCTGGACCACCCCACGCTGCAAGGTGCTTATCAGGATGCACACAGCTTCGGATTGGGCGAAATTGCCCACACCCAATTTTTCGGCAAGCAGGTTACACCACTGCTGGAGCAGACCTTTGCTCAATTTAGCGAGCTGACTGGACGAGAGTATGGACCGCTCTCCTACCAAGGAGAGTACAAGAGTCGGCACCTGGTGGTGACCCAAGGTGCTATCACTGAACGCTGCCAGCAACTGATTCAGCAACTCAAACAGAAACGTGGTTCCGAGCTGGCCATTGTCGGTATCCAGCAAATTGCTCCAGCACCCACACCCGCACTGCGCAAGCTGATCCAGCGCGCGGATGTGATCACTGTACTGGATCAAAGCGAACCGCTCTTCGATGACGAGCCACCGCTCTATCAGCAAGTCACCGCCCTGGCCTCGCCTAGCTGCCGCGTCCACTCCGTCCTCTATGGCAGTGGTGGCCTGCCCGTGCACAATCGCGACCTGCAGGCAGTATTCCAAATACCCACCACTCGCCCCGCCAGCACACTCCGACTGGGCATTGACCCACTGCCTCGCCATAGCAACCCAAAGCAGCAGGCACAGCACGACCTGCTGGAACGCTACTACCCTGATCTCGACAAGATCCATCTACGCGGAAAGGGCAGCGCCCTCCCTCAAAGAGATGAAACCGTTACCGTCGCGGTTCTCCACACCAATGGCGCCGCTCGCACACTCTCCACACAGGTCGCACAACAGCTCTACCAGACCATAGAGGGTGAACTGCGCAGCCAGCAACAGAACCACTGGTCGACATGGGGGGAGAGCCAAACCGACTGCTTCAGCTACAGCACGACCCCGCTGACAGCCCCACTTGATCCGGAACAATCGATCGATCTTGCACTGCTCACTGAGCACACCCCACAACAAGGCATTCCAGCACTGGCGCGCATGCACAGCGGTACCCGCCTGCTGGTTGACCCAGGCACACTTGCCCCTGAACAGTATCTTGCCGAACTACCCACCAAGACCGTGGCCCAACTCCATAAACTGGGCATCACCCTCTACTGGATTGACTACAACACAGAGAGCCTAGAAGATGCCGCTGCAGCAACCGCACAACGCATTGGCAACTTCTTCAGCCTGATTCTGACCACGCCCTTCATTGAGTTGCGTGAGAATCGCCTGGTCGACAACTATCATCCCAATGAACTGAAAGAGCGATTCCAGAGTGCACTCGAGCCACTCTCGCCAAAACCGCTTCCAGAACAGTCCATAGAGAGCGCCACTGCGCCACAGACACCGATGGCTGTGCGCCATCTGACACAAGGCGAAGCGGGCAACACACAGGGGTACCACAGCCTCTCCCGCTTCTGGGATCAGAATGGTGTCCTCTACCGCGATGGAATGGAGGCCCAGCAGGGGGTTGATCCCTACCTGGCAACCGGCCATATCCCTCCTCTCTCCTCTACCTTTAACAGCCACACCTCACAGGCGACACTGCTTCCTGAGCTCGATCCACAATCCTGCAGCGGCTGCGGTGACTGCTGGAGCTACTGTCCCGACAGCGCCATTGGTGCCACTGCCCTCACACCAACGCAACTGCTGGAGGCGGGGATGCGAATGGGCGGCGCCGATGCGCTACGCCCCCACCTCTCCAACCTAACCAAGGTATTGAGCACCATCACAGAGAGTGGTGATAGCAACATCTTGATTCAGGAAGGGTGGAAGATCCTGATGGAACAAGCACCGCTCGCTGCCGACCGACGTGCGGCAGCTGATGCCGCCATCGAACAGTTGGGCGAAAACCTCGGTACCATGCCACTGGTACTGACCGAAAAGCTTTTCAATACCCATGAGCGCAGTAAGGCGCAGGCAGGGGAACTGCTGACACTGGTCATCAACCCGGATAGCTGCAAAGGGTGCGGAATCTGTACCACACTCTGCCAACAAGAGGCCGAGCGGCAAAAGCAGGCAACTGCTGCACTACAACCTGCAACCACCAACACAACGCTGCTAGAGACTCACTACCGCAACTGGCGTACCTGGGAGCAGCTACCCGATACCGCATCGAGCAGTTTGATCGAACTCTCCGATGAGGGAGGCATCGGTGCAATCCAGGCCACCCTGCTCTCCCGTTATGCAGGAATGGCCATCGCTGGAGGAGACCGTGCAGAACCAGGCTCCGGAGAAAAACTGGTGCTGCGTCAGCTGCTCGGAATTACCGAATATCGCCAACAGCCGCTGGTACACCAGCAGTTACAGACACTGGAAGGGCTCTATCAGCGACTGATGGAGGGCATTCGTGAACAGTTGGCGGTCGCCTCCCATATTGATGATCTCGCTGCCTTGGCCGAAGGGCTGGGAGAGCTCTCCAACCGCAATCTCACCCTCACCACACTGGCCGAAAAGACCGCCGAGATCGAAGGAGAGGGAGTCGATGCCTTCCTGCTGAAGGAGTGGATCGAGCTGGCTGAGGCAATCCAGCAAGAGCAACAGCTAATCGCCTCCGGAGACCAATCACTGGGGCGCGCCCGCTATAGTCTCGCCTTTGCATCAGGCACTGCAGCAGCCTGGGCCGGAAACTTCCCGCTTAATCCATTCCAGGTTCCAGTCACCATCGGCAACGCCGCCGAAATTGGTGCTCTCGCCTCCGGATTGATGGAGGGACAGCTAGAGCAGGCCACCACCACCCAACGCCTGATTCATCAAGCCAATAGCCTACTCAAAGGCGGCCCACAAGCAGAGCGCAAAGAGCTGGATCACCTTATCTGGCGTGACTTGAGCGATGATGAGCAACAACAGTGTCCGCCTCTACTACTGATTGGCAATGACACGACATTGGGGGCATCCGCTTCTGGTGGACTCACTTGGCTACTTAACAGTGAGCTACCAATCAAGGTGATCGTACTGGCCGAGATGGACCTCGGTTTTGCCGGCGAAGAGGGATTGCACGGCAACAGCCATCGCCACAGTGATGCCCGCAACGAATTAGCGCTCTCTGCCCTTGCTCAACGTAATGCCTATGTCGCACAGAGTTCCATCGCAGACCCAGGCCATCTCAACCATGCCATGCGGGAGGCACTCCACTATCGTGGCCCTGCCCTATTGAGAATTCATGCCCCAAGCCCGCAACGACACGGCTTCGACACCCACCAAACCGTCCACCAGGCAAGACTCGCTGTAGAGAGCCACGCTTTCCCGCTGTTCCGCTACAACCCGGATCAGGCTGGCGTCTTTGGCACTCGCATCACCCTGGAGAAAGCCGCCACTGAAACCCTCTCCATTGCCGCATGGGCACATGGTGAGTCACGCTTTGCTGGACTATTTACCCCGCTGCACAATCACAAGGGGCCAACGCCACTGGAGCAGTGGATCGAGCTCGATCAGCGTGGGAAAAATAACAAGACACCGACCTGTAATATAGATGGCACTGAGCTGGCAATCGACCCCTCATTCGCCCGCCGCCTAGGGCAGTTACTGGAGCAGTGGCAGATGTTGCAGGAGCTGGCCGGAACCGTCACACCGTTCACCCGCCAAGTGCAGCAAGCAGCCGAGGCAAGCGTTGCCGCCAGCCATCAGGCCGAACTCGATGCACTCAAGCAGGCACACCAGCAGGAGCTGCAGACACTACGCGACCAACTGGAGTCCGAAGTCACCGGTCGTATTACCGATCGCCTCTCTGCACTAGTAGATCAGTATCAAGACACGGACAAAGAGAGCACACATTAGCATCGGCTAAATTTAAAAAAGTTAATTGCACCTATCCATAAATTCAACAAATAGACCTATTACATAAAATATATACTTGCCCAGCTGCAGCAAATACGCTGCAAGCGGATAAGTCGATCAACAAAAAATAGCAAGAGGAAGTACCACCCATGAACCTCCACGAGTATCAATCCAAACAGCTCTTTGAGCGTGCGGGTATCCCCATCCCCCAAGGCATCACTGTGGAACAGTCTAGTGAGGTCGCCAGCAGCGCCAGAAAGATCGACAGTGACGGCTGGGTCGCCAAGGCGCAGGTTCATGCAGGTGGCCGCGGCAAGGCGGGCGGTGTCAAGATCACCAAAGAGGGGGACGAGCTAGCAGCCATCGTCGATGAGATGCTGGGTGGGAGCCTGAGTACGCACCAGACCCACGGCCGTGCCCTACCAATCCACAAGGTGCTGATTGAACAGACACTGGATATCAAGAGCGAGTTCTACCTCGGTGCACTGGTGGATCGTGATAAGGAGCAGATCGTCTACATGGCCTCTGCTGCTGGCGGTATGGATATCGAACAGGTGGCTGCTGAGTCTCCCGAGAAGATCCTCACCGTACATGCCCACCCTGCTGCCGGGCTACAGCCCTACCAGTGCCGTCAGCTAGCCTTCGGTCTCGGTCTGGAAGGGAAACAGATCGGCATGCTAACCAAGATTCTCAAAGGACTGCACGGCCTCTTCACCCACAACGACTTTAGTCTGGTGGAGATTAACCCGCTGGTCGTCACGGGTGACGGTGAACTGCTGGCACTCGATGCAAAGATCAATATTGACGACAACGCCCTCTATCGCCACCCCAAGCTGCAGGAGATGCACGACCCCTCACAGGAGGATGCAGCAGAGCTGGAGGCGAGCCAGCACGAGCTTAACTACATCACCCTCGACGGCAATATCGGCTGCATGGTGAACGGTGCCGGTCTGGCGATGGCGACCATGGATCTGATCAAGCTGCACGGTGGTGATCCCGCCAACTTCCTCGACGTCGGTGGCGGCACTACCGCTGAACGCGTTGCAGCCGCTTTCAAGCTAATTCTGAGTGACAACAAGGTACGTGCCATTCTGGTCAACATCTTCGGCGGCATCGTCCGTTGTGATCTGATTGCAAAGGGCATCATGACCGCCATCAAGGAGGTCGGTGTATCCATTCCTGTCATCGTACGACTGGAGGGGACCAATGCCGCAGAGGGGATGGAGATGTTGAAGAGCAGTGGTCTCAACGTCGTCGTCGAAGATACATTGACCGGTGCTGCCCAGAAGGCAGTCGCCTCTGCAGCATAAGGAGAGTCACAATGAGCGTACTGATTAACAAAGATACCCGCGTAATTGTTCAAGGCTTCACCGGCAAACAGGGCACCTTCCACGCAGAGCAGTCAATTGCCTACGGCACCAATATTGTTGGCGGCGTCACCCCTGGCAAAGGGGGACAGACTCATCTTGAGCGCCCAGTCTTCAATACGGTGGCTGATGCAGTCGAGTCTACCGGTGCTGATGCATCCATGATCTATGTGCCTGCAGCCTTTGCGGCTGATGCAATCTTTGAAGCGGCCGATGCCGGCATCACAACCATTGTATGCATCACGGAAGGGATTCCGGTTCAGGACATGATCAAAGTGAAGGCGTTTCTGGCTGAGTACCCAGAGGCACGCCTGATTGGCCCCAACTGCCCCGGCATCATCACCCCTGGCGAGTGCAAGATCGGCATCATGCCCGGCAACATTCACCAGCAGGGGTCAATCGGCATCGTCTCCCGCTCCGGCACCCTCACCTATGAGGCAGTCTTCCAAACCACCAACGCAGGGCTCGGACAGAGCACCTGTATCGGCATCGGTGGTGATCCCATCCACGGCATGAATTTTATCGATTGTCTCAAGCTGTTTGAGGCCGATGAGCAGACTAAAGGGATCATCCTGGTTGGCGAGATTGGTGGCAGCAAAGAGGAAGAGGCAGCAGCCTTTATCCAAGAGCACGTCACCAAGCCAGTCGTTGCCTATATCGCTGGCGTGACTGCTCCTCCTGGGCGCCGTATGGGCCACGCTGGTGCGGTCATCTCAGGCGGCAAAGGGACGGCGCAAGACAAGATCGCTGCACTAGAAGCAGCAGGGGTCACCGTCTCCCGCTCTCCAGCCGAGATCGGGCAGCACATGGCAGAACTTCTGAAGTAACACTGATGGGCCTCTTCTCCCGCAGCTTTGCCCATGGTGTGCATCCAGTACACCACAAGGGACAAACCGAGGGGCTGTCGATCCAGCGCGTCCCTTTTGGCAAGCGCTACGTGATGCCTCTGGGGCAACATATCGGTGCCCCAGCCGTTGCTGTGGTCAAGAAGGGGCAGACGGTTCGGCGCGGCGAATTGATCGCCAATCCGGGCGCTTTCATCTCAACCGCACTGCACAGTCCAGTGACAGGAACAGTTGTCGAAATCAGTCCGCAGCGTACGCTCGATGGCGCACTGAAAGAGGCGATTGTGATTGAGGCTGATCCCTACTCTACCCAGCGACTGGAGACCCCCCCCCCGCAATCCTGGAAAACACTCTCGCTAGAGGCCTTTATCGAGGTGGTACAACAGGCGGGGATCGTCGGCATGGGAGGGGCTGCCTTCCCCAGCCATGTGAAATATTCCCTACCCGATGGAGTGCAGATCAATGATCTTCTGATCAATGGCGCGGAGTGCGAGCCCTTCCTCACCAATGATCACCGGCTGATGGTGGAACGCCCCGAAACTGTCATTGAGGGAACCGAGATCCTACGCCAGAAATTGGGAGCCAAACGAGCCTGTATCGGTATTGAGCAGAACAAGCCGGAGGCGATCGAGGCCATTCAGCAACATCTCAACCAGCAGCCCGACCTGCCGATCAAGGTGGCCGCGCTGGAGGTAAAGTACCCACAGGGTGCAGAGAAAATGCTGATCCAATCAGTCTATAGCCAAGAGGTTCCTGCAGGGCAGCTCCCGCGTGACATTGGCATCGCCGTCAATAATGTCGGCACCATCGTCGCCATCGCTGATCTATTCCAGACCGGCAGCCCACTGATTGAGCGCATCGTCACCGTATCTGGCCCCGGTGTCGACCAGCCAGCCAATCTACTGGTGCCACTGGGTACTTCAGTCCGTGATGTACTACGCTTCAGCGGCGGACTCAATGAACAGACCCAAGAGATTATCATGGGCGGACCGATGATGGGCTTCCCCATTGCCAGCCTCGATGTGCCGATTCTGAAAGGTAGCTCCGGCATCCTCGCCTTTACCGCTACCGAAACCGCACGCCCCCCCGAATACACCTGCATCCGTTGTGGACGCTGCCTGGAGGCATGCCCCTACTTCCTCAACCCCTCACGGCTGGCACTACTGAGTCGCAACCGCCGCTATGAAGAGACTACCGAATACCATGTAATGGATTGCGTCGAGTGCGGTGCTTGCAGCTATGCCTGCCCCTCCAACATCCCCATTACCCAACTGATTCGTACTGCGAAGGACAACCTTCGCCAGCATCCGGTTGAGCAGGCGGCATAACCTAAATCTCCCAATTTCACGCTTGAAAAATGGCTTGTTTTACGTATCCTACAGCCCTATCGAAGCAGACAAAACAGCGGAACCAATTCCCTGTTTTATGTTCTAATAGAACCACTATTGACTACTTTTTTGAGGAATATCATGAACCCAATGGAACAAGCCCTCCCTAGAAGCCAGGAATCAATTCTTGCAACCAATAAGGTACTGAAAAATACCTATATGTTGCTCTCTGTCTCTCTACTGTGGACTGCAATGGTCGCTGCATTTGCAATGGTCACCAACGCCTCTCCAATGGGCGGCATGGTCAGCTCCTTTGCCGCACTGGCTGTCCTCTGGTTTGTGATGCCTCGACATGAGAACAAGGCGAGCGGAATTGGCGTAGTCTTTCTCTTCACTGCACTGCTGGGCTATGGCCTTGGCCCAACCCTGAGCTTCTATGCTGGCGTGCAGGGCGGTGAACAGATCATCACGACTGCGTTTGGTCTGACTGGCCTGATCTTCCTGGCATTGTCTGGCTATGTGCTGACGACCAAGAAGGACTTCTCTTTCATGACCGGCTTCCTGATGTCCGGCATCATGATCGCCTTCTTCGCCTCTCTGGCGTTGGTCGGTGCCTCACTATTCGGCTTCCACTTCCCCATGGGAATGCTGGTAATCTCCGGCATGTTTGCCCTGCTCTCCAGCGGCCTGATTCTGTGGGAGACCAGCAATATCGTTCGCGGCGGCCAGACCAACTATATTGCCGCTACGGTGACACTCTATGTTGCACTCTATAACCTCTTCACCAGCCTGCTCCATATCCTGATGGCCTTTGCAGGTGGCGGTGACGACTGATCCACATTGATTAATGTTTGATCGAGAAAACGCCCTCACTTGAGGGCGTTTTTCTTTTGACGGATAATCAGCCCCATGGGTGAAATGAGCTACTACGATGCGGTCTGCCGAATGATCGAACTCAACGTCGATCCGGAGTATATGGAAGGGTGGATGGGAGGCTACCTGCGCAATCCTCGTCGTGAGGAGGGTGAGATCACGCAGGAGTACTCGACCGGCTTTGAGGATGGGCTGGAGCGGGATACCCGCCACTTCTGTAGTTGGGTCATCCCACTAACCCCTGAAGGAAGAGCGTAGGGTATACGCCCCCACCACTACGCCATCTCAATCCCGACAATTCCCTCGATTGACTTTTTGAGCTTGGCAATCAGGTCCGGTGCCTCGATCTCCATCATCTGGTCGATCACCCACTTGTTATCCTGATCCTGCCCCATGATTTTCCCGACGCTCTCACCGAAGTAGCGCAGGAAATGGTAGCTAGGCCCCTCCTCTCCATAACTGAACCCTGAGTAGTCGTTCGCCCGCTTATTGATCAACCCCACCAAGTCGGTGCGGTCTGGCGCATCACCGTCGGCTAAATCATTATAGTTGTCGAGAATGATGTCGAGAAAGCGATAGGCCATCGCCCCAATGAACTGAGCCCGGTCCTCAGGCTCCATCGCCTCATAGATCAAGCGATCAGTGGTCTGCATCAGAAAGATTAGCACCTCTGTGGTCACTGCCATCCCTTGCGCCTTGGAGGTGAAGTAGAACTTCTCATCCTGTAGCCCACGGACACTGGTGAGGGCGAATTTCCAGCAGTTGTAGGCCAGTGATTCAGCGACCTGCTTCAGGTCACGATCACTGCTTTTGTGCCATTTGTGGACCACTCTCATCGGATGTGCTGCCTACTGTTTTTTATTCTTTTTGGGAGGGGTGTAGGTGGGGTCATTCGGGTTGAGAACAATCAGGTTCATCTCCCCACCCTCCAACTCCACATAGTCCAATGTGGCATCCTCAAGATAATCACGCAGCTCTTCGTTGATCAGTACTTTGACGCCATCAAACTCGAACTGCAGATCTTTCTCTCGCTCCTCATCAAAGCCGATGCCATAGTCATAGCCGCCATCACTCGCCTCTTTGATGGCGATTCGCAACCCCATCGCCTCTTCAATTCCACCCTGCTCTGCCGAGTGGCGAATAAAACCGAGTGCACTCTCTGTTACTGTAATCATCACTATTCCTTGTGTCAGCTATTCTTAATTTTCCGAACCCGATCGAGAAACCCTTTAACCCAGGGATTCTGTCGGGTATTCCGCTGATGAACATAACTCGCCAGCAGGTTTTTGTAAATCATTCCGTCCTGTTTTCCATCAATGCCATATCCACGATGGATGATGTAGGCGTACTCAATTCCTGTGGGAAGCCCCTCTAGTGAGGAGTAGTGAAATTCATGCGCGGGAGTCTCATGCGCCTCTCCAGTGCGCTGGAAACGGGCATATCCCCGACCCTGAGGTCGGCGGTGCATCTGGCACTCCCCTGGAATCACCCCCACCATCTCTGAGGCACGACCCTGCCACCGAATCTGGCGAGAGAGGTACATCAGTCCACCACACTCGGCATAGGTCGGTAGCCCTGCTTCAATCGCCTCTCGGATCTGACTCCGCATCTTGTGGTTCTGCTCCAGTGGGGCCATATGGGTCTCTGGGAATCCTCCACCAATCAACAACCCATCCACCTCGGGGAGCTGCTGATCATGGATAGGACTGAAGGGGACCAATTCAGCCCCCTGCTGACGAAAAGCTTCCAGATCCGCCGCATAATAGAATCCAAAGGCCTCATCTCGCGCAATGCCGATACGGAGCGGCTCCTCTTTCTCAAAACAGATGGGCTCAAATGAGGGGGGGGCTGCCTCCTCCTGATCGGATGCACACTCTAGCAGGCGGTCCAGATCCACCTGTGACTCAACTGCCTGACGAATCGACTCAATTTTCTGACGCGCAGCATCCGCCTCATTGCTGGGAACCAGCCCCAGATGACGTTCCACAATTTCTAGATCTGGATGTCGACGAATCGCCCCTAATACCGGAAAATCGGTATAGTGCTCCACTACCTGTTGCAGTTTGGATTCGTGGCGAGCATTTCCGGTCTGGTTCAGAATGACTCCGGCAAAGCGGATCTCGGGATCAAATTGCTGATACCCCAAGAGCAGTGGCGCAATCCCGCGCGTAATTCCATTGGTGTTGATGACCAGTGCAACGGGCAGATTAAGCAACTTGGCCATCGCGCCATTGCTATCCGAGCCATCTACTGAAAGCCCATCATAGAGTCCCTTGTTGCCCTCCACCAACACTAGGTCACTCCCCTGGCGCTCCTGATGATAGAGCGAAAGGATCTCCTCTTGCTCCATGGTATAAAAGTCCAAGGTATGGCAAGGAAGGCCTGCCGCCATCGATAACCACATCGGATCGATATAATCTGGCCCCTTTTTGAATGGGGAGACAGAAAGGCCTCTGGCTGCATACGCAGCACAGAGGCCTAATGTAACTGTGGTTTTGCCCGAGGACTTATGGGCAGCAGAGAGGTAGAGCTGCTTCAAGAGATCCGCTACGCGGTTTCATCCCCGCGCCGATTAACGAGCGCTCTCGGTAGAAGTCGCAACATGCTCAGCATTGAGGTTATCAGGAATCAGTCGCAGCACCTTGACCGCAAAGAGGAACAGTGCGATCGCCAATGCGACACCGCCCAACCCCAACAAGATCTCAGGAAGTGTTGGCACATAACTGTTCACAACCCCATCATTGAAACTGCTGCTCACCTCTTTTCCTGGAAATAGCACCAGAGGATAAGCCTGGCCACCAACCACGATGCCATAGATCTGCGCAACACCACCAATAATGACGAGTGTGGCTGCAGTAATCAGGGCACGGTAATTGTGATCAAAAGCGGAGTGAAAGATCAGAATCAGGGGGATGACACCACCAATCAGTACCTGTACGACCCAGAAGAGGAAGGTGTAGACCCCACCATCCATCAGAATAAAGCGCTCGAACCCACCATGCTCAGCGGCATAGAGGTTGGTTAGGTGGAACACCACGGTAAAGTAGAGTACCGCTGCAACAAAGACACCAAACAGCTTCTTCAGACGCACAATCAGATCTGTACTGATAGAGCGATTGGTAAAGCGGAAGATACCAACCAACAGGATCAGGAAGATCGCCTTGCCGAAGGCAAAAGACATAATAATGAACATTGGTGCCATCACTGCAGCATCATATCCCTGACGTGCTGCTAGAAACCCGAAGATGGAGCCTGTACCAGTGGTCAATGCAAGACGCCAGAGGAACGCCGCTGTACCTGCCTTGCGGGTATGCTGGTGCATCGCAGGATCAAACATGGTCCAGAGGTAAGCCAGAACGATCACGAAGAAGCCGGTATAGAGGTAGATATTCCAGGCAAAGATCGACTTGAAGTTATACGAGGTCATCGCCACGACGAGGCGATCCGCACGCCCCAGATCGAGAACCAATACAGCAAGCCCACCCGCAAGCAGGGTCAGCGCCAAAATGGCGGACATCCGTGCCATCGGCTTGTAGATGGTTTGATTGAAGACAGAAGAGATCGAGGCCACATTCAGGGCACCCGAGGCGGCAACAATCAGGAAGATCGCAAACACATGGGGCATCCCCCAGACCACCTGATTATCCATTCCGGTGACATAGTGGCCGCCATGCATGTAGAAAAATGATCCCGCAGCCAACAGGATGAAAAATCCGAGGACTGCCATGAGCCCCCAATATCCGATGCTACGACCTTCTATTCCGCTGTAGACGATTCTTTTCATCTTGTCTTTCCGTGATTGGTTCGCGATTTAACTCGATTAGATTCCGCTGTAACGTACGCTTGGGTTGGTTCCAAGGTCTGCACGAATCTGCGTAGAACTGGCTGCCGCCAGCTTCTTGGAGATTTCGCTATTGGGATCATTCAGATCACCAAAAGTCATGGCTCCCTTATTACATTTCTCAACACAAGCAGGCTGATCCCCACGATCGACGCGGTGAACACACATCGTACAGGCCTCAACGGTACCCATACCACGCGGTGCATGGCTTCGCTGATCATGCATAGGCTCATGAATAAAAGAGCGCGCCTTGTAGGGGCAGGCCATCATGCAGTAACGACAGCCGATGCAGATATGCTTGTCTACCAGGACAATGCCATCCGCACGTTTCATCGATGCACCCGTTGGGCAGACATCCACGCAAGGCGGCTGCTCACAATGCTGGCACATCATCGGCAGCTGTGAGGTGTGGCTGGTCTGAGTATCCCGGACCGTTACGGTACGAATCCACTGTGCCTTCTGGCCTGAACGAGAGTTGGATTCATCACTAGAGCCATCCCCCCAACCATTCTCTTGCTGACAGGCCGTTACACAGTCATTACAACCCTGCTCACACTGATTGGTATCAACCAACATGCCCCAGCGTTTTTCACTGCTGGCACCTTCTGCTGCGCTGCTGGAGGAAGAGATGCTCACCAAGGTCACACCTGGCGCAATCACTGCAGTCGCGCCTGCGGCCTGGCCCAGGAAGCGGCGGCGTGCAGCGTCTACAACCTGAACATCATGCTCTGCTCTATTCTGGTCCATCTTCTGGTTCTGGCTCATTTTCCTGCCCTCGCTGTCTCTGCTCTGGCATCAGGCTTGGTGGCATGACACTCAAAGCAGTCAAGCTTGACGGCGGTGTAGTTGTGGCAACCGCTACAGAATTCACCCTCAGCATTGACTGGAATATAGCTACCGTGATCATCCTGGTTGGTGTGACAATCAACACACCCCTTGAGGCTTCCCTCCACCGGACGAATGCCCTGACGCAAAGTACGATCCCGATCATGCTTGAGCAGGTCCATGTGATTGCGACGCATCCACTGCGTATCGCGAACACAGGCATCTCCTGCGTTGGCGCCAATGGAACGCTTCGCTCCTTGGTCGTCACCCTGAGCAACCGAGCCGAATCCGAAACCGGTAGCGATGAGTACTGCGATAACAGCAATTTGCTGTTTGATCTTTCTAGACAACACCATGTTCAGCCTCTGGTTACTCTATCAGTCGTTTTACGGTTACTCACCCAGTCCCATCTGGATGTAGCCAGTCGGGCAAACATCTGCACAGACGTGGCAACCGACACACTTGGCGTAGTCTGTATCGACATAACGCCCTACAGCACTCTCATTCTTACGCACCTTGAAGACTGCATCCTGCGGACAGAAGACCACACAGTTGTCACACTCAAAGCACATGCCACAGCTCATGCAACGCTTGGCTTCTGCAACTGCAGTATCTTTGTCCAATCCCTGCATACGCTCGTCAAAATTCTGCAGCACCTGATTGGAATCAACCTCAACGAAAGAGCGGTGGTTACGCGGCGTATGATCGAAGTGTCCCAAGAAAAGACGATCATGAGTAATGATGGACGCAAAGGAGCGATCTTCATAGTTATGGATTGCATACTTGCTGGCGGCGGTTCCGCGGTGGCCATCCTCCTTCTCTTTACCGTCATTCTCAGACTGGAAATGCTCTGGCTCCAATCCCTTCTTCTTCAGCTGATCCATCAGCTGGAAGTGGTGCACATCAACCTTTGGACGAGGCTTCAGCTCTTTCTGGTTGAGATAATCATTGATGGACTCAACCGCAACAGAAGCCTGACCAATGGCAGTGGTCAGCAGATGTGGACGGATGATATCGCCCGCAACAAAGTGACCAGACTTTCCTTTCACTTCATAGTTCTTGGTCGCGTCAATCAGGCCACGACCATTATCAAGATCCTCGTAACCAGTAAAGTCACCGGACTGGCCAATTGCAGAAGCAATCATGGTGCACTCAATCACCTCTTCAGTTCCCTCAACCGGCTCGGCCTTGCCAGACTCATAGCTGAGCTGAACCACCTTCAGACCTGTTGCACGACCGCTGTCATCCACAACCACCTCAACAGGACTCAGAGAGCCGCGAATCTCAACACCTTCACGCAGTGCATCATCGATTTCATGCTGGGCAGCATTCATGTTCTCAACAGGCTGACGAGAGATCAGCACCACGTCGGCGCCTTCACGGGCCGCTGTGTCTGCCACATCATGCGCAGTATTCCCCAAAATTACATGCTCTGGACGATCCTTCTCATTAACGGCTGATATATTACCGATACGACGCGCCACAGAGGCGACGTCAATCGAGGTATCGCCACCACCGACAACCACAATCTTGCCGTCAATATGCTTCAGCTTACCGGAGTTGAACGCACTCAAGAAATCAACACCCGTTACACAGTTCGGTGCATCACCGCCATCAATAGGCAGTGCACGACCTGCCTGAGCGCCAATCGCCCAGAGGATTGCGTCGTACTCTTTTTCCAGGTCTGCAACCTGAATATCGGTACCCACGCGAGTGCTGAGCTTGATCTCAACACCCATGTCTGTAATACGTTTGATCTCACCCGCCAGCATCTCACGTGGCGTACGATAGCCTGGGATACCGTAAACCATCATGCCGCCCAGTGTATCGTGGTCATCAAATACGGTTGCACCGTGACCATCCTTGCGCAGCTGATAAGCCGCAGCCAGTCCTGCTGGACCGCCACCGATGATCGCAATCTTCTTACCGGTATCTTCACCCGCCTCAAAACCGAGGCCGTTCTCCAGTGCGTTGTCACCAATGAACTGGTCGATGGAGTTGATTCCTACGAAGTCTTCCACTTCATTACGGTTACAGCCATCCTGACAAGGTGCAGGACAGACGCGACCCATGGTCGATGGGAATGGGTTGGCCTGGGTGTAACGCTGGAAGGCATAGTCTTCCATGGTCATCCCTTCCGGTGGGGTATCGATGCCGCGAACGATATCGAGCCAGCCACGCACGTCATGACCGGATGGGCAGCTCGCCTGACATGGCGGAGTCTGGTGAACATAAGTTGGGCACTTGTGAGTCCAGCTCGCCTGCCAGATCATCTCATCATTATCATACGAGTGTACGCCTTCGTCGCGTGGGTAATCCTCGTAGCGGCGGTAGTTCAACTCTGTGTTCATCTCATCACTTGGCGTTGCCATTATCAGATGCTCCTATCTCTATAAAGTCAAAACAAAGACCCGATCAATCGAGTCCTCTGCTAGTTCAATCGTTATTCTCAAACACCAATGCATCACCAACCAACTGGTGAACACTGGTAATCATGTGCATTGGCATGTCGTAGTAAGGCAGTACCTTGCTGAATTGGCTCTTACAAATCGCACAGATTGCGGCCAATGTATCGACACCCTCTTCATCAAAGACCTTCTTCAAGGCGTGCATTCTTGGCATTGCGCCCTTCACACGCAGCTCCATCAGGTCATCGGTCAGCAGTCCACCACCGCCACCACAGCAGTAGGTCTCCTCAAACATGGTGGAGCTATCCATCTCCACATAGTTGTTGACCACGTTCTTGATCACCTCACGCGGCAGAATAAACTGGCCGCGCTCAATGCCACCCATACCGGTACCACGCGCCACATTACAGGAGTCGTGGAAAGTGACAGTACGATGATCATTGGCAGACTTATCGATCTTCAACACGTTGTCTTGCATCAGGCTATGGGTCAGCTCGATGATGTGTTGAGGTGCTGGGTAGCGAGGGTCCAATTGCTTCTGCAGCATCTGTGCATACTTATCATCTGCAGCTGCACCATGCCCAGTACCAGCCAGTGTATTCCAGAAGCTGTAGGCAACACGCCATGCATGACCACACTCCCCGACTACCACTCGCTTCACACCCAATTCCAAGGCAGCAGTACGGATGCGCTCTGCGACCTTCTTCATGGTGGGATAGTTACCAATGAACATCCCGAAGTTGGCACCCTCAGAGGCATAATCACTCATGGTCCAGCTGATGCCTGCCTGGTGGAACACCTTGGCGTAGCCCATCAAACCATCAATGTGTGGCTCTGCAAAGAAGTCTGCGGAAGGGGTGATCAGTAGAACATCAGCCCCTTTCTCATTCAGTGGCATACGGATCGGCAGACCGGTATCGTCCTCCAGATCCTCTTCCAAATCCTCCAGAGTCGCCGCCAGTGCAGGCCCCGGAAGACCGAGATTATTACCAATTTTCAGGACCTTACCCAGAATCTCATTGTCATATTTCTGACCGTAGCCCACTACATCGAGAATATCTCGTGCAGCCATGGTGATCTCTGCCGTATCGATCCCGTACGGGCAGAACAGAGAGCAGCGACGGCATTCGGAGCATTGATGGTAGTAGCTGTGCCACTCATCCAGCGTCTCACGGGTCAGATCTTTTGCCCCAACCAGATTGGGGAAGTATTTACCCGCAAAGGTAAAGTAGCGACGATAGACGCTACGCAGCAGCTCCTGACGAGCCACTGGCATATTCTTTGGATCAGCCGTACCGAGGAAATAGTGACACTTGTCGGTACAGGAGCCACAGTGGACACAGATGTCGAGGAAGAGGCTAAAGCTACGAGAAGTCTTGCTCAGATCCTCCATCTTGGCGATCGCCTGATCATGCCAATCCTCAACCAACTCACCCGGAAAGTTCAGTGGCTCCTGATGTGCAGGCTTGGCCACAAAGGGTGATGAGTGGGCCATAGAGCCCTCTTGCAATACCGGAATCTGCAGGTATTCGCTCAGCTCTGGCTTTTCAATCTCTACTTTTGCCACGACTTATTTCTCCATCTCAGCGGCCCAAGGGGCGATGTGACGTTTCTCACGAGAGTCATCAATCTGGTTACGGGTTGGGCTGAAAAAGATGCCTGGGGCATGCATCAGCTTACTGATTGGGAAAATCACCATCAGTACAACCACCAGAGAGAGGTGGACAATCAAAATAGGGTCTGCAGGCAGCGGCTTCCAATCAAGGACCATCAACCCTGTCATGAACTGCTTCAGTGCAACAATGTCAGTATGTGCAACAAAGGTCATCATCACACCACTCGCACCAATACCAATCAACAACAGCAGCATCAAGTGGTCAGACGGGGTGCTGATATAGCGGATGCGCTCCACCAAAAAGCGGCGCCCCCAAAGTCCGGCCAGACCTGCAACCATCGCAAAGCCAGCATATTTACCAAATGGCTGAACAATCTCGGTGATGAACCAAGGGGTCTCCTGAAAATAGCGTCCGTGACGCAACAACACCAGGAACAGTGCCATATGGAATACCCAGCCAAAGATCCAGATCCATTTATTGGAGCGGAACAGGCTTTCAAACAACACGACCTCTCGGCCCATGCGAAAAACCATCCCACCTTGTGTGCGAGGGGCAGGCATGGTCGGGATCTTGAGCGGGGCTGGTGTGCGCCAGTAAGCAGCAATTCGCATCGCAACGCCAATCACCAGAATGGCAGTCGCTGCGTAAAAAAGTATGGCAAATAGTTCAGTTAACATATGCCGTTCGCCTCCGCGATCATCTCAGAACAGTCCATTAGGGTATCCACGCTCAAAAATTGAGGCAGATACCCGGAATTTTGTGGGCATCCGGGGGTGAGGATCACCCCCGGAGCTCAAGCATTAATAACGTTGGTTATTAAGCTTAGATACAGCCAGTAGGCTTAGGCAGGCCACCAATCTTACAAGCCTGCTTCGCTGGGCCATATGGGAACAGCTCGTAGAGGTACTTGCTGTTGCCTTTGTCCTTACCCAACTTCTTGCCGATCGCCTTGGTCAGTACACGTACTGCTGGAGCGATCTGATACTCGTCATAGTACTCACGCAGGAAGTCGATGACTTCCCAGTGTGCGTCAGTCAGCTCAACCTCTTCGGTCTCAGCCAGAGCAGATGCGATATCTCTGTTCCAATCATTGATGTCGGTCAGGTAACCTTCCTCATCAACGTCTACTGCATTACCGTTTACGTCCATACTTGGCATAACATTTCTCCTAATTCAGAAAAATAAAAAATTAAAACTCAAAAAACCTTGGCTTAAACCCAAGACTGAAGCTTTTCGTTTTCAGCAACCAGATCTACAAAACCGGCATAGTCAACCAGCTCAACACCGTCTGCCAGATTGGCTTCGATGCCACGTGCTGCAACATCACTCTGCAGTGCAACAACCTTTGCACCAGAGAGCTTATCGGCAACGGCACTACCCTTCAGTGCAGCAAAGACGCCATCTTCAATCAACAGTACAGTACTGCTGTTCGTCGCGTGCGACATGCATGAGCCAAAGGAGTCATTCTGGAAAGGTGACTTATTTACAATGTGTAACATAATTAATCTCCTACCCTTAGAAACTGAGAACTACGTCGCTCTCTTCCATGAGATCACGGATCTCATCAGCAGAGACCAGATGGATGGAGGACTTCTCAGCCCAGTCATCATCTTCATCTTCGTAGGTCAGGGCCATCAGGTCATCTACAGTCAACCCACGTGCTTCGAGAGACTCTTTCTCGACATAAATCTTATTGACATCGTAGTCACCCAACGCATTGTAGGTTGGCGAGAAATTCTTCATTCCGGATGCCTCGGAGTTCTGATCCTTCTTGATCTGGAACACACCATCATCCATGAAGACCAGCGACACATCCTGATCGAAAGCTGCACCAATCAGAACCACTTCCAGTGACTCCAAGGCGTAAACCGTTCCATAAGGGGCTTTACGATTGACGTAGAGAAACTTTTTAATTTCAGACATTTTTGGCTTCTCCTAACTTAATCACCAAAGACAACCAGACGATCAGACTGGATACCAGCCTCAATCAACTGACCCAGACCAGAGATACGGAAGCCATCCATGATATTGGTAGCATCCTTGCCGTTCCGCTCTGCCTCGCCATCATCCACAATGCCGCGACGCTGCGCAGCAGCCACACAGATCACCAGATCCATCTCATGCTCTTTGGCCAGATCACTCCAACGCTGTTGAACATTACGGTCATCCTGTGGTGGACTCGCCAGACGAGTGCCGTTATTTACACCGTCGTGGTAGAAGAAGACACGAAAGATCTCATGCCCCTTCTCGACTGCGGCCTTTGCAAAGTTGTAGGCACTATCAGACGACTGGTGCTGATAAGGGCCTTCGTTTACCTGAATTGAAATCTTCATCTCAACACTCCTTAGAAGCGGATATGAGTCGAGTTATTCAGGCTTGCACGGGCACCACGCCAAGTATCGATGTGGTACTTAGTGAATGGCAGACCTGTCTTCTCAAAGAACGTTGGCCAGCCGATACGCTCAGCCCACTCACCCATACGCTCCCAATCCTTCGCATCTTCCTTGTAGACCTTGAGGATCTTCATGACGATCTCAGAGACCTCAGGCCAGCGTGGTGGATTGTTTGGGATGCCAGCAGCAACCAGCTTATGGAAGCTAGGCTTGCTACGTGCATTCGAGTGCTTACCACCAACCCAGATCGCCAGCTTGGAGTGCTCTGGATCATTGATCAGCATTGGAGGACAAGGCGGGAAACATGCGCCACAGCAGACACATTTCTTCTCGTCAACTTCCAGGGAGGGCTTGCCGTTGACCATCGCAGGACGAATCGCCGCAACTGGGCAACGCGCAACAACCGATGGACGCTCACAGACACCAGAAACCAGATCATGGTTGATCTTGGGTGGCTTGGTGTGCTGGATGTTGATTGCGATATCACCCTGACCACCACAGTTAATCTGGCAGCAAGAAGAGGTGATCTTCACACGGTTCGGCATCTCTTCCTTGATGAACTCGTCATGCAACTCATCCATCAGTGCCTTCACAGCACCAGAGGCGTCAGTACCTGGGATGTCACAGTGCATCCAGCCCTGTGTATGAGAGATATTGGTCACTGATGGACCGGTTCCACCAACAGGGAAACCCTCTTCATTCAGGCGATCAATCAGTGGTGCAACACGGCTCTCATCCTTACAGAGATACTCAACATTGTTACGTGTTGTGAAGCGCAGGTAACCATCACTGAACTCATCTGCGATGTCAGCCAACAGACGAATGGTGTAGAGATCGAGCTGGCGCTGCGTACCGCAACGAACACTCCAGATCTCTTCACCGCTTTTTGCAACGTGGTGCAGTACACCCGGACGTGGGCGGTCATGGAACTTCCATGCACCGTAGTTCTCTTTCAGGGTTGGGTGCATAAATGGGAACGCATCGGGTACCCCAGTCTCTTCCGGCATACGTGGTGCTTCTGCCATAATTCTTCTCCAATTACTCTATATTTGAATTCAATTACTTAAGATTTGATCAAGGGCACTTACGCGCTCTTTTTCTCTTCCCACTTGGCGACCTCATCATCCCATCCATCCATA